>JAEZQD010000109.1 GCA_023413185.1 Bacillota bacterium
ATTGCGCTGTGCCTGATTGGTTTTCTTGTGCTGATGCTGTGTGTGCCCGCTTTGTTCGGCAAAGCACTGCAAAAAAGGCAGGACGCGTTATCCCACGCAATGTCTGCCTTTACGCAAAAGACCAAAGACCTGCTTGCGGGGTATGAGGTGATAAAATGCTACCTGCTGGAGAAACCGGTGCAGGCTGATTTTGACTACGAGAACAAGCAGCTCATTCATATCGCAGCGCGCAGTGACCGCATTAACGCCGCAAACGAAAGTGTCTCGGAGGTTTTGGCATACTTTACGCTGTTTTCGGGCATCTTTATCGGCGCGTATATGGTGATTGTCGGCAGCATCACGGCGGGTGTGTTGCTCGCACTCATTCAGCTGAGCAGCTCGTTTGTAACCCCGCTAATGGTCATTATGCAGAATGCACCACGCATGCAGGGCGTTGTGCCGGTACTAAACAGGCTGGAAAGCCTTGCAAACTATCCGAACACCGCTTTGCAAGGAACACTGCCCGCAACACTTACAAGCCAGATTGCCATAGATGACCTGTGCTTTGCCTATGACAACCAACAGCCTGTTTTACAGGGTATAACCATGACGATTGAAAAGGGCAAAAAAATCGCGGTGACAGGGCGCAGCGGATGCGGTAAAACAACCTTGCTCCGCCTGCTTTCGGGTGACCTACAGGGTTTTTCAGGCAGTATCCGATACGACGGCGCGGATATTCAATCACTGCTGCCCGATTCGCTGCGCAGTCTGCTTTCGGTCATACACCAAAAGGTATACCTGTTTTGCGGCAGCATACGGCACAACATCTGCCTGTACGACAGCTATTTGGACAGTGAACTGGACGCCGCGATTGAGGGAAGCGGGATGCAGCCGATTATTGCCGGACAGCCTCAGGGGCTTGAGGTACATACCGGCGAAAACGGTGCCTCTCTTTCGGGCGGCGAGCGTCAGCGCATTGCCGTCGCGCGGGCGTTGATTCGCAAAACACCACTGCTCATTCTTGACGAGGGAACCTCCGCCATCGACCCGCAGACCGCTTACGACATCGAGCGCCGTCTGCTGATGCGCGACGATTTAACGCTGATTAGCATCACCCACAACCTAAGAGCAGAAACACTGCGGCTGTATGACGAGATCTTCTATCTGGAGGACGGACGGGTCGCGGAGCACGGGCACCTTGATGACCTGCTCGCGTCGCAGGGCAAATTCTCGCGGTTCTTCCATGTAGCGGCACAATAACAGTATCAAATCGCGGTGACTAAAAAACACCCGGCGCGGCATCCCACATTGGGATACCCTGCCGGGTGTTGTACTGCTAATTTGGTTTACCGCTCTAAGTTCTGCGTGCGCGCGGGACCTACGCCAACCATGCTGATACGGCAGCCGCACAGCTCCTCCAGACGTGCAATGTAGGTTTTGCACTTCTCGGGCAGGTCGTCAAAGCTTCTGCAGCCGGTAATGTCCTCATCAAAGCCTGGCAGCTCCTCGTAAATGGGGGTGCAGCCCTCCAGCTCCTCGAGCGTGGGTGGGTAATCGTTTGTCACAGTGCCGTCGGGCAGACGGTACGCCACACAAACCTGCAGCGGACCAACCCCCGAAAGGGTGTCGAGCTTATTGACCGCAAGCTCGGTTAAGCCGTTTACACGCACCGAATGGCGCAGAATCACCGAGTCGAACCAGCCGGTTCTGCGGGGGCGACCGGTGGTGGTGCCGAACTCGTGACCCGCCGTGCGGATGCGCTCACCGATCTCGTTGTCAAGCTCAGTGGGAAACGGTCCCTTGCCGACACGAGTGGTGTAGCTTTTGCATACGCCAAGCACCGAGTCAATTGCGGTGGGACCAAGCCCTGTGCCGGTGCACACGCCGCCCGAAACAGGATGTGACGAGGTAACAAAGGGGTAAGTACCCACGTCGATATCCAGCAGTGTTCCCTGCGCGCCCTCAAACAACACGTCCTTGCCCGCTTTTACTGCCTCAAACGCAAGCACCGATACATCGGCAACGTATTTCTTCAGACGCTCGCCACACTGGGTATAGAGTTCAATGGTTTTCTCAATATCCACCGGCTCACCGCCGTAGACCTGAGTAATGATTTTATTCTTCAGCTCGCCTGTTGTCCGCGTCTTTTCACGCAGCAGGTCGGGGTTGATTACGTCGTAGATGCGAAGCCCAGAACGCTCCGCTTTATCCATATAACACGGACCAATGCCGCGTTTGGTGGTACCGATATCGCTTTTGCCGCGATAGGTTTCGCTTAGCCCGTCAAGCACAAGATGCCACGGCATAATCACATGCGCGCGGGGGTCGATGCGCAGGTTGTCGCAGCTAATACCGCGCTCTTCAAGACCGTCAATCTCCTGCAGGATGCTCACGGGGTCGATGACCACGCCGCAGCCTACCAAGCAGGGCGTGCCTTTGTATAGAATACCCGACGGAATCAGGTGCAGTTTGTAAACCTCGCCGTCGTTCTCCACGGTATGACCGGCGTTGTTACCGCCCTGGCTTCTTACCACAACATCCGCACGTGAAGCAAGGATATCGATAATCTTACCTTTTCCCTCGTCGCCCCACTGTACGCCGACTACTACTCTGGCTGGCATAGAAACAGACCTCATTTCTTAGGGAAACTCGCCCCTAGATTGTGGCAATACATTAAACCACTAAAGTGCTTTCGCACCCAAAACATTATAACAGAAAAAACCCGTGGGCACAACCCGACGGGTTTACATTTTTCCGGGGTCAAATGCTAGATGTGAAACCGTTTTGTAAGCTCCCGACCGACATGCCTGTCGGCAAACAACACCGTGGAGCCTAAGGTAATCAGCGCATAGGCACCCGACGCAACCGACGGCCACGCCACCTGCTGCACCCCAAACGGCAGCAGAATAAGCGGCACTAAACCAAACGCGCCAATCACAAGCTGGCACAGCAGGTATTCCATGCGACCCACCCGCTTGAGCAGGATTAATAGCGTAATGGCAAAGGTTGCAAGCATTAAAAAGAACGGGATGGCATAGTCAAGCGACCATCCGGTTGCGCCTGAAAAATAGTCGATGATGTAGAGCCCTGCCCCGATGCTGACAATCTGCACCCCATACCGAAACGCAAAGTTACGCATGCTGCGCAGCGACCATGTTACAGTCACCCAAACATAGACAATACCCGCAAGCACAATAATAGACCAGCCAATCCTGCCCCCAGACGTAAAGTAATCCACAAGCAGACAGACGATTGCCGCAGTGTAGGAGACAAACACCGCAAACCGAAGCCAAAAATTGTAGCCAAAAAAGCTTTCTGCTATTACGGGATAGGTATTTTTACACGCTACCTGTGGCTCGTTTGGTTCTTCGCTCACGCAGGTAGTCAAAACCTGTCCGCACAACGGGCAATGCCGTGTTTCGTTGGCAACGTTCACTTTGCATGCGCTACAATGATTCATGCCGATTCCTCCCGCATCCGTCATCCTTTGCCCTGCTGCTTGCGACGGCGAAATAGCTCCTTGATGTCCTGCTTAAACGCCGCAAGCTGCCAGCGGTGCTCGGCGCGCTCGAGCTTTTTTTGCGCCTTCCTGCGCTGCTTTTCAAGCTTTGCGCGCTGTTTATCCTGCTTTTTCTCCTGCTTTTCGGCAATTTTTAGCTGCTTGCGCTCAGGGCTACTCATCTTAAGGGTTTGCCCCTTGACCGACTCCTTCATCGTCGTCTCTCCTTTTATGCCTCTTTATTCCCTTTATGCGTATCCTCTTCTTTACGCCGTACGCGTTCTTTGCGCTCAGTGAGATAGTTTGCCTCCACCGTTACCCGAATCCCCAACTCGGCAAGGTGGCGAAAGAAAGCGCGCGCCACATCGTTTTGTTCAATAGAGGACGAAAAAGTCACCACCATGCGGTCGCCAAAAGAGCACACGGCGCACTTAACGTGGTTCTCACGGGTGGGTGAGAGCGTAAACTCAAACCGCTCGATATACGGGGTCTGTTCCTCTGGTAGCAATACCCTTCCCAGATTAGAAATCACGGTGGTCCCAGCCAGCTCCCCGCGCCGGTAAATAGCGCCCAAAATAATATTCTTTAAAAACAAAGGCACAACGCGTAAAGCAAGCACGCGCGAAAAGCCTACCTTGTACGCGTTTTGCGCCATCAGGTTGTCCTTTTCCAGCTGCTTTGCAAGCTGCTCTTTGACTGCATCCAATACCTCACCGAAGGTTGTTGTGCCGCGGTCGAATGTCATGCCCACATTTACACATTCAAAAAAGTTCAGCGCCGTGCGGTTACCAAACACCCCGCGCAGGTTTACCGGCAATGCCACAACAATCGGTTGGCGCGTGGCACGGTCGGGGACACAATCGGTGTATATGCTGTAGATGAGAAGCGCCGACAATAACGCCGTTACCGTCACCTTGCGTTCCCTTGCCCGCGCAAGTAACACCCCGGTATCCATCACGCCGTGTACCACCTTGACCGCCGTAAAGGGCAGCGCGGTGCCTTTGATGTAAAACGCCTTGCGTGTATCGGGCTGATATCCCTTGGTCTTGCGATAGATCTCGCGGTAGCTGTCGGTCAGTTCCCCCGCATTGGGCGGCGCGGGCTGGGTATATTCCTGTATGCCCGTCAGTGTATCGCTGTGACAAAGGTGCAGGTAGGCGCTTATAATCTCAAGCAAAAACTCCATTGCACCCGTTCCGTCGGTCAGCGCGTGGTAGGTTTCCAGCGAGACACGCTGCCCGTGGTACAGCACCCGAAACAGGTAGCCCATGTTCTCCTTGCGGTTCATCGGGGCGCAGGGGTACAGCTCCTCGTGGGTAACGGCGGGGCGCAGGGGGTTGTTCTCAAAATAGTACCAGAACAGCCCGGCACGCATACGCACCGCAAACGCAGGAAAGCGCGGTAGCGTCTGCTCGAGCGCCCGCTGCAACAGCTCGGGATTCACCTGCTCTTTGAGCACACACGCCAACCGAAATACATTCGCGGTGGTAACGGAGGACGCCGCCGGAAATATCTTTGCCGAATTGTCGAGCCGGTGCCATCTGCCAAAATCAGACTCTTTGATAATTTTAGTGCTCAATGCGCGTTCCTCCCCTTTCTGTCGTTTCTCTCTATCTATTATCTACAGAATTGTTGACGAATTCACGCCGCATCATTCGGCATAGTGCAGTCTTTGTGCGGTGTACCCGCTCAGCACGTCGCACATCTCGACGGCATAGCGTTTTGCACCCGCAAGGTCGTGATCCAGGTAGTTGCCGCATTCAATCTCACTGGCACCCGGTATCGGTCCGCTGTAATCGCGAATAAACGCAAACGACTGCTGCACAAGCGCGATTGCCTGCTCATGCGTAATGCCGCGCACCAAAAGATAAAAACCGGTTCGGCAGCCCATTGGACCGACGTAAACCACATTGTGGCTAAGCGGCGAGTTGCGGGCAAAGGTGGCAAACAGGTGCTCAAACGTATGCAGCGCAGCGTTTTCAAGGTAAAGCCCTGCATTGGGCTTACACATGCGGATATCGTAGGTCACGATATCGCCGTCGATGCGCGAGATGTACATACCCTGTTGCAGCACCAGATGGTTTACTGTAAAGCTAGAAATCTTCTTCATATTTCGCCCGCCCTTTTGCGTAGTTTAATTGTGTTTATCATATCACAAAAATATGTACAGAAAAAGTACCCGCTTCGGTTGTTTTTATCCCCGCACCCAATTTGTTCGGTTTACTTTTTGTAGAAGATACGATATACTGCTTTTATTGTGTCGTTTCGACGCAATGGTCAGTTCGCAAAATCCTGACCGGCGCCCGGCAACGGCGGGGCGTTAAACAAACACTACGAAAGGACAATTGAACATGAAGAAAAACTCGGTGTATTCCATTGCACAAGCCGCGATGATTGCGGCGTTGTACGCGGCCCTCACCCTTGTGCTTGCCCCCTTAAGCTTTGGGCAGGTACAGATTCGCTTTGCGGAGGCTTTGACCCTGCTTGCGGTGTTCTCTGTGCCCGGCATCTACGGGCTTACCGTAGGCTGCCTGATTGCCAACGCGGTGGGCTTTGCGATGGGCGTTAACATCCTCGGCGCGTTTGACATCCTGTTTGGCACCGCCGCTACGCTGATTGCGGCCGTACTTAGCTATCAAACCCGTGGTATCCGCATCGGCAGAGTACCGCTGCTGTCGGCTTTGTGGCCCGTACTGATCAACGCGATCGTCATCGGCGGGGAGCTGTCGGTGCTGTTAACCAACTCCCTTGCGCCCGAACCGTTTTTGATTAACGCGGCGTTTGTGGCGGTGGGGCAACTGGTTCCCTGCCTTGTTTTGGGACCGCTGCTCGTATACACGCTGGAAAAAACGGGGCTGAGCAAGAAGCTATTTTAACCGGCCGATGCAAAGAATCCCTTTTCCTGTATTATTCTGTCCATAGTCCGCGAATTATGTTATAATAACAGGGGCGTAAAGGGGCAAAACCCTTCACCTCCCTGTTATCTTTTTCTCAACTTTTTTTACTTCACGAGGTAACCCGCATGAAGAATACCATACATCTAATTACGGCGCTCTTGCTGTGTTTGTTGCTGACCGCCTGTTTTGGCAATACGGACGAAGCCGCATCCTCCTCTGACGCGTCCTCTATGCCGTCAGAAAGCGTGCCTCCCTCCAAGGATGCTTCGTTAGACAATTCCGTCGAGGTTAGCTCCCTGCCTGCCTCCTCACAGCCCCCGCTCACGCAGACGATTACCATCCCCGAGGGCTTTACCCTTGCGCGCATCGCTATGCTGCTGGAGGAAAAGGGCTTTTGCACCGTAGAGGAGTTTATTGCCGCAAGCCAGGAGGGCGATTTCAGCGAGTTCCCCATCGCGGTAGCGATGCAAGCGGTACAGGAAAGCTGCTTTAAGCTGGAGGGGGTTCTGTTCCCCGATACTTACGAGGTGTACACGGGCGAAAGCCCCGATGCCATAATACGCAGGATGCTTGCCCACACCGAGCAAATGCTTGGCGAGAAGCTGATGGCAGACATTGCCGCAAGCCCCTACAGCGTATCCGAAATCTTTACCCTTGCGTCGATTATTGAAAAAGAGGCGTATGGCGCGGCGGAGATGAATAACATCTCGTCGGTGCTGCACAACCGCTTAGACAGTCGCATGCCACTGCAATGCGACGTGACCATCAACTATGTCGAGGGTGCCATCAAGCCGTTTATCGACGGCGACAAGAACCGCTTTAGCAGCCTGTACAACACCTATAAATGCCCGGCGCTACCCGCGGGACCCATCTGCAACCCCGGGCTTGATGCCATCAAGGCGGCAATTAACCCCGCCGATACCGATTATTTGTTCTTTTTGACCGACAAAGACAAGAACTTCCTATATGCCGCCACCTACGAGGTGCATCTGGAAAACAAAAAGACAGCGGGGATTGTCGTGCCGACGAAGTAGCATCCCTCCCAAATTGATTAGAAGATAAACGAAACCCCGAGGGATTGCCATTCCCCCGGGGTTGTTTTCTGCCCACAATATGCGTTTTGGGACACTTTAAGAGTATGCAACGATCTACTCCGCCGCTTGTTCCCCTGTCTGCCTGTTTTTCGAAACAAAGGACACAAGCAACAGCACAAGGTAAAACGCGAAGATGAGGTAGGTACGGTCGGAATAAAACCGCGCAAACAAACCAACCGACGGGATCGGAAGCCAAAGTTCCCCGAGCGTACAAAGGCTCAACAACGCCCAACCGGCGGTGATTACCCGCACGGTGGTACTAACGTACCGCCTGTAGTTTACCCCTACAAATGCACACCCTACGCCAATTAACAGCTTAATCAATATCAGCAGCAGGACAATCAGGCTGTTTGTCGCACGGGAATATAATAAACTCGTCTTAGGCAGCGCTTGCTGCGGGTACATAGCGATAACTGGCGTTATGATTAGCGCAGCATAAAACAGTATGCGGCTTGTCTTTTGCTTCATCATAAATCTGTCCTTTCGTGGGCTTTGTGCCCAATGCAAGTTGTTTAAGATTGATAGGATTGTAAACAACGCCTTTATAATACCTTATATGATAGATTTTGTAAAGTTTCCTTATAAAGCAGCGCCCTTGCGGGCGCTGCTTTACGGTTTATTCAAATCACTACTGGTTTGCTTCTTGCTTTTTTACCACCGCAATCGAAAGCTCGGCAAGCTGCTTTTCGTCTACCTCGGCGGGGCAGGTGCTCATCAGCTCGCTCGCATTCTGCACCTTGGGGAACGCCACCACGTCGCGCAGGTTCTCCGCGCCGCACATCAGCATGGCAAGGCGGTCAAGCCCAATGCCCATGCCGCCGTGGGGCGGCGATGCGTAGCGGTACGCGTCCACCAAAAAGCCGAACTTCGCGTCTATTTCTTCCTTGGTCAGCCCCAGCAGCTCAAACATACGCTGCTGCAGGGCATAATCGGTGATGCGGATGGACCCACTTGAAAGCTCCACGCCGTTTAGCACAAGGTCGTACGCCTTCGCGCGCACCGCACCGGGGTCGGTCTCCAGCAGGGGCAGGCACTCCTCTATGGGCATGGTAAAGGGATGGTGCATCGCAAGCCAGGTGCCGCTCTCCTCATCCCACTCAAAGAACGGGAACTCGGTAATCCACAGAAAGTTGTTGCCCGTGCGGGGAATTTCAAGCTGTTTTGCCACGGCAAGGCGCAGCGCACCCAGAACAGGCAGGGTAACACGGTTTTTGTCGGCGATAATCAGTGCGACATCTCCCTGCTGCATCCCAAGCGCATTGATAATCGCGTCCTGCTCGCCGTCGGCAAGAAACTTTGCAAACGAGCAGCCGGGCGCATCGTCCACCCAGCGGATGTACGCAAGCCCCTTTGCGCCGATGCCGCGCACCAGCTCGGTAAGCTTGTCAATCTCCTTGCGGGTGAGCTTTGCGGCTGCACCCTTAGCCACAATGCCTCGCACGCTGCCGCCATTTTGCACGGCGTCCGCAAACACTGCAAACGGGGTGTTCTTTACAACCTGTGACAGGTCGGCAATCTCCATGCCAAAGCGGGTATCCGGCTTATCCGAGCCGTAACGCTCCATTGCCTCGCGGTAGGTCAGGCGGGGCAGCGGCAGGGGCACGTCCACCTGCATCACGTCCGCGAACAGGCGTTTGACATACCCTTCCACCATAAGCAGCACATCGTCCATATCCACATACGACATCTCAAGGTCTATTTGGGTAAACTCGGGCTGGCGGTCGGCGCGCAGGTCCTCGTCGCGGAAGCATCGTGCAAGCTGAAAGTAGCGGTCGTAGCCCGATATCATCAGCAGCTGCTTGTAGATCTGCGGCGATTGTGGCAGCGCATAAAACTTGCCGCCGTGAATACGCGAGGGCACCAGATAGTCCCGCGCGCCCTCGGGGGTGGATTTAATCATCATCGGGGTCTCTATCTCTAAAAAGCCGTTCTCGTCAAAGTAATCGCGCGTCACCTTGGCAATTCTGTGGCGAAGCATCAGGTTGTTCTGCAGGCTGGGGCGACGCAGGTCTAGATAGCGGTGCTTTAAGCGCAGCTCCTCGTTGACCTTGGTGTGGTCGGTAATCTCAAAGGGCGGGGTCTCGGCCTTGGAGAGGATGCGTAGCTCTGCGGCGTACACCTCCACCGAGCCGGTTTTGATGTCGCGGTTAATCGACTGGCGCATGCGCACGGTGCCCTTTGCCATCAACACATACTCACTGTGCACCGTCTTTGCCTTTGCGATTACGTCCGCCTGTGTGCCGTCGTCAAACGCAAGCTGAACAATTCCGGTGCGGTCGCGCAGGTCAATAAACACCAGGTTGCCCATATCGCGCACCTTTTGTACAAAGCCGCACACCACAATCTCGCTTGAGATATCCTGTTCGCTCACCTCGCCGCAGTAATGGGTACGCCGCAGGGAGCCCATGGTATCGATACTCATATCTTCCTTCGTGTCCTTTCTGTCCACCGTATTTTGTGGTTAAAACGAGCTAAGGTTAAAGCCCTCGATGCCGGTGTTGTTTAGTTCCTCCACCGCCTCGGCCAGGGTTTTGTTGTAGATGGTCTGCACAAGCTCGTCGCCCAGCGGCACCTCGCTCTGCTCGCCCGTCTTCATGTTCTTTAGCATGCCGATGCCCTCAGTAAGCTCGTTGTCGCCGATGACTACGGTGTAGGACGCGCCGATCTTGTCCGCGTACTTCATCTGTGCCTTCAGGCTTCTGCCCATCAAGTCGGTCTCGGCAAAAAAGCCCTCGGTGCGCAACAGCCTTGTCAGCTCAAACGCGCGCTGCTTTGCGTGCTCGCCCATCGTGGCAAAGTAGATGTCGCAGTGCTTCTCCTCGGGGGAGGGCGCCGCGCTTTGTTCCATCACCAGCAGCAGTCTGCCAATACCCATGCCAAAGCCGAGAGCAGGTGTGTGTACACCGCCCAGTGCCTCCACAAGCCCGTTGTACCGCCCGCCGCCGCACACGGTACCCTGTGCGCCGATCTGGTTAGACACAAACTCAAACACCGTATTGGTGTAGTAATCAAGCCCGCGCACCAGCGTGGGGTCTACGGTAAAGTCGATCCCCGCACCCGTAAGGCGGGTCTTCACACCGTCAAAATGGTCGCGGCAGCCGTCGCAGATATAGTCGAGCACCTTGGGCGCGTCCTTTGCAATCTCGCCGCACACGGGGCTTTTGCAGTCGAGGATGCGCATGGGGTTTTTATCAAGCCGCCCCCGGCAGGTCTCGCAAAGGTTCTCGGCGTTGCTTTTGAAGTACGCCTTGAGCGCCTGATGATACTCGGCGCGGCATCCGGGGCAGCCGATGGAGTTGAGCTTTAACGTGAGGTCGGTGCCGCCTAAGGTTGTAATAATCTCATGTGCCAGCGCAATCACCTCGGCATCCGCGTCGGGGGCGGCGGGACCGAACATCTCGACGCCGAACTGGGTAAACTCCCGCCAGCGCCCTGCCTGCGGCTTTTCGTAGCGAAAGCAGTTTGAGAGATAGCAGGTCTTAACGGGCAGCGCGTCGCCCAACAGCCCGTGCTCCATCACGCAGCGCACCACGCCCGCCGTGCCCTCCGGCCGCAGGGTAATGGAGCGGTCGCCCTTGTCTATAAAGGTATACATCTCCTTTTGCACCACGTCGGTGGTGTCGCCCACCGAACGGTCAAACAGCTCGGTATGCTCAAAGGTGGGGGTTCGCACCTCCTTAAAGCCGTAAAGCCCCGCGATATCGAGGGCGGTTTGCTCCACATAGCGTACCTTTGCACTCTGTGCGGGCAGAGTATCCTGTGTGCCGCGCGGCGCTTTTGTAAGCAGAGCCATAGTTTCTCCCAACCTTTCCGTATCTTTTTTAGTATGAGTATGCACGCAATTGCACCGGTACTATCCATAAATAAATAACAAAAACCCGTCCCCTCCTAAAAAGGGACGGGATATCCCGTGGTGCCACCCTTGTTGGACACGCAGTGCGCGTCCCGCTCAAATGCCCCTTAACGCGGGGTGACGACGGACTAAGAAAAGCTGTCTTCCCAAACAGACGCTAAACGCAATGAACAAGCTTTCAGCCTAAGGGCTTGTTCTCTCTGTATTGCACGTCTTTGGTACTGGGTCTTTTCCCTGTGCGCGTTAACCCTAACGCGGCGTATCCATTTGCTAATATGTTGCAGCACCATTATAGTAAAATATGCCCTTTGTGTCAAGGTGGGTAAGCCTTGGATTCCCCCACAGCCCAAATGGGATATATTGGTTTTTGCGCATGTATTAATACAAAGCAAAAACCGCCCTGCGTATCTCAGGACGGCCTTTGCTTCGAAGAAAAAATGTATGAAAAATGTAACCCGCAATTGTTAACAAGCGAAACGAATCGCTTTGCCTTGGTTTTGGTTACTTTAGAGGAAAACTATTTGTTTGCAGCAGCCCACTCGTCAAACTGAGCCTGCATCTCGGCAAGAAGCTTATCTACGCCTGCCGCCTTGTATTTCGCGTCCATCTCCGCTACCATCTTGTCGACGTCGGGAGCCTGACCGCTGAGCAGTGTCTTGTAGTATTCCTGCGTAACAGCCTTGCAGTTGGCGATAATGGTCTTAAGCTCTTCTTCCTTAGCAGGATCCTTCTTTACGTCAAACAGGAAGCCGTGGCTGTACAGCGCGGGAGCAGCGTTATTGAGTGCGATAAAACGATCCCATTTGTCGGTGCTCTCGGTGTCAAGGAGATAATCCTTAAACTGGTCGCCGAATCTCCAGCCGTTGCCCGAGGCATAGCCAGAGCCTTCGATCGGGGTTACGGTGCCGTTTGCGTTTAGGGTATAGTCAACATCCTTCTGACCGTATACAATCAGGTTAATGAGGTTCGCATCGGTATACAGCAGGGAGATGAACTCAAACGCATCGTCGGGGTGCTTTGACTGCTGGGGAATTGCGAGCAGTGCGCCGCCGAGTGTTTCACGGTTGGTCTTATAAGGCT
Source organism: Bacillota bacterium (assembly GCA_023413185.1). Lineage (GTDB taxonomy): Bacteria > Bacillota > Clostridia > Oscillospirales > Ruminococcaceae > Acetanaerobacterium. Next base: position 12,403 of record JAEZQD010000109.1, read on the forward strand.
GAGTAATATCAACCTGTACATAATCAACGCCGGTGCTCATGGACATTTCCTTGTCCTTGTCGGGTTTTAGCGACTGTACGGCGGCAAAATACTTGCCGGTGCCAAGCAGCTCGGTAACGGAAGGTGCTGTTGCCGCGTCAGCGCTGATGTAGCCTTTTTTCAGGTATTCCTTCATCTGCTTGTAAACTGCCACAGTCTCGGGGGCAGTCCACTGGTTGATGATGGTGGTCTTGGAGTTGTCGGTGCTGGGGTAGAAAGCGCCGGGCAGGTCGTCGTCGCTTACGCCGTCCCAATCAAGGAACTTCCACTCCGGAACATCCATGCTGGACATGCCGATGGGCGTAATGCCGGGCTCGTTGGCAAGAATCTGGTCAAATATGGGCTCAAGATCCTTGGTGCTCTTGATCTTTGTCAGATCGACGTTGTACTTCTCAACAAGGTCTTTTCTAAGCAGGTAGCCCCAGTTGTGGAACTTTTCCTTGTTGCAGGGCATTGCGTAGTTTACGCCGTTGATCTGGGTACCCTTGATGAAGTCGTCGCCCAGAATCTGAGTAACCTCGGGGTACTGTGCGATGTAGTCGTTGAGCGGCAGGAAGTATCCTTCGCCCGCGTTCATTGCAATATTGGCTGCCCAGGAAGAGGTGAACATAATGTCAACTTCCTGTCCTGTGGAGAGCGCATTGTTTGCCTTGGTGTTGTAGGCGTCGTCCCATCCAAGCTCTTCGATGTTTACCTGGATGTGGCTGCCCAGTGTGTCCTTCAGATAGGCGTTAACCGCTGTTTCCACACGGTCGTGCTGGTCCTGTGCGTTGCCCACCATCCAGAAATTCAGGGTTACCGGATCTTTGGGAGCCTCTGCACTACCGGGTTCGCCGGCAGTGGAAGGCGTACCGCTTACTTCAGCCGGTGTTGTTGTACAACCCGCGATAAGGGATGCAACAATGCATAACGTCAGGATTACACTAAGGATTTTTTTCGCTTTAAGCATTATATTTCCTCCTGCTAAAATTTGTATGATGACCGGTTGGTACGAATCGTTGTTGGTAACAAGGATTGGCACCCAAACCGGATTCATCCTTTAACTGCGCCTACCGTCAGACCCTTCTGAAAATACTTGTGGAAGAACGGGTAGGCAAGAATAATCGGTCCCACCGAAACCACCGCAACCGCCATTCTTGCGCCCTCGCTGGGCAATGACGCGGCAACCTCCGACGCGTTGCCCATGGTGGTGGTGCTTAAGAACTGGATGTTGTTGAGCGTCTGGTACATTAAGTACTGGATGTTGTATATCTTCCGGTCGGTAATAAAGAGCAGCGGCAGATACCAGTCGTTCCAGTACGCGAGCATCGCAAAAAGCCCGATGGTTGCAAGACCTGCTTTACAAAGCGGAAGTACGATAGAAAACAGTGTTCGAAACTCACCCGCGCCATCGATGCGCGCCGACTCGATAACCGCTTCCGGCACGGTGGTTTTAATAAAGGTTCGCAGAATAATCACGTTCCACGCATTCATCAGCATGGGCACGATCAAAACCCAGATGGTGTCGGCTATTGGCACAAGCTGGTTATACACCATAACCCACGGCACCAAACCGCCGCCAAAGATCATGGTAAAGTAGACGAAAAAGGCAAACAGACCCTTGTGCTTGAATTCCGGTCTTGAAAGCGGGTAGGCATACAACGTCATGGTAAGTAAGCTGAGCACCGTGCCCAGTAGGGTAATAAAGATTGAGTTCTTATAAGCATTTAAGATTAGTCCGCCGCCCTTGAGCAGGTACTCGTAGGACTCAAGGCTTAGTTTTGCGGGTAAAAACGAATATCCGTTTTGAAGAATGGTCTTTTCTTCTGTAAGCGATATCATAATAACCAGTAACAGCGGCGCAAAACAAATGACGAGTATTATAATAAAGAAGATGTTAAACAGCAGGTTTGCGGCTGGGGAGATTTGATTTGCTCTGTACAGTTTGCGTTTATTTCTCATTTGTTCTCCTTTCCGTCAAAACAGCGCCTGTTCTTTGTCGATTTTGCGAATTACCCCGTTTGCGAGAAAGACCGTAATACAACCGACAACCGCTTGGTAAAAGCTTGCCGCGGAGGTCATTCCCACATCGTTGGAATTGCGAAGCATGATGTATACCAGCGTGTCGATGGTGTTTGTGACGGAATACAATGCGCCCGTGTTGCGGGGTACGCTGTAAAACAGTCCGAAGTCCGAGTTAAAGATGCGCCCGATGGCAAACAAGGTGGTGATGATGATAACGGTCTTTAGCATTGGCAGGGTGATATAGCGCACCTGCTGCCATTTGCTCGCCCCGTCTAGCGTCGCCGCCTCGTAATACTCCGAACTGATGCCCGATATCGTCGCAATGTAGATGACGATGTTGTAACCTGTGTACTTCCACAGCTGGAAAAACGTCAAGATAAACGGCCACGCCTTGGTTTCAAAATACCAGTTCATTCTCTCGAGCCCAAGCGACTCAAATAGGTTGTTTAAAAACCCGTTGTCGAAGCTCAAGAAAGAAAACGCAAGGTAGCTTATTACAATCCACGACAGAAAATACGGCAGAAAAAACGAGCTCTGGTACAGTTTTGACAACCGTCTGTTGTGCAGCTCAGTCAGTGTAATGGCCATTACCACAGGCACCACGATGCCAAGGATAATGAAGAGAAGATTGTACAGCACCGTGTTTTTTGTTGCCTGCAAGATATTGGGTGAGGCAAACAAAAACTTAAAGTTACTCAGCCCAACCCATGGACTTCCAAAGATACTGGAGAAGAAGCCGCCTGCATAACGATATTTTTTAAACGGCAGCAGTACACCAATCATTGGTATGTAGTTGTTGATAATAAGTACGATTACCCCCGGCAGCAGCATCAACAAATAGGACAGGTTGGTGCGCAGGCTGCGCGCTGTGCCAATCCGTTTTCCTTTGTATGCGAGCGGTACCGGTTTAGCCTTCCTGGCTGTTGCCATCAAAACAAAAAACTCCCTTCCACCTATTTTTTCTTCGATCGAATTACTCCCCCGGCATTCGAATACCAATCCTTTTAATTGAAGATGGGTATACGCCGGCAGCACCCATATGGAATGCTCTTGTTTATCACATGCATATCGTACCACTCGGGGGGCTGTGTAAAAAATAAACAAAGTTGCCATATCGTCTTCATTTTTTACTGGTTGCAAGGACAAGATTGTGCAACAAGATTTTGCTAGTTCGCAAGCAGTGCGGCAGCAACAAGACGGCACCCCACCCACTATGCGAAACATCGCGCATAGCGGGTGGGGCACTTAAGGCGCAAAAAAACCGCCCGAAACAACGTTCGGACGGTTTGTATTACGAATATCCTGCGCTTAGGCCGAGGGCTTTCCCAGCAGCTCACGGTACTCGGACGGCGTCATGCCGACATACCGTTTAAACAACTTGGAGAAATAGTGCGGGTTGGGTATGCCCACAAGGTCGGCAACCTCGTATGCCTTATATTCTGCACTGCCGAGCAGGTCTTTTGCGCGCGCGATGCGGATCTCGTTGAGATAGTCTACAAAATTGACCCCCAGCTCCTTTTTAAACAGGCGGCTGATATACGATGGGCTAGCGTAAACCTCCGCCGCCACCTGCCCGAGCGTGACGGGCTGGGCGTAGTTTTGGTTTAGGTAATCCACCGTGCGGCGCAGCAAAAGCTTCATGCTGCCCGCGGCATACTCCGCTATCTTCGCCGCGGCGCGGCGCACGATGCTCTCGAGCAGCCCGTTTAAATCGGCGGTGCTGTCGCAGCGCTCAATCATCTGGTACAGGTTTTCCTCCCCCGCATTCTGCGGCAGGCGCGCGTCGCTTGTCAAAATAGCGGATGCGCGTATGGTGTTGATGACGGTGATCGTATCAAAATAGAACTTGCGGATAAACTCCTTGTCGGTAAGACCCATGCCGTTGATGCAGCTCAGCAGCTCTTGGGCACAGGCGGACGCGCCGTCCGCGTCACCGTCCTTAACCAGCTCAAAGATGCGTGAGCGCAGCTCGTAAAGCATGTGATCGTCCGAGGCGTTCTCCGCCGCCTCGTCGCAGAATATCAGCGCGTTTTCGCCCAGATAGAACTTGCGCGCAAGCGCCTCGCAGCACTCGTGAAACCGATCGCACAGGGTGTCGATTCCTTGGTCCTCATGAGAGACGGCAAGCGACAGGGTAAACCCGAAGCATTGCTTTACCACCTGCTGCAGCGCATAACAGCACTCGCGCAGCGACTGCCCCTGAAGCTGGGCGGCGCGCGGCATGAGAATGAACACCATGCGCCGTGAGTTGATGGATACGGTCTGCACACTGCCAAGGTCGCCAAACGTCTCCTCAAACGCGCTGGCAACACCGTATCGCGCTAAGGTCCCCGTGCCCTCCTCCGGCTCCTCCGCGCTGTCCTGGCGGCTTTCACATTCCGCCGCAATCAGTACGTAGCGCCCAATGGCAAGCCCGAGCTGTCTGCCCTCCTCGGGTATCATCTCTGCGGATACCCCGGTAAGCAGATTGTACAGGTAGCGTTCGCGTATTACCGGCAGATTCTTTTCGTACAGCTGCTTGATGCGCTGAGTCTCGCTGTCGGCGGTGCTCTGCTCCTTGAGAGACTGCACCGCGCGGCGCACCACATCGTACAGCTGCTCGATGCGGGTGGGCTTTAGGATGAAATCAAACGCCTCCAGCTTAATTGCCTGGTAGGCATAATCAAAGTCGCGGTACCCCGTCAGGATGATGACGCGGCTGTCGGGCACCAACCGCCGGATGTTGCGCACCATCGTCAGCCCGTCTACCTGCGGCATCTTGATGTCGGTGATGATGATGTCGGGAAGCAGGCGCTCTATCAGCTCCATACCCTGCTGCCCGTCGCTTGCCTCGCCGCAGATGGTGCAGCCGAGCTGCTCCCAATTCAGTACGCTCCTTATCCCTTTTCGTATAATCGGTTCGTCGTCGATGATAACGGTTTTATACATAGACGCCTCCTTTATGTCATAACCAGTTGCGGGTTTGTAAGGCTATTGCTACGTGATGAAACCTTCTGCGGGTCTGACGGGTATTACCACCACAGCGCGGGTAAACACACCCTTTTCGCTCTGTATCCGCAGCCCGTACTGCGCGCCGTAAAACAACTTGATGCGCCGGTTGATGTTATCAAGCCCTACGCTTTTACGCTTTGTATTATCCTTTTGGGCAAAGTAAGCGCTGTCGTCCATGGCAAGGCGCTCGTTGATCTGCGCAAGCTCCTGCTCGTCAAGACCCGTGCCGTTATCCTCCACCGTAATCTGCAACAGGTCGTACTGCACGTGGGCCTTGATGGTAACCACACAAGGTCTGCCTGCGTTTTCCACCCCGTGGTAGATAGCGTTCTCCACAAGCGGCTGAATCAGCAGCTTTGGCAGCTTGACCGGCAGTGCCGCGGGCTCGATGGACTGCTCTACCCGCAGCCGGTCCTCAAACCGCTTGGTCAGGATGAAGATGAAGTTGTCGATGTAGCGCAGCTCCTCCTCAAAGGTAATACAGCCGCTACCGCGCATAATACCCGCTTCCATCAGCGACGAAAGCGCTGTAATGGTTTTGCTTATCTCGGGCATATTGCCCAGTATCGCCATCCAATTGATGGTCTCTAGCGTATTAAATAAAAAGTGGGGGTTGATCTGAGACTGCAGCGCCTTCAGCTCCGCCTCGCGGCGGGTAAGCTGTTCGCGGTACACCCATTTTTCCAGCGTCGAGATATCGCGTGCCATGCGATTAAACGCGTCGCCCATAAAGCCGAGCTCGTCCTTTCGCGCAAGCGAAAGCTGCACGTTCTCCTCCCCGCGCTGCAGCCGCTCCATCGCACGAACCAGCTTGGAGAGCGCGCCGACGATATCCACCGCCATAAACAGCCCAATCAGCGACATAAACGCCACCGCGACAACACAGGCAAGAATGATTACGCGCCGTATTTCATACGCGTCTTTATACAAACTTTCGAGCGAGATGCTTGAAACCGCAATCCAGTTGAGTTCCTTTATCGTGGTATAGGTCACAAGCCGCCTGTTGCTGACGTCCTCGGTCCATCCGCTGGTGCCTTTGCTTACAAACTCCGGCATTGCGGTGGATTCATCCAGCCTGTTCTCGAGCATGATTGCGCCGTCGGGGGACAGGATGCGCACGTTGCTGATATCATCGCTGATAATACCCTCAAACGCATTTGCCAGATACTGCGGGTCTACGAGAATAATCAGCGTCCCGGTTCTGTGGTAGGTATCGTGGTGAAACATGGCGCGGGCGAGCATGATATTTTTGACCGTGCCGTTTTCGGTGTCCATGTACCACAACGGCTCGCCCTTTGCGGTGGCGGCCATGGTCTGCACCTTAGAAAGCAGCTCGGGATGATCGGCGAAAAGCGTGCGAAGGGTTGCGTTAGACAAGCTGTTGTTTGCGTAAAAGTTCACGCCGTTGCTTGCAAATAGACCGACAGAGTTCAACCCATCGCGGCTTGAAATGGTATTCTTGAGAATGCCGCCGATTGCAAGGTCGTTATCGTAGCTTCTCAGCGCATTACGGTCCGCAATATTCTGATCAATCAGCTTATAGATGCGCGCGTCGGACAACAGGTCTGCCGATACCCCCTCTATAGAGGCGGCACAGTCGGTAAGCCGCAGCCCCACCATCTGCAGAATGTCCTGCGAGTACTGCACCGATTTTGTTTTCAGTGCCTCCTCGGTGCTGCGGTAGCTGATAAAGCTGATGGTGACAAGCGGAATAAGGATTAGGATGTTAAGCACCAAAACAAGCTTCACCTTAATGGGCAGGTTGCGGTAAAAGGTCTTTGCGCCGCGCAGCGGTCGTTTTATCATCGCCCAAACGGAATGCGGCTGCCTTGCGGATGTGCTCGTTTCTTTCATGCCGCTTTCCTCCTGTTTGGGTGCGACGCTCCCCCCCGAAGGGCAGACGGCGCAACGCCGTTTGCTGTGCGGTGGGGCTGTGTGCTACCGGTTGTATTCAAAGGCAGTCCTCGCGGCACTGCCTGTATGAAGCCGTTACTCATTGGCTTTTATGGCGTCCGTCCACAGCTGCTCGGGCGAAACCCTGCCCTGAAGCATATGGGGAAACTGTTTGATAATATAATCCTCCCACACCGTGCGGTCAATAAAGCTGTCAGCGGGCCCTACCAGCGCGTTTGCGGTATTCACGAGCGAAAGCCCCTTTTGGGTGAGGCGGTTATAGGTGATATCATACTTCTCAATATCCACGTTGCTTATCATACCCGTCTGCTCGGCAAGTTGAGCCGCCGTTTGTTCGGACGCCAAAAAACGCAGCAGCTTTTGCACCGCAGCGGTCTTGTTTGGGTCACGCATCGCCTTATTGCTGGCGTAAAAGATACCGCAGCCCATACCGTACACCATGTCGGACGCGGTCTGGGTATCGCTTACGGTTGGGAACGGGATGATATCCACCGAAGGGTCGGACACCACATCGGGGATAAACCACGAGCCCTGCACAAGCATGGCCGCCTTTTTCTGGGTAAACAGATTGTTGCGTTCGGAGCTTGTCAGGGTGTAGTAATCTTCGGGGAACGCCCCGTTTTGGTACAGCTCGCGCATCAGGTACATCGCCTGTATGTAGCAGTCGCTCACACGACCGTTCTGTATCGGGTTTTCCACCCCCTGCTTGCCGCCCGTCATCATAACAAGGTTTTGGTACAGGTAGCTGCCCTCCGCCTCGCTGTTGTACGCAATGGGGATAACCCCTTTGCCGCGCAAAACCCGAACCGCCTTAAGCAGCTGCTCGTAGGTCGTGGGCACCTCCAGTTCGTACTGTTCAAAGATGTCGGTATTGACAAACAGCGCCTCGAAGATGATCTCTACCGGCAGCCCGTAGACCCGGTTATCAAACGTGACATACTGCCACATCTCTTTGTTAAAGCTGTGCTTAAATGCAAGGCTTGTCTGCGTAGGGACATAGGAATCCGCCTTGTTCGACGAGCCCAATGGGCAGCTGCCGTAAACGCTATATTGACCGTTATCGTCGGGGGCTGCGTCAATCAAAGCGGTTAGCTCCGCGACCTTACCCGCTTCAATCAGGCTGCGAATATCCGAGCCGGGCCACAGCCCGAACACATCGGGGTCGTCGCCCAGCGCAAATCGTGTTTTAATGCTCGGCAGAAAATCGTCCCCGAATACCGAACCGTTTTTGACGGTAACACCGGGGTTCT
>JAEZQD010000126.1 GCA_023413185.1 Bacillota bacterium
TCTTTTGCTTTGGGTCGACCTCAAAGCCGTATTGTGCCGATATGGCGCGAACCTTCTCCTCAACGACGTTCATATCGAGCCGTCCGCTGCCGGGAAGACCAAGAATAATGTTTTCTGCCGCGGTCAAAACATCCACGAGCTTAAAATGCTGATGAATCATCCCTACGCCTAAGTCGTATGCATCCCTTGGGCTACGAATTGCGACTTCCTTGCCGTCCACAAAGATATTGCCTTCATCAGGGCAGTAGATGCCGGAGAGTATGTTCATCAGTGTGGTTTTTCCGCTTCCGTTTTCCCCTAAAAGGGCAAGGATCTCTCCTCGGCGTATGTCTAAAAACACCTTGTCGTTTGCTGCTACCGAGCCAAAGGTTTTGGTTATGTTTCTCATCTGTATGGCGGCTTCTGTTGTGTTCAAACGCGTCTCCCCCTTTCCAAAAGATAAAATCAGGAAAGCCGCTTAGTAAGCGGCTTTCCTATTCAGTTATACAATGATTAGTTCAGCTCGGTAATGCCGTCGATATGAAGACCAAAATAGGGCGCGCTGCGCAGCGTAGACTCGTAGAATATGCCGTCCTTAATCGCTTCGCCGGTGTCGCCTACCCAGTCGCCGTCGGTATCAATGGCAAGATAGGTGGTGACAGCTTCGCCCTTTACGGTGAACTTCGAGGTGTCAAACACATGGAGCTTGCCTTCGGTCAGTGCCGCTTCTACTTCGGCAACCTTTGCGTCGGTGCCTTCGGCAGCGCTGGCGCCAAGCTTAGAAATCATAACAGCACCTTCGCTGTAGCCCTTTGCCCAATCGGTGGCGATCTCTTCGCCCATAAGGATCTGGTTAAACGCATAGGTATAGTAGACGCTCCAGTCGTTCTGTGCGCTGGTGAGCGCGGCGTTGGGCGCTACGGAGAGCATGTCCACATTGTAACCGACACAGTACACGGTAGTGCCGGCGTTGAGCAGTGCTTCGCAGGCGGCAGGCGCACCGGTGGAGTCTGCGTGCTGACTGATGATGATGCTGCCCGCGGACACAAGGGCGTTTGCCGCTTCTGCCTCGGCGGTGGGGTCATACCAAGAGTTGGTGTAGGAAACCGACATGACAACGTTTTCTACAACAGACTTAACACCAAGATAAAACGCGGTGTAGCCCGAAACAACCTCGGCATAGGGATACGCGCCCACATAACCGATTTTGATATTGCCGTCGCTGTCCTTGTTGCTGTCGGCAACCTTGCCGTCGGCAACGAGCTCGGCAAGCTTCATGCCCGCAACAATACCCGAAACATAGCGGGACTCAAAGGTGTAGTTAAACGCGTTCTTAAAGTTAGAAAGCCCGGAGAGTGCAGCCGCGTCGCCCGTCATAGATACAAAGGTAACCTCGGGGTTTTCGTCGGCAGCCTGCTGCATGTAGCTTTGGTGACCATAGCTGTCGGAGAAGATGTAAGTACAGCCCTGCTCTACAAGGTCGGTGGCAGTGTCATAGCAGCTTTCATCTTCGCTCACGTTGTATTTCCAGATAATCTGGTCAGCCGCGATCCCCACTGCGGCTGCGGCGGCGGTAATGCCTTGGATGTGCGCAAAGTCATAGCCGGTGTTTTCGTCGTGAACGAGGATAACGCCGATCTTTACCTGAGCTTCGGGCGCTGCAGGTGCATCCGAATCGGCAGGGGCGGGAGCGCTGGCGCTACCGGGGGTGCTTGTGCACGCGGCCAAGGATACCATCATTAACGCCGCGAGAAGCAATGCGATGATCTTTTTCATTAGTCTTCCTCCATAATCTCATTTTTCCCATATTTCAGAATCGACCGATACCGTTTTTGTATCAAAGCGGCATTTCGATCCAGAGCAAAAATAAATGCGGGAACAAATTCAAGTTCCCGCAATGCTACGCAAACAAAAGCCAAAAAGGCCTTTTTGTGCGAAGCATTGATAGTCCGGTCGTTTACGGCAACCGGGTAGAAACGTCAAATCCAGATTATTCGACATATACCAATACTGATATTTGGTTTTTACTTTGAGACTACTTAGCAGAACTCGATTGAGCCGTCATCCCCCATTGTTTTAATGCGGGCAAGGGACTCTACCTGATACCCTCTTGCGCGTATGATGTCGCCGCCGGGCTGAAAGGTTTTTTCTATTGCGATGCCCGCGCCCACCACCGTTGCACCCGATTGCTCTACGAGGGATATGAGCCCTCCCAGTGCGGCACCGTTTGCCAGAAAATCGTCGATGATGAGAATGCGATCGTCGGATGAGAGAAATCGCTTGGAAACGTATATCGTAGAGATGTTGCCATGGGTAAAGGATTCGACCCGTGCGGTAAAGAACTCGCCGCTCATATTTTTCGCCTTATGCTTACGCGCAAACAATACCGGGCAGCCAAAGATATAGCCGGTGATGCACGCAAGACCGATACCCGATGTTTCGATGGTGAGTATCTTGTTTACTTTTTTATCAGCAAACAGGCTGCGCAGCTCGTTTGCCATATCCACAAAAAGAGCGGGGTCCATCTGATGGTTTAAAAAACTGTCTACATTGAGTACGCCACCGGGCAATACCATGCCGCTTTTTCGGATGCGGTGTTCCAGAATCTCCATCGTATTGACCATGCCTTTCCGGCGTTGCCACCCAAAAGGCGCAAAACACCATGCACATTGTAGTGCGCCGCCGCCGCAGGAGAAGCCGCGCTTATAAATAAGACGTACCGAGGGTTCAACGACGAAGCATGACGGCGTTAATAACAAAAGAACCAAGCCGTGTGACGGTAGTCGCCTAACTTATCAATATACCGTTTATTTTACTATTGCTTTACGTTCATGGCAAGTGTTTGTTTTGCTAATTGTCGAATGTGTGATTATTTTCAATTTTGCATGTGGTATTTCGTTTATTTTAACGTTGCCGTTGGTTCCAAATCGTTCTTATAAGGCATTCGCAATGGACCGACGGCGCATAGGCAAACGCCACGCGCCGTCGGTCTTGCATTAAACCAGGGGGATTATATGTGTTAGGCGTCGTCAGGCTCTGCCGCACACGGTGCGAAACCAGTTTTGCACCAGCGCAATGATATAATCAAAGAAACCCGCCGCTCCGGTTTCGGGTATTAAGACCCCATCCTTAATGGCGATCATGAACGGGGATAGCTCGGAGACGGAGATCACGATCTTACCGTCCAGCACGGTGCCCCGGTAGGTTTGAATGGTACCGGAGGAGGTTTTGTGCTTTACAATATACTGCTTGCCGTTGTGTCTGGCATCCACCGGGAAGGTGAGGATGAGGTTGCCGCTGTAGCCGCTTGCCTTGATTTCATATGCGCCAATCACATCGTACTCGCTGTCCACCGACCGCAGAAGCT
>JAEZQD010000047.1 GCA_023413185.1 Bacillota bacterium
AACCAATCAAATGAAGTACGGAATGCACCGTTAGGTACGCGACCTCTCTGCGCAAGGTATGCCCGTATGTCTCGGCCTGTTCAACCGCTTTTTCCATGGAAATAACAATGTCGCCCAGCATCTGGGCGCCTGTCTCCTGGTTTATGTCGTACGTTCCGTCACACCCCAGCGGGAATGAGAGCACATCGGTGGGTACATCCTTCTCACGGTACTGGCTGTTTAAGCTTTTAATATTCTCATTGTCCACAAAGCTGACGCTGACTTCAAAATCACCGTCCATCTTTTCAAACTCCAATACAGCATGGCAGCAACGTCTGATTAGCAGACGAATGCCTGTGGGTATCTTTATCTTTTTTTGTCTGTTCGAGATTAATACCTTTACTCGTTCCATCTTCTACGACCTCCTTCGGTTATGTCAAACGTGCGGAATGCTTAACGGATGCGCTTCTTCTCTTCATAATACCGTTCATATGCCTTTACGATTCGCTGAACCAGCACGTGTCGGACAACATCCTTTTGACTAAGATGGATAACACCAATATCCTCTATATCCCGCAATATCTTAGTTGCCTCTATTAGCCCGGATTTCTTCTCTTCCGGCAGATCGATCTGGGTGATATCGCCCGTAACAACCGCCCGTGAGTTCGCCCCAAGCCGGGTTAAAAACATCTTCATCTGCTCGGGAGTTGTGTTTTGTGCCTCGTCAAGAATAATAAAAGAATCGTCAAGTGTTCTGCCGCGCATATACGCCAGCGGTGCAACCTCTATATTTCCCCGCTCAACGTATTTTTGAAAATTCTCGGCCCCCAGCATATCAAACAGGGCATCGTACAGCGGACGGAGATACGGGTCGACCTTCGTTTGAAGATCCCCCGGCAAAAAGCCGAGTTTTTCACCCGCTTCCACCGCCGGACGGGTCAGAATAATACGATTAATCTCATGCGCACGAAACGCCCTTACCGCCATAGCTACAGCAAGATAGGTTTTACCCGTACCCGCAGGTCCCACAGAAAACACAATGGTGTTCTGCTTCATTAAATCGATGTACTTCTTTTGTCCTAGCGTTTTGCCTTTTACCTGCCGTCCTTTAGAGGTAATGCATATGCTGTCTTCTTCCCCAAGGGCAACAATCTGGTCCTCGTTGCCTTCGTGTACCAGCGAGATAATATACCGCAAGTTCTGCTCGGTAATCGCTTCCCCCCGGCTAAGCAGGTTTAAAAGCCCCTCGATTGCACGGCTGGCAAACATCACATTCTCCGGTTCGCCGGTTACCTTGATGTCGCTCTCTCGGTTGACCACCGCTACACCGAACTCTTGCTCGATTATCTTCATATTGGAATCAAAGCTGCCAAACAATGCAAACGCATGCTCCAGCCGATCAATACTTATGACCTGTTCTATCATCCGCCGCTTTCCCCGTTCTGTATACAAGTCTTTTGTAAGACATTGTCGTGTAAAATGATAGTTCCCCGCTATAATCTGTATAATCACTGGATATTATATCACAATTACAGGTAAAAAAACAGCAAATTCATTGCGAATTTTCTAAGAATATTTCCTGTTCCTTTGCAATATCGGCGTTTGCTACCAGATAAACCGTAACGCGATAATAACTACCTTGTTTGGAAACGTGAAGGTTTCTTGATAAGACCTCTTCCGCCTTTAGCACGTTTGCTTCGTAATCGGCAATCAGGTGTGCGGCGGCACGCTTTGCCTCATCAATTGAAACGGCTCTTTTCTCATGGCTTAACTCGTAATGAATCTCCTCTTTATAATAAACCGGCAGTTTGGTATCAAACAGTGAAAGCTGATTGCGTTTTGTCTCAAGCCGATAGTCAAAATCAATCGGTCCGCAAAACCAAACGGGTATTTCTACGTTAAGAAGGGATAAGAAGCGTTTGGTTCGTTTCGTGCCTGTTTCTTTTATTGTTTCCACAAACAGCGGAATATCAAACACCTTTTCTTCCTGTATCTGCGCAATGACCTTTGCCCCCGAATGAGATAGCAGGTTGAGTCCCGTTTTCCCCTGTATCACCCCGCTGACCAGAAGATCGCCTTCCTTTACTGTCTCCCCCTTTTTTACAACCGCCTGACCGTTGTACACCTCCATACGTACAATCTGCCCTGATTTTGCCGCTACAATGTTGGATGGCACATCCACGGCTTCCATTTCTGGCTGCTGTGTCCGCTCACGTACCTCTACAAATGCGTTTGTTCCCGATATGTTGATGGCAATCCACGACAAGCGGTCAAGTTTAAGCATAATGTTTTGTTTGGCAGTGGCTACATCAATGTTCTTTTTCAGCACACCGGATCGAATGCCTTCATCCTCCAAAGCCTGTATTAGTTCAAAATCCGTCACATCCTTGTTTCCAGAGACCTCTACCGACCATACAAACTGTGACATGGTAATGATAAAGGTTAAGAACAGGACAATACCAAGAAATAATCCCGCACGTCTGTCGTACTTGCGGGTGTAAAACGGCAAGCCATACCGTTTTGAGACACGCAGGAGCACGCGCGAGCGCCGTGCATAGGGGCGCAGCTTTTTATAATCCTTGGCAACGGTGCAAGCAAACAGTCCTTCCCCTTGTTTGGTGACGTCCCATATCGCAATGCCTGCACGCGCTATCAAGTTTAAAAATCGTTCCGCAAAAACCCCCGTTATTGTAAACGACACATATCCTTTTATCCACCGCATCAGCTTCACTATAAACACGTTGGGAAACTCCTCTCGCCGCAGATGGCCGGTGCGCCAATGCGCATACCGTGCCGGATAATTGGGTCACGTAATAAATTCAATTGCGGTGATAAACCCTTCTATCACCAAAGTTTCGCCCGTCAGGCATTTAAGCGCCAGCCCTCGCCCCGAAAACCTGAGCATCATCTTACCCGCGTTAATGCGGATACACTCCTCGCTGTATTCTAAAACGCCCTGCGAACCGTCTATGGTAACCTCTCTGTTTCCTGCAATCTGCAACAAAGCGGTGCCGGCAATTGCCGTTTCGGGAAACTCTAAAAGCTTTGCGAGCTTAGCCGTACCCTTACGGGACACCTCCCTTTGCTCCTTCTTTGCTTCTTCCCTTTCTCTGCGCGTCATAGTCACCCTCCATTGCGCGAGCATTTCCGCGCATTCGTCATAAACAATAAGCCGCATCCTTTAATATATATTTGAGTACGGCTTATTTTATAATCGAACACGCCATATATATAAAGCGTGTATATTGTAACCCTGAACATAAAACGGCGAGGTGACACATGGACAGACTGTCTGCGCGCGCTAAAATTCGATGGGGCGAATGGGGACTGGTATTGCTTGTAGGAGGGCTTATCACTTTATACTTTATCAATGCGCAGGCTGTCAGCGAGGGGGTCCGCAGTGGTCTTGCGGTCTGCGCGGTCACCCTTATTCCATCGCTGTTTCCTTTTATGATTTTATGCTCGTTTCTTGTAACCAGTCGGCTGGGCGACCGGCTCTCAGACGCGTTTTCGCCTGTAACGGAGCGTTTTTTTCGGCTGCCGTCTTATATGGGCTCGGTTTTTATCCTCAGCCTAATCGGGGGATTTCCGGCAGGGGCAAAGATGATTTCGGAGATGTATCGCGCCGGACGAATCGATTCCAGTATTGCTTCACGCATGCTGTGCTTTTGTGTGAATGCGGGACCCGCCTTCTTAATAACGGCGGTTGGCAGCAGGATGTTTGGCAATGCGGCGGCGGGTGTTTTACTATTTACTTCCCAAACCGCCGCAAGTATCGTTCTTGCGTTTCTTACACGGCTTCTGCCAACCAAACAAACAGAAGTTGACCCGGTACAGGCCAAAACCAAACCCCTTATGCCATCGTTTGTTTCGTCTGTTAAAACCGCAGCGGATGCGATGTTTTCGGTTTGCGCCTTTGTTACCGCCTTCTCAGCGGTGATTAGCTTTATTGACTCGCTTAATATTGCGGAAGTTTTGGATGGACTTATTGCGTTTGCTCCAAAGGGGTTTGCCGATGCGATCCTAAACGGTTTGTTTGAGGTCACGCTCGGGTGTGCAAAAAGTCCTGACATCGGCGGAACACTTTCGCTTTATTTTGCCTGCGCAATCTGTTCGTTCGGTGGGCTTTCGGTAATGGGGCAGGCTTTGTCATTCTTTTCTGCTCTGCCGGTCAAAACACTGCCTTATCTTCTGTCCCGCCCCATCCATATGGTACTGTCCTGCGGGGTACTCTTTGGACTAGTAAAACTGTTCCCCGGTGCGGTGGTCACCTTTTGGCCGGCAAATTCACCGGTTGCCGCAACAGTTTTTTCTGCGACACCCACCGCTTCAATTGCACTTATGGTATTGTGTGCGGCGCTAATTATAAGTAATAAGGGCCATCCACTGTCTCTTAGCTCGTTGCACTAGCAATTCACACCCATATTTGGTACAATGAAAAAAACGTTCCAGAAGGCGGTGCGAATATGAAGGCAAAGCTTCGATTCTTTGGCAAAGAGATTGCGCCATCCTGCAGCTATTGCGAGAACGCGGTAACAGATACTAAGGCTCAACTGCGCTGCATAAAAAACAAGCACATATCCGAGCAAGGCAAATGCAGTCGCTTTATGTATGCGCCGCAAAAACGCGAGCCCAAAAGCCCATTATTCCTGCCTAAATTTACGGTGGATGACTTCAAGCTATAACCCAGAGAGCCAACATATATTTACATAAATTTTTCAATCAAGCACTCTTCGATTTTGTTGATTGTGCGCCTTTTGTATGCTACACTGGACTAAGAATGCGACACCTTGTCGCGGCAGGAGGGGTAACTTTGAAATTGACAAAAGTCGAAAAAAGCTGGATTATGTATGATGTGGCTAACTCTGCATTCGTTTTGCTCATAGCAACCACAATTCCCATCTACTTTCGTTCACTGGCAGAACAATCCGGTACCGACCCTGCCGTAGCAACCAGCCTGTGGGGAATCGCAACCTCTGTATCCATTGCTATCCTTGCTCTACTTGCCCCAATACTCGGTGCCATTGCCGATTACAACGGAATGAAAAAGAGGATGTTTGTCATTTCGCTTGCGCTTGGCGCAGTGGGTGCGTTGTCACTCGGTGTGATTAACGATTGGTTTGCATACCTGCTGGTTTTTATTATGGCGCGTATCGGTTATTCCGCCTGCAATGTCTTCTATGATTCCATGCTTACCGACGTGACAACTGACGACCGAATGGATTACATATCGTCCTCGGGCTATGCATGGGGTTATATCGGCAGTTGCATCCCTTTTATTCTTGGTATCGTACTTATTTTTACAAAGCCGTTTGGTATGAGTACGACTACAGCGACGCAGATCTCGTTTATTATTACTGCACTTTGGTGGGTGGGCATGACCCTTCCACTATTAAAAAACGTCAAACAAAACTTCTACCTGGAAAATAGACCCGACAAGGTCTTTCATTCATTTAAGCGAATTGGTATTACACTCAAAAAGATCGCAAAGGACAAAAAGCTGCTTTATTTTATTATCGCTTATTTTTTCTACATAGATGGAGTATACACCATTATCAGCATGGCAACGGCATACGGCGGCGAGGTGGGCATCGACAGCAACAGCATGATTTTAGCACTTCTTCTCACACAGTTTGTTGCATTCCCATTTGCCATCCTTGCAGGTAAACTGGCTGGGCGTTTTGGTGCTTTAAACCTCATCCGTGTATTTGTGCTATTCTACATCGCCATCTGCATCTTCGGGTTTCAGCTTGACCAGCAGCGGGAGTTTTGGGTGCTTGCGGTTGCTGTCGGTCTTGCGCAGGGTGGTGTTCAGTCGTTGTCGCGTTCCTACTTTGGCAAACTGATACCCAAAGAGGAGTCGAACGAATACTTCGGGTTCTTTGACATCTTCGGTAAATTCGCCGATTTTCTTGGTCCGTTGCTTCTGGCGGCCTCCGGTCTTATCTTTGGGGCATCCAAATATGGTGTGCTTGCTTTAATCATCCTCTTTGTTATCGGATTCATCCTGTTAATGCGGATTCCAAATCAACCCCATTCCACTCTCAGCGACGAGTAATGCCTGCTTGATTGGTACGATTATAGGATATTGTCACAATGCGCAGATGAGCTTTCGCAATTACCCGCGAAAGCTCATCTTTTTTTTAAAATATCAAAATAACAGATTGACAACCCCCTTGATATTAGATATAATAATTAAGCGTTGTCAGTTAAGGGCAGCTATAGCTAATTATACGGAGAAGTCGCCTAGCTTGGTCGAGGGCGCACGACTGGAAATCGTGTAGGCCCCAAAAGGGTCTCGAGGGTTCGAATCCCTCCTTCTCCGCCAGAATTTTGCTGTAAATTGCCATTGTTTGCAGTAACAAAAAATCTTGCTACATAAGTTTGTAGCAAGATTTTTTTGCTTTTTCTTCTGGCTCTCTGTCAATAGTTGTGGAGCAGGAAAAGGAAAGAATGGGAACGAGAAAAGCAGCTAAGTTTGCGTTAAGCAGGCATAGCTGCTTTTTGACGATTGAAAACATGAAGGATTCTGTTTCTGAAGCGGTTAAAGTTACGGAAGCCATAAGCGTTACGTTTTAAGACCTTGATTTTGTTGTTACAGCCCTCGGTGAAACCGTTGGAATACGTCCAGGTAAAAGCATTGATTATTTCAGGAGCCCAATTGGTGAAGGTATTGGCACACTGTTGAAAACGAGGAAGGGTGGAGTTCTGAGCGTTAAGAACCCAAGAGGAAAGCTCTTGACGCAGTAGAACAGTATCCCTTATCTTGGTAACTTTAAAGAAAGCTTCTTTGAAGTAATAAGCACTGGAAAGGTTCGGGCTGGAATAAAGCATAACGTTAACCTGCTGTTTTTGTTCATCGGAAAGGAAATCAAAGCACTTGATTAAGAGTGACTTGGAGCGTTTAAAGTATTGTCGGTGGGATTTAGAGAACCTTTTTTGCTCCTCTTTTCGTACCGCTTCAAAAGCCCATACCACTTGCCGAACGACATGGTATCTATCCAAAACATGAGTAGCATTTTTAAAGTAGGTATTGAAGATATCTGCATAGGGCTGCCACATGTCACTGACGACAAATGAAGTATTGGAACGGTCTAAATCCTTGAAGTAGGCGGCTAAGTTATGCGTATAGCGATTCGGAAGGATATCTAAGACACGGCCGTTTTCTGGGTCTGTAAGAATGCATTGATATTTCTCATTTGCCGTATTTCCTTTGAATTCATCAATGGCAACTACACTGCCTAATTGCGGCTTTCCGTATTGAACCAGGTCGAAGATGCGGATGACAGTTGATACAGAAAGGTTTACGTGTCTTGCAACACTGGTAAACGAGCAGGTCTCCCTTAAACGATCTATTACATACGCTGAGAGGCGGTTCGTCATACGGTGGTAGCGGGGTAAGAAAGTGTTCTTTTCACAAAAACACTTTCCGCAAGCCTTACACCGATAGCGGCGCTTATGATAGAAAAGTACCACTTGATTGCCGAAGGCTGGAATGTCTTTGACGGGCTGCAATCGATAATCATGTACGATATCTGTTTCTTTCTCGCAGCAGGGGCATCGGTGTGCTTTCCTTGCAAGCGCTATTGTTATCTGTGTTACTCCGTCTGGTAGTGTAAAATAAAATGTGCTTTTGCCTTTTCTGAGGAAGTGATATAAACTTAGAAAGGGTGATAGGAATGGGAATATTAACAAAAGAGCAAATGCGGGAGATACTGAAGGAATACAATGTCAAGACAACAGACGACATCAGTCGTGCACTGAAGGATATGTTTGGCGGACTGCTTCAGGAGGCACTGGAGGCGGAGCTAGATACAGAGCTGGGCTATGCAAAGAACAGCCAAAAACCTGATGGTACAGACAACAGGAGAAACGGACACACAAAGAAAAGCGTTCGCTCAGAGCACGGAGAAATTGAGTTATCTGTCCCCCGGGACAGGACAGGCGAGTTTGAACCACTAATTGTAAAGAAGCATCAAAAAGAGGTAACCGGGATTGAAGAACAAATTCTTGCTCTGTACGCTAAGGGTGTCACAGTGCGGGATATTCAGAATCACCTCAACCAGCTCTATGGCATTGAGGTGTCACCGACGCTGATTTCTAATGTGACAAACCGCATTATGCCTCTAATTAAGGAATGGCAGTCTCGCCCGCTGCAGAAAACATATGCAGTAGTGTTTCTTGATGCGATACATTACAAGGTCAAGCAGGAGGGGCATATCGTCAATAAAGCGGTCTATATGGTCATTGGCATTGATATGGATGGCTGTAAGGATGTTCTGGGCATGTATATCGGAGAACACGAGACCTCTAAGTTCTGGCTAACAGTGCTCAATGAATTGAAAAACCGAGGGGTTGAGGATATCCTCATTTGCTGTGTGGACAACCTAACTGGCTTTTCAGAGGCGATCCTTGCTTGTTTCCCTCAAACCGAGATTCAGAAGTGTGTTGTCCACCAAATCCGCAATTCTTTGAGGTATGTATCATACAAGGACGTAAAGAAACTGCTTGCCGGATTAAAGCCCATTTACACCGCACCCAGCGAGAATGCAGCACTTCTTGCCCTTGAAGAATTTGAACATATCTGGGGCGCCCAATATCCTCTTGTCGTTCAGTCCTGGCGGCGTAACTGGGGCGAAATTGCGACATTCTTTAAGTATCCTCCCGAAATCCGCAAGCTCATTTATACAACCAATATGATTGAAAGCTACCATCGACAACTTCGGAAAGTAACAAAGGGCAAGGCTGTCTTTCCTACCGACGAAGCTTTGTTGAAAATGCTTTATCTGGTGACACAGGACGTTATGTTAAAATGGACAGGGAGAATTCATAATTGGGGGCAGATTTTACTCCAACTGAGTGTTTTCTTCCCTGATAGGGTCAACTCTTTCCTCAGATAGGGAAAAGCACAAAACTATTTACAGACCCCTCCGTCTTGCTCCTCAACATTTTTTATAATTACCCCTTTTAATCCGAGCAGTTTTTCTGTAATATAAGTAGAGAGCATATTGTGTTCCTCCGATGATGGTTTCTTAAGCAATTCCATTCTATCGGTTTTTCCACAAATATGCTCTCTTTTTTTGCCCTTTTTGAGCTCTATTTGCTGCTTACCACAACTTTTATTATAGAGCCTTTCTTCTTAAGCTCTATTTGTTTCCCCAACATTCATTTTGAGCCGTAATTTGTTAAGTGATATGTTTTACACTAATCATCCATATCTTAGCCGCGGTACAGCGTTCTTCTGTAAAGCGATTCGCTGTACCCCTCCTTTCCAAAAATCATGCCCATTGCCGTCTTAGCTCTTCTCTTCCAAACGTCCCTGACTTAAGATAAAATCCAAAGTTTGTGACACATGGGTTTTGCTGCGGATGTTTCATTCGCACCGGTATCAGAGAATGGTATTACCCGGCTTTCTCGCCTCGACGAAACGGGTCGGCACCAATCCCCTACTTCAATACCTGTTATGCATACTCCTTCGCCGAAAACAGGGAATGGTCCTTATAGTTTCCGCATTCCTTTGCCGTTGCTTCAGGGACGTCCGCCTGCTCAAGTATTCTTTGCAGCGCATTCTTCAAAGCGCTTACAATCACGCTTACGGGGTGTTCGTTCCATACCGCAAGATAAAACCCGGTGCGGCACCCCATCGGCGAAATGTCAATCAGCCCATTTATCTTCTCACGCAAAAAAATGGAGAGAAAATACTCTAGCGTGTGCAGAGCGGCAGTAGAAATTGCGTCCGCATTCGGTTGAATAAAGCGCAGGTCAAATTTTTGAACAACTGCATCCTGTCCGTTACGCTCTATGCCTGCAACACGGACAAACGGCGCCTTTACAATGGTGTGATCCAGTTCAAAGCTTTCTAACTTAGTCATAAGTACCGTACCCATTCTTCTTTTCTATTCTCTTTTCTGTGGACGGTTCGTTCTTGTGTTACCAAATAAATAAACAGCCGTGATACTTCTAATCCCGACTGCCTTAAAAAAGCATTCTCAAGAATAGACCTATCCGCTAAAAGTTTGACTTTTACACATAGCACAACAAGGCATACACAAGGCGTGCATACCCATAGCTGAACATGGTATGTCCAACATGTTGCTCTTCTTTCTAACCAATCGGTCATTCAAAGTGTATTAAACATATATTCATAATAATAATAAAGCAATAATTCAGATAAAATACTCTATGGTTTTCACCGGCGTCTTTTACGACTTGCGGTTAAACAAGATAATCGCTTCCCGCCCATCCCTTTTCCCTAGTGCATACGGGGTTTTATCCGCGCCGTTCAACATACCATATGCTACCCGTCGGTTTGCGTTGTACGGCAAATGTGTTATAAGCTGCAGACCCTCATGTGCAAAGGGCTTTTTCTGTAGTACGGGTCAAACAGATAATCATCGTTCTCATCGGCACCGGTCAGCAAGACATATGCCAGCAGTCGCATCTCGCCCAAACGACAACGGCACTGCCCTGCTGCTGCGCGGCAACAATCCTGCTATTCTGCCCGATAAACACATCTCTGCCCGTAAAAAATCACACATAATCGGGAATTTCTTGACCTTGCCAAACTGATTGAGCCAATCACTTAAAAACATCATTGCCGTTCGGGAGGTTCCGTTCTTCCCAAACTCACCCTTAACATTGTAGGAATCCAGGCAATACAACATAATATGCTTGATGATGTCGGGTGGGATCTCCTCCCTCCGAAACAAAAAGCTCATTGCGTTCATTAGAGTAGTGGGGCCGCAGTCAAACTCGGTGATTTGATAGTTCAGTGGATTTTTCATAACTTCCTTCATTAAACCTCGCTTGTCATAAGGGTTTTTGTCAGCTCTGCAATCTTTACCAACTCGTCCACAGTGGTATATTCCTCGCAGGAATAGAAATACCTGAGTGCGTTTTTTCAGTATTTCACAAAAAACAAGCACCACTGCTTTTGCAATGGCGCTTGTTTATTATACGGTAAGCCCGTAGCTTTTCAAAATGTGTTTTATCGCCTCAACTCGCTCGGGTTCTGGGGGCAAGGTTTCCGTGAGGGTATACTCTAGTTTTAGCTCCTCCCACTTAAACTCTCCCATCTTGTGAAATGGCAAAAGTTCAACCTTTTTCACGCTACGAAGCGGAGCAAGCAACTGCCCCATCCGATGCGCCTGCTCGGTGTCGAGCGTCCAACCCGGCAGCAAAACATGGCGTATCCAAACGGGTTTGTTTGTCTCTTCGCAGTAGCGCAAAAGCTCCAGCGCATTTTCGTTGCCCATACCGCTTAGCTTACTTGAAAGCAGCGTATCAACCGCCTTGATGTCCAGCAGCACTAAGTCGGCTTCGTCAACCGCCCCTGCACATACAGAAACAGGGATGCAACCTGAGGTATCAATCGCGGTATGAAGCCCTTCCTTGCGGCAGGCTAGAAGCAGTTGCTTTGCAAACTCATACTGAAGTAAAGGTTCCCCGCCCGAGAGTGTTACCCCGCCGTTTTTAATAAAGCTTTTATAACGAACAATCTCGGCAAGCAGTTCTCCAATGGTTATCTCTCTGCCGCTATTTGCATCCCAGGAATCGGGGTTATGACAATACAGACAACGAAGCGGGCAGCCCTGAAAGAATACAACAAACCGAACACCAGGACCGTCAACCGCGCCAAAGGTCTCAACCGAATGGATGCGTCCTTTTAACTCTAATTGCATAAAATCCCCTTCCTTAAGCGTCAAAAACGGGTGTGGAATGTGCGGTTAATCACATCAAGCTGCTGCTCGCGGGTAAGCTTAATAAAGTTTACGGCATAGCCTGACACGCGAATTGTGAGCTGCGGGTACAGCTCGGGATGCTCCATGGCATCGAGCAGTATCTCGCGGTTTATGATGTTAACGTTAATATGATGTCCGCCCTCGGCAAAATACCCATCCATGAGCGACACAAGGTTTGTTGCCGCCTGGTCCGTATCCTTACCGAGCGCCGCGGGGACTATCGAGAACGTATAAGAGATCCCGTCCTTGGAATAGCTATACGGCAATGACGCAACCGACATCATGGAGGCGACGCATCCGTTTATGTCTCGTCCGTGCATGGGGTTTGCACCGGGGGCAAACGGCTCGCCCGCCTTGCGTCCATCGGGAGTTGCGCCCGTCTTTTTTCCATACACCACGTTGGAGGTAATGGTGAGTATGCTCATAGTGGGGATGGAGTGACGATAGGTGCGATGCTTGGCAAGCTTACTCATAAAATGCTCCGTTACCTGACGGGCAAGCTCGTTGGCGCGGGGGTCGTTGTTGCCAAACGTGGGGAAATCGCCTTCAATCTCAAAATCCACCGTCAAACCCTGTTCGTTGCGAATGGGGTGCACTTTTGCGTATTTAATGGCGCTCAACGAGTCAACTACAACCGATAGTCCCGCAAGCCCGCAGGCAGAGGTGCGGATAATCTCCTCGTCATGCAGTGCCATCTGAATGCGCTCGTAGCAGTACTTGTCGTGCATGTAATGAATAATGTTGAGTGTGTTGATGTACAAGCGCGACAGCCAGCGGCAGACTGCGTCGTACTTGCGCCATACCTCATCAAAGTCAAGCGTTTCATCCGATACAATCGGCGCCATCTCGGGACCAACCTGTGCGCCGCTCTTTTCATCGCGTCCGCCGTTAAGGGCATACAGCAACGCCTTAGCTAGGTTTGCGCGTGCGCCGAAGAACTGCATCATCTTGCCAATCTTCATAGCGGATACGCAGCACGCAATGCCGTAATCGTCGCCGAACTCCGGGCGCATGATATCATCGTTTTCGTACTGAATCGAAGAGGTTTCCATCGAGATGCGAGCGCAATACGTTTTAAAGTGCTCGGGCAGGCGCACGCTCCACAACACCGTCATATTCGGCTCGGGCGCCGCGCCCAGATTCACAAGGGTGTGAAGAAAACGGTAGCTTGTTTTGGTCACCATATGTCTGCCGTCCGCGCACATACCGCCAATCGCCTCGGTTACCCATGTGGGGTCGCCCGAAAACAGCTCATCGTATGAAGGGGTACGCAAGAAGCGCACCATACGCAGCTTCATAACAAAATGGTCTATAAACTCCTGAATCTCCTGCTCGGTATACCTGCCCCCGGCAAGATCGCGCTGGGCATAGATGTCAAGGAAGGTTGACACACGACCAAGCGACATCGCCGCGCCGTTTTGCTCCTTGATTGCGGCAAGGTAGCCGAAGTAAAGCCACTGAACCGCCTCTTTGGTGTCTTGTGCCGGTTTTGAGATGTCAATGCCGTAGCTTGCCGCCATCTCCTTTAGCTCTTCCAGCGCCCGAATCTGCTCGGAAATCTCCTCGCGCTGGCGAATGACATCCTCGTTGATAATGTCAAACACATAGTCCGCCTTTGCCTGCTTTTTCTGGGCGATAAGCGCATCAACGCCATACAGCGAAACACGGCGGTAGTCGCCGATAATGCGTCCACGACCATAGGCATCCGGAAGCCCTGTAATAATTCCACTGCGGCGCGCCGCCTTCATATTGTCGGTATAGGCGTCAAACACACCGTCGTTGTGAGTTTTACGGTACTTAAACACATGATCGACCTCAAGGGGCATCTCACGCCCGTACGCCTCGAGCGAGGTGTGTACCATGCGTATGCCACCAAACGGCATAATGGCACGCTTAAGCGGCTCATCGGTCTGTAAGCCTACCACCTGCTCAAGCTCCTGGGCAATATACCCCGCCTTGTGGGATGTGATGGTAGAGATATTGTGCTCGTCGATGTCAAGCACGCCGCCCGCCTTGCGCTCCTTCTCCATAATCGCCTTAACCTTATCCCAAAGCGCAATGGTTTTTGTGGTAGGAGCGGCAAGAAAGCTGTCGTCACCGTCGTAGGGCGTGTAGTTTCTAACAATGAAATCTCTCACGTCGATGTGCTCCTGCCACTTACCTTTAATAAACTCTGCCATGATGCATCCTACCCTTCGTAAATGTATATCATTTTAGTATGGTTTATAGTATAAGCATACTCCATTTTTGCAGCAAAATCAACTATATTTTGTGTTTTGCCTAACAATTGATATTGTTACTAATAATAGCATCACCATGGTACGTTTTTTTAAACAGAGTTCCTTGCTTTGCATTTTAAAGCATTGGCAAAACGACCTTCTCGCCGACTGCAAGAACGGCGAGAAGGTCGTTTTATTACACGCAAAGCTTGCTGTTTGCCTTTTGCTCAAAACGCGCTTTATCTAAATATACACGGGAGTGAACCGCCTCGCCGATCGTCTCTTTCTCATCATACGCGGTAATCTTATAATCAACCTGTCTGCCATGAACAGCGGTTATTTCGGCTACAGCCCACACCTTCATACCCAGCGGTGTGGCGGCAAGGTGCGTTGTTGATATGCTCGCCCCTACGCTGATGACCCCGTCCTCTAAAAACTGCTGCAGACAGTCACTTGCCGCACTCTCCATCAACGCCACCATCATCGGCGTGGCAAAAACCGAGACCTCGCCGCTTTTGATATTCTTTGCAAGCATCTCCTCGGTTACTACCCATTCCTGCTTAAAGGTCGTTCCTATCACGATATCCATTTTATCATTCCTCCGTTTATTGCATGATGCATAAATAAAAAGGTGGTTACGCCGAGACGTGCGAAGCCATACCAGGCTTCGCACGTCAACTGTTACTTACATTGTATAGATATTGGCGCTGTCAAGCAGCTCAACGCCGCTGTTTTGGAACACAGCCACTGCCTTCGCATTATCCTCCACCCGCAGGATTACATACGCCTTTTCGCCCTCACGGCTGATAAATGCATACATATACTCTACGCCGATGCCTGCATCCAGGAGCGTTCTGAGCGCCTTCGAAAGACCGCCGGGCGTATCCTCGATACCGATTGCAATGACCTGCGTCAGCGAAACTGCAAAGCCCGCATCCTTGAGCGACCGTTCGGCCTCATCCGGGTTGTTCACAATCAGCCGCAGGATACCAAAATCCGTCGTATCTGCAATCGAAAGTGCGCGGATATCAATCTTATGCTTTTCTAAGGTGTCGGTAATCTCCGAAAGGCGCCCTGGTTTATTCTCGACAAAAACCGAAAGCTGTTTAATAAACATAGTAATCCCTCCGTCGTAATAAATATCCGCTAATCAAACCTCATCGGCAAAAAAAGTCGATGATTTTTTAACGTGACTAATTCTTGACTCCGTAAAAAACCGCAAAGCGAAAGCCTAAAGAATATTATACCATAGTCGCATAGCGGCTGTGGTATAATTGGCCATCGCCGTAAGGCGGGCCGTTAAATAAGTGTATAATAATCGCTATGCGTTTATTATACCATGGTTTTTATAGGCTTTCCAGCGGTTTTATAAACATTACAGCTTGCGATTATCAATCACGCGCTTTGCTTTGCCCTCACTTCTGGCAATTGTTTTGGGCTCAACAATGCGAACCTTTGCCGAAACACCAAGGGTAGATTCCACCGCATGGCGAATCTTTCTTTCCTGCTCCTCGATGTGCCGCACGGCATCCGAAAACATCTCATTTGACATCTCAACCTGAATCTCAAGGGTATCCAGATTATCGACGCGATCCACAATCAGCACGTAGTGCGGCGCGGTTTGTCCAAGGGACAGCAGCACGCTTTCGACCTGCGACGGGAATACATTCACACCGCGGATGATGAGCATATCGTCCGTTCTGCCGCATGGCTTTGTCATCTTCACAAACGTTCTGCCGCAGGAGCACGCCTTGCGTGTCAAAGTGGCAATATCCCGTGTTCTGTAACGAATCAGCGGCAACGCCTCTTTGGTGATAGCGGTAAACACCAGCTCGCCCTGTTCGCCGTCCGGCAGAACTGCTCCGGTTTCGGGGTCGATAATCTCTGCAATAAAATGATCCTCGTTAATATGCATGCCGCTTTGCTCACTGCATTCAAAGGAAACACCGGGTCCCATAACCTCGGAAAGCCCGTAGATGTCGTATGCCTTAATTCCGAGCAATTCTTCGATCTCTTTGCGCATGTTCTCCGTCCACGGCTCTGCACCAAAGATGCCCGCTTTGAGCTTTAGCTGCGATTTGTCGTATCCCATCTCCTTGAGGGTTTCACCAAGAAACAGCGCATAGGACGGCGTTGCACAAAGGATAGACGAGCCGTAGTCGAGCATAATCTGAATCTGGCGCTGGGTGTTGCCGGTGGATACGGGGATAACCGAAGCGCCCATTGCCTCCGCGCCGTAGTGCATAC
>JAEZQD010000054.1 GCA_023413185.1 Bacillota bacterium
CTCTTTGGTATTGCAGATACGGTTGTTAATTACCTTTACGATTGACATCTGCATGGAAAACGGCTTACCAAACCCCGTTGTGGCGCAGACCGCACAAAATTTGTATTATGAGCAGATTACCCTGCGCGACCGCGCGTTTTATGATGAGATTCAAACCTCCGGCGCGTTTTCGATGTACCTGCTCTGCACCCGTTCCGAGTCGGCAAACTCCACCTCGATTGGCGAAGAGTTTGCAAATCTCTGCGGCAGGGAGGGTGACAGCGAATACACTAAACTAGGCAAAGATATCTTTGAATACTATCTTAAGCTATGTGCGGATAAGATGCGTGCCTCGGAGTTTGTAAAGGATTAACCATACACACAAATTAGTCCCCCTGGGGTTACCCAGGGGGACCTGCTTTTTCTATTTTTGCTTCTTTGCCGGTAGTTCTCGAATACTCTGAATGTAGTCGCAGTTTATGAGGTCCACGACACCCTTGCTTTCGACCTTCATCCAGTTGTCGGCAATCTCAATCACCGTTCCTTGAAAGCTGCCGTTTAACCCGGTAGAAATCAGACAGTTTTTTCCGAGACACTGCGTAACGAGTTGACTAGCCAAAAAATCAGCCTCCCTGTTCATTCGAACTCTGTTTCTAGTCTGCTGAATCAATTTGTGCTGCGCCCGCGTCTGCGGTATAAACACAAAAAGCAGTAAAAAGATGGGCAGAAAAACGGCTATCAAGGCACCGATGTTCATATCAATCGCCCCCTGAAAATACAATTACTCGTACATGCGAATACAGGCGATAACCCGACCAAGGATCGAGACCTCATCGACAACAATCGGCTCATATGCGTCGTTTTCCGGCTGCAGGCGAAAATGACCATGCTCTTTATAAAACCGCTTTACGGTTGCACTGTCGTCCAATAAAGCAACTACAATCTCACCGTTTTGCGCGTAGGTGGTTTTTTTTGCAATCACAACATCGCCGTCTAAGATGCCGCAATCCTGCATACTATCGCCGCGAACATTCAGCGCAAACAGATCCCACGGGCGATACCCCTTCGCCTTAAACGGAACATAGCCCTCGATGTTTTCGACGGCTAGGATGGGCTGACCGGCGGCGACGTTGCCCACTATGGGTACCTGCAACACCTTTTCGGCGTTGATGCGAATGGAGCGGTTCTGGTTAAACTCTCGCTCTATATATCCCGCAGTCTCAAGCTCTTTTAGATACTTGTGAACGGTAGAGGTGGATTTGATATCCAGCTCAATGCAAATCTCTCTTACAGAAGGCGGTACGCCCTCACAGGCACGGTCTACGATGTATTCATAAATCTTCAGTGCGGTAGCAGATACGGATCTCATAAACAGTGTCCCTCATTTCTGCAAGGGTAGCCCCTTGTTTTTCTCATCATACCATACTATTTGGGTAAAAGTAAACATATGTTTATGTAAAATCAAAAATTTATCGCATTCCAAATAGTAAAATTAAGCAGAGGTACAATGCAGCTACACGAAATGCATCTCTTTTATATATTCAAGAACAGCCCGTTCACAACGGGAGGTGACATCCATTGTATGTTCTCCCTCCGCAATATTCCAAAGATAATGCGCATCGGAGTTTGTTAAGATATTCATCGAGGCTAGCTTCGCGTGCTTTTGGCATAGCGCTTCAAATCTGGATACATCCTTGAGCTCTGCGGAGGTAAAATGACATTCCGGAGGAAAAGAGCCCAGGCTAGAAAGGATGGAGTAGGAAGAACGATCGATATGAGCAGGAAATGCGACCCCATCAAACCGCTGCATTAACGAATTAACCTCTGTGACGGAGATGGTTGACGCCGTAATGAGCAGACGTGGTTCTTCCTGCGCGTTTTCATCAAAGGAATCAAGGATAATCTGACTTCCAAACTTATCGGGGCGGTTAATGATTGCCGGCAGAGTGGCATAAACGTATTGGTCGAATGCCATCGCCTTATCCAAGGAGTCAAACAGGCACACGATATGAACCTCTTCGGAGCAGCACAACTCCATCCCGCACAGAACGAGGATGGGCAGCTCCATCCGATCCCGCGCCTGTATCAGGGCAGGGCAGTTCTTTGCCGAGTTATGGTCGGTGAGCGCAATCACATCAAGTGCGTTG
Organism: Bacillota bacterium; assembly: GCA_023413185.1. Classification (GTDB taxonomy): domain Bacteria; phylum Bacillota; class Clostridia; order Oscillospirales; family Ruminococcaceae; genus Acetanaerobacterium. The sequence continues at coordinate 2,127 of JAEZQD010000054.1, forward strand.
AGCCTTGCCATATTCAGAATGTTATTTGGCGTATTGTCGTTATCTGCACAGGGTGATAGGCAGGAGTGAATGTGCAGATCGTAGGAAAGGCGCTGCATAAAAGCATCTCCATCCTCACGGTGTTTCACGTAACATTTATGAGCGTAAATATAATAGCAACGGCACAAGTGGTTACTAGAATACCGCGCAAGCAGCTTAACAACGGTACAATATCAACAATATTAACGGTATTACATTGAAAAGAAGCGAATTAAACGGAACAGCCCCATATATAGAATTATATCAATATTAAGAACCCATGGCGTCTTCAATGCATCGAGCGGTCTCGTATACCGCCAGCTTACTTGCAAGAACCGCAATATCTTGCTCGGTTGCCCTTTTCAGTGCGTCTGCGTCGAGAACGAGCCCTTCGGCCAATACAATGCACGCAACATCTGCGAGGGCTGCGACCGCAATGGAGTTTACATTGCCCATTACCGTCACCCATGCGTCGCCCTGTCGCGCCCTTCCCATAACAAGGCTTAATAGGTCACAGGTGTAGATATGCGTAACCTCGTTTTGCAGGCTTTCGATGCCGGTGAGTAGATTAAAGCCGGTTCTTTCCATAAGTTGTTTTACTGTCACAACCAGTACCCCCAAAAAAAGGATTCGGATTCTTTCAAAGTTAGAGACAACGTCATAAAACTACAGTTCTTTGTTCACGCGCTGAGAAAGTTCATCGGTAAGGGACTGCATGCGCTCACGCATTTTGTAGATGCACAGCGACTCATCGGACTTGCCCCGTACGATATCCTCTGCCAGAGCGCGGCAGGTGGGTGCACCGCATGAGCCGCAGTCAATACCGGGCAACGACTTGGCAATCCGTTCGAGTTCCCGCAGCATGGTCATGGCATCCGAAACGTTGTCGGCAAGCTCCATCACAGGCGCATACTCCACCTCGTGTTCCCAGGTGATTTTCGATAGGTCTTCCGGCGCAATATGGTTGCAGGAAACGGGCAGATATTTGCGAAGCCGCTTTAAACGGGTTCGGGCAACATAGGGGTTTTCTACGGTCAGCACACCGCCCACACAACCGGCTGGGCAGGAGTTTAGCTCAATAAAATCAAGGTCGGTAAACTTTTCGTCCTCCAACGCTTCCAAGACCTCAATGACGTTCTCGATGCCGTCTGCGGCAAGATAGTTCTCATTAAGCATCGCGGAGGCCTCACCGCCGCTAGACGCCCAGCTCATACCGATTCGTCCGGATGAAGAGAGCGTGTCTGGTTTATTGGCAACTTCCTTCATCAGCGGCAGCAGGCGAGGGTAGATCTCCTTTATTGCAACCACCGCGTCTACATTGCTTTTATCCACGTCCAGCGGCATCCGTACGGCGGTAACCTTAGCCGGGCAGGGCGAGATGAATATGACGGCAATCTCCTCCGGCGAAAGACCCGTTTTAATAACTGCTTCTTCACGCGCCATCCTTGCAGCAATCTCTATGGGTGCGTTGAGCTTAAGCAGATGATCAAGCAGCTGGGGAAAACGCACGCGGATCAAACGTACAATCGTCGGGCAGGCGGAACTGATTACCGGCTTTTTGAGCTTGTTCTCCTGCATTAGGCGGCGCGTGGCGTCCGACACAATCTCGGCAGCGCGCGAAACCTCAAAGACATCATCAAACCCCATCTCTTTGAGTGCGGTCAGCAGGATGTCGATGTCGTCAAGGTTATTGAATTGTCCATAAAGCGCAGGGGCGGGGAGCGCTATCTTGTATCTGGAGCTGCCCAGTACATCTAGGCTATCGTACTGGGGCAGCTTTGCGTGATGCGGGCATACCCGTACGCATTCTCCGCAGTCAATACAGCGGTTGGAGATGATATATGCCTTTCCGTCCCTTACTCGAATCGCCTCGGTAGGGCAGCGTTTGATGCAGTGCGTGCAGCCCTTACAAAGGTCCGGATCAAGGGTTACGGAATGAAAGAACTTTTCGGGCACAATAAATTCCCTCCGAACAAAACGAAAACAGACGGATACTGCGTTATGTATACACAACCATAGTTACGGTTGTACCTACGCCCACGGTGCTTTCAACCGTCATTTCGTCCGAGTATTTTTTCATGTTAGGCAAACCCATTCCGGCACCGAAGCCGAGGGTTCTTACGTTGTCGGGAGCGGTAGAATAACCCGCGCGCATTGCAAGCTCAATATCGGGGATGCCGGGACCGGTATCCTTTAAAACCATGTGAATACGGTCTTCGTGCACCTCTAAATCAATCCCTCCGCCATTTGCGTGGATAACCATGTTAATCTCGCCTTCATACATCGCAATAGCCGCCTTGCGGATGGATTCGGGGGAGACACCAAGCTGTTTTAACAGCTTTTTCATGCTGCTGGATGCTTCTCCGGCGCGGGTGAAATCATCGCCCGGTACCTCGTATCGCATACGTATCACATCTGGCATCAGTCGCTTCCTCCGCTCAGACCGTTATTATACAAAATACCGCAGGCGGTAAACATGCGGTGGCTGGTCTTCAACAGTACGATATGACGCTCCTTAGCAAGCTGGGTCATACTCTCATCCGGCTCTTTGCCCCGCACAAATACAACACAGACCATGTCCATCATATCTGCGGTGCGAACAACCTGGGGATTCACAAGCCCTGTTAAAAGTACCGACTGATCCTTGACATAGGCAAGTACGTCGCTCATCATATCCGAGCCGCACGCGTTATGCACCTCACGCTGTACATGCTCCGCTCCGCAGATTACAGTGGCATCAAGCAATCGAATAATATCGGCAACAGTCATGAACCTCATCTCCATTCCTTTGGTGTACAAATACTAAAATGATAAACTGATACATAGTTTAATATTATTACTATTATATCACCTGTATAGTAAGCTTTCAACAAAACCTTGTTAAACGGTTGTCAAAATATATAGTTCGAGGGGAGAGCGTCCCCAATCGGACGCCCTCCCCTCGAGCGCAGTGGATTATGCCGGATGTAATGAGCGCAGCGGGCTAACTAGCAGCCGCAGCCACCACAGTTGTTTCCGCAGCCACCGCAGTTGTTCCCGCAGCCACCGAATCCATCGCCGCAGCAGCAGAAAACGATGACGAGAAGAAGGATAATCCAGGTACAATTATTACCACCAAAACCGCAACCACCCATAGTGTATTGCCTCCTTAAATTAACTTTCACCACATATTATGTGATGGTGGTAGTTGTGGTTACACAAAAATATAAATAATGCATGAATTGATATTTTTGCCCTTGCCGGCACAAACTAAAAATCAACGAAAACAAAAGAAAATAAGAGATAATCAGGGTAAAGCGAAGATGATTTAATGTAAATCAAGTAATTTAAGTATAGATTGACTTTAACTGACTTTGACTTTAATTGACCATAATATATATAATAGTGATACCAAAGGTCAGCGAAGGTCAAAGCAGGAGGTGGGCAGTTGAACCTATCCGATCTAATAACCCAATCAATTCTACAGATGCTTGATCAGTACGGCGGCACGGCGGAGATACAGCGTAACGAGCTTGCCGGGCAGATTGGCTGCGTGCCCAGCCAGGTAAGCTATGTAATTACCTCGCGGTTTACCCCCGAAAAGGGGTATTTGGTGGAAAGCAGGCGCGGCGGCGGGGGGTATATTCGCATTACGCGCGTGGCGCTTAACCCGCGTGAGATGGTCATTCATCTTATCAACGCAGTCGGAGATCAACTCGATGACGGCTCGTGCCGCGTCATTTTAAAAAACCTTGTCACCGACGGCGTTTTGGCAGACGAAACCGCGCAGATGTTTTACAGCGCGATGAGTTCTTCAGCCCTGCGCGATGTTCCTCAGCAGCTTCGAGATAGGGTAAGGGCTTCCATCTTTAAGAATCTGCTTCTAAACATTGTCTAGTTCGGAAGAAAAAGAAACATAAGATAAGGTGTGGTGTAAAAATGCTTTGTGAGCACTGTAAACAAAACCCCGCCACAACGCACATCCGTCAGATGATTAACGGCAAGACAAAGGAATACCTGCTGTGCAACGAATGTGCATCAAAGCTTGGGGTAACCGGTATGATTAACCCATTTGCTATGAGTATCGGCGATATGCTCGGTTCGATGCTCGGGCATATCGACCCTACTCAGGGAGAACTGCCAGACGAACGGCGTTGCAAGGGCTGCGGCGCGACATTCTCAGATATCCGCAGCTCGGGAATGGCAGGCTGTGCGGAATGCTATACAACCTTCTTTGGGGAATTCGTGCCGTCGCTTCAGCGCATACACGGGCAAACCGAACATAGCGGAAAGGTACCGGTATCGGCGGGACCCAAATACCGCATGATGCGAGAGATTAAAACGCTGCAAAACGAGCTGAAGACCGCGGTGGAAGCACAGGATTTTGAACGTGCCTCGGTGCTGCGCGACCGCATTCGCGAGCTGCAGGCGAAGGAGGGTACGGTCGATGAATAAGTGGTATCTTCAAGCAAACAATCAGGATGATGTCGCCGTCAGCACCCGCGTTCGCCTTGCGCGCAACCTGCGTGCCTACCCGTTTGAAGGGCGCATGACCAGCGAGCAGAAAAAGAAGCTGCTGCTCGATGTAAAAACAATCCTTGAGAATGCCAATCTTAAAAATCAGAATGAGCTACGCTTTATTGAGCTGGATAAGCTGACACGAGAGCAGACGATTTCGCTTGTGGAACGGCACCTAATCAGCCCCGCCTTTGCCCAGAACACCAAGGACGAAGGGCTTGTGCTTTCTGATGACGAGAGCATGGCCGTCATGCTCAACGAGGAGGATCACATCCGCATTCAGGCGCTCGGCACAGGTCTTTCGCTTAAAGAGACACTCGAGGCAGCAAACCAGCTGGATGATATTTTTGATGCCTCGCTGCTGTACGCCTTTGACCAAAAACTCGGGTATTTAACCCATTGTCCCACAAACCTTGGTACCGGGCTGCGCGCATCGGTGATGCTGCATCTTCCGGCGCTTGAGGCAAACGGAGTGATTGGGCGTATCACACAGATGGTGTCAAAGCTGGGGCTTACCATTCGCGGCACCTACGGCGAGGGCACGCGTGTCAACGGCTCGTTCTATCAGCTTTCCAACCAGGTCACGCTGGGTATCTCGGAGGAGGGTGCGATAGAAAACCTAGGCGCAATCGCTTCGCAGATTATCGCGCAGGAGCGCACCGCGCGCAGCAGCGAATCGGGTGATTATCTGGAAGATAAGGTGTGGCGTGCATACGGCGTTCTCAGTTCGGCAAGACTGCTAAGCGGAGAAGAGTTTGTCGAGCTGATTTCGATGGTGCGCATGGGCGTTTCGCTCGGTATCATCAAAGGGCTTGATTTGGCGCAGGTTAACGCGCTGATTAACGAAACCGGGGCGGCTACCTTGATGGCAAACGCCGGGCGATTGCTCAGCGATGCCGAACGGGATAAAATGCGTGCACAGCTCGTGCGCGAACGCCTTTATGACAACAATACTCAATAATTAAACAAGCTGCCTGTCTGCAGAGCTTATCTGCCGACAAGCCACTAAGTAGGCTATCTAACGCATAGCCGGAAGGGCAGGGGACTGCAATGTATAAATTTTCAGGCTTTACAGCAAAAGCGAATGAGGCGCTTAACCTCGCCATCAGCTCGGCGGAAACGCTTGGGCATACCTACATCGGCACCGAGCACGTTTTAATGGGGCTTCTGCGCGAAGGCAGCGGCGTTGCATCTATTGTGCTGTCGCAAAACGGCGTAACGTATGATGAGATTGAACGAAAGCTGATTGAAACGGTGGGTTCCGGTAGCAAAACCCGTCTGGCACCCGCCGATTTTACCCCGCGTTGCAAGCGTATTTTAGAGCTTTCGATAGCCGAAGCAAAGATGCTCGGGCACGGTTATGTGGGTACAGAACATATCTTAATGGCGATGCTTCACGAAGAGGACAGCTATGCCGTGCGCTTTTTGGGTGAGCTTTCGGTTGACCCAAAGGACCTGTACGATCAATGCGCCAAGTCTCTCGGTGTGAACGAAGGCGGTACAACAATGTCGTCCGGCGGTTCACCCAAAGAGAGCAAGCGCTCAGGCAACACAAAAACCCCAACGCTGGACCAATTCTCTACCGACCTTACCCAGCGCGCGAGAGACAATGCGCTAGACCCCGTGATTGGGCGCGAAACCGAGATCGAGCGCGTGATACAAATCCTGTCGCGCAGAACGAAGAACAACCCCTGCTTAATCGGTGAACCGGGCGTAGGCAAAACCGCAATTGCCGAAGGGCTGGCACAACAGATCGTGCTTGGAGAGATTCCAGAAACGCTGAAAAACAAGCGCGTGGTTTCGGTTGATATCGGCGGTATGATTGCGGGCACCAAGTACCGTGGAGACTTTGAGGAACGCATTAAAAAGGCGCTCGAGGAGGTCCGCAATGCAGGTAATGTGGTGCTGTTTATCGATGAGATGCATACCATTGTAGGCGCAGGTGCAGCCGAGGGTGCGGTGGATGCAGCAAATATCCTAAAACCGCTGCTTGCCCGCGGCGAAATTCAGGTTGTGGGTGCAACCACACTCGACGAGTACCGTAAGCACATCGAAACCGACGCGGCACTCGAACGCCGCTTCCAGCCCGTGACGGTCAACGAGCCGAGCGAGGACGAGGCGCTTCAGATTCTGTTTGGTCTGCGGGATAAATACGAGGCGCACCACAAGGTGAAAATTACCGACGATGCCCTCAAAGCCGCAGTCACGCTGTCCGCCCGCTATATTCAGGACCGGTTTTTACCCGACAAGGCAATTGACCTTGTTGACGAGGCGGCATCGCGCATACGGCTAAAGCAGTTTACCCCACCGCCCGACCTCAAGGAGCTGGAGGAAAAGCTTCGTACCCTCAACGAGGAGAAGGAGGCGGCGGTGAACGCCCAGGACTTCGAGCTGGCAGCGAAGTTTCGCGACAATGAAAAAGAGATTAGGGCGCAGCTGGAGCGTCAGAAAAATGAGTGGAAGGACGAAAGCGGTCGTCATGCCGGTGTCGTATCCGAGCATACCATCGCGGAGATTGTTGCCGGATGGACGGGCATTAACGTGAGCCGCCTGACTGAGGAGGAAAGCGAACGTCTGCTGAATATGGAGAACATCCTGCATCAGCGCGTCATCGGTCAAAATGAGGCGGTATCGGCGGTTGCCAGGGCAATCCGGCGCGGCAGGGTAGGGCTCAAAGACCCCAAGCGTCCCGTCGGCTCGTTTATCTTTCTGGGTCCTACCGGCGTTGGCAAAACCGAGCTGTGCAAGGCGCTTGCCGAGGCACTGTTCGGGGACGACGACGCGATGATTCGCCTTGACATGTCCGAGTACATGGAGAAGTTTACGGTATCGCGCATGGTTGGCTCTCCCCCCGGTTATGTCGGCTTTGAGGAGGGTGGCCAGCTCACCGAGAAGATACGGCGCAAGCCCTATTCGGTGGTGCTGTTTGACGAGATTGAGAAGGCGCACCCCGATGTGTTTAACATCCTGCTCCAGATCCTTGAGGACGGTATTCTGACCGACAGCAAGGGCAGACGTGTGGACTTTAAAAACACCGTTGTCATCATGACCAGCAATATCGGCGCGCGCCTGATCACCGAAAAAACCAAGAACCTTGGATTTTCTACGCAGGATACACCTACACAGGACGAGGCGCGTATCCGCGACAATGTTTTAGGCGAGCTGAAAAAGGCTTTTCGCCCGGAGTTTTTAAACCGCGTGGACGACATCATCGTGTTCCATAAGCTGACAGGTAACGAGATTAAGGACATTGCATCCAATATGCTTAAAACCCTTGCCCAGCGTGTCAGCAAACTCGGCATTACTGTGACGTTTGATGAAAGCGCGGTAGAAAAGATTGCATCGGTGGGCTTCGACGATGTGTACGGCGCCCGTCCGTTGCGCAGGGCGATTACCACCCAGATAGAAGACCGCCTGTCCGAACAGATGCTCGAGGGAAAGGTCAAAGAAGGCGACCGTGTTGCCTGCCGGGCAACGGATGATGGCTTTGCATTTGACAAACAGAGCGAGCAGATATCGGCGAGTATGTGATTGCTACCGATAAAACACCCCCGTTTCAGCCGAAACGGGGGGTGTCGTTATGTTGTTTACTGCCTTTGCGCCGACCATTCCTCATGCAAAATCGCGTAGCACAGCTCGTCATGCCACTGGTCGTTATTGTACCGCGCCTTTCGGAATACGCCTTCCTTTGTCATTCCCGCCTTCTGCATCACCCGTTCGGATGCCTTGTTTCCGGCGTTGCAGGAGGCGCTGATGCGGTGTAACCCCATGGTGCCGAAGAAGCCGTCGACCAGTGCGCACGCCATCTCGCTTGCATAGCCCTTGCCCCAGTGCCGTGGGAGCAAGAAATACCCGATCTCCCCGCACATCTTATCGTGCCAGAACTCCATTACAATGTCGGCTAAGCCGACAAATTCACCGCCGGTCATTTCAAAAACCGCAAACATATAGGTTGGGCGGTTTTGGGTCGGCAGTATGCTTTGTGCTACAAGCGCGTCAAACTGTTTGCGAAGCTCCGCTTCATCATCGGTTTTATCGTGATAGGCATATCGCATCACGTTCTCATCCGAGAATATGCAACGGTACAGCGGGTAATCCTGCTCAGCCAGTTCCCGAAAGGTAAGGTGTGTACTTGTCAATCGCATATTGCCTCCCGTGTTGCCTTGGGTAAGCCGCAGCATAAAACGTTAACAAAAATGATACATTCCTGACGAAATAATCACACAACTACGCGCTACCATATAATCAGAGGATAATTCGCGCCGGTAAGGGTTAATTCGCAGCTTTTGCAGCCATCAGCTTGGCGGCCTTATAGATATCTCCGCAGCCAAGGGTGATAACCAAATCGCCCTCCTGCGCGTTATTCATTGCAAAATCGGCAATCTCCTCAAAGGTGTCAAGCACCACACAACCGGGAATCTTACTTGCAAGGTCGCTTGAGTAGATACCGTAGGTGTTTATCTCGCGGGAGCCCATGATGGGGGAGAGCACGACCCGATCAGCGATGGACAACGCATCCGCAAAATCATCAAGAAGCATATGAGTGCGAGAAAAGGTAAACGGCTGAAATACCGCCCATACCATGTTGTAACCCATCGACATAGCAGCGCGCAGGGTAACCGCAACCTCGGCGGGATGGTGCGCATAGTCGTCCGCAATTGTAATGCCGTTTACATGCCCCAGAATTTCGAAACGCCTGCCTACTCCTTTAAAGTGCACAAGCCCATTCGCTATCTGCTGAGGGGTGGCACCAATATACATCGCGGTAATTGCCGCTGCCATGGCATTATAGATGTTGTGGCTGCCGGGTACATGCAGCACAATGCTTGTGATAAGCTCGTTGCCGTGCATTAGATTAAAGGAGGTGTTGTACCGCTCGCGGCCATCACTGTGTGTGATGTCTGCTGCATAGTAATCGTTATCGGGGCTAAGCCCAAAGGTAATAATCTCTTTATCCAGCCCCAGAAGCGCTTTTTTGGTGTTTGCATCATCCCCATTGGCTATCACACACCTTGTCGCCATATCGGCAAACCGCCGAAACGACTTGATAGCGCCTTCTATTGTACCAAAGTAATCGAGATGATCGTTATCAATATTCAATATCACAGCAACATCGGGCGACAGCTTTAAAAACGTATCGACAAACTCGCACGCCTCGCACACCATCAGCTCACTTTTTCCCGCTCTGCCACTGCCGCCAATCAGCGACAGCTTACCGCCGATAACGGCGGAGGGGTCAAGCCCTGCCTCGAACAGGATCTGTGTCAGCATTGCGGAGGTTGTGGTCTTGCCGTGGGTACCCGAAACACACAACGCGCTGTCAAACCAGCTCGTCACTAAGCCAAGCAGCTCAGAACGCTCCAATACAGGAAGCCCGCTTTCTTTCGCGGCAACAAGCTCGGGGTTATCCGCCATGATGGCGGCGGAGTACACAATCAAATCGGCTCCCTTCAGGTTCTCGGGGCTGTGTCCCAGATGTACCTGCACACCCATTTTTCGTTCGGCGGCAAGGGTATCCGTTTCGTTGTTGTCCGAGCCGCTGATTTGGTAGCCCTGTGCATGAAGGATCTGAACAAGAGGATACATACCGGAGCCGCCAACACCGATAAAATGAAGATGCTTTTTATTTGCGAGTATGCCGTTATCGGTTATTATCACACAAAGGTCCCCTTGCATAGTTTATTAAGGGCGGATGAAAATGAAAAACCCTGTGAAATTATCTCACATTTTTTTGATTTGTGCAACGCCCGTGTACACTCAATATTATATTGCGTGGATGCGTTAAAATAAACACAATTTTTAATATTATGAAAAAAACCTGCCATAACCTGTATAAGTCGCCGATTGGTGACTGATAATAAATGCAGACCGAATCAAACGGGGCGGTAGTCCGCAAACGGCAGGATACGGTTTTTTACATTCTGCAAGACATTGATATGGAGGATATACAGTATGAACATCACAGAGATTAAGATACGCAGAATCTACAACGAGGGAAGACTGCGTGCGCTCGTTTCGGTCACCATCGATTCCGATTTAGCCGTACACGATATCAAGGTAATAGAGGGTCCCGAGCGGTTTTTTGTTGCAATGCCCAGCCGCAAGGAGGAAAACGGCGTTTTTCGTGACGTGGTTCACCCCATTACCGCAGAGGCAAGAAGAAAGCTTGAGGACGAAATATTGAAGGAATACCACCTTCACGTAGAGCAAGCGGTTAACCTAGAAAGCCTGGAGCAATAGCAAAGGGTTTTCATCCACAGTGTTTTATAGTATAATGGTATCGGTAGCAATAAGCATGGTTTGACTGTGACAGGATGAATTCTATGACAATGATAGAACTGCCGCACTATGTGCTGAAAGTACTCGATACATTAAAAAAGGCGGGCCACCGGGGCTGCGCCGTGGGCGGATGCGTTCGGGATGCGCTGATGGGTCACACCCCCAGCGATTACGACGTTGCCACGGATGCACCCCCCGAGCGGGTTCGCTCTCTTTTTGCGCATACCATTCCCACTGGGGAGCGGTTTGGAACCATTACGGTGCTGATTGAAAACAAGAGCGTGGAGGTTACAACGTTTCGCACCGAAAGTGGGTATGAGGATAACCGCAGACCGGAGATGGTTGCCTATGGCGCAAGCCTAAAGGATGACCTTGCCCGACGGGATTTTACAATTAACGCCATCGCATACAGCCCGGACGAAGGTGTTATTGACCCATTCGGCGGTCGCGAGGATATTTTGTTGCGCACAGTTCGTTGCGTGGGAAGACCGGAGAATCGGTTTTCTGAAGACGCACTGCGTATATTGCGGGGGATTCGTTTTTGCGCGTCACTTGGCTTTGAAGCGGAGAGCGCTACCATGCTTGCCATGATAGGCAAGGCACCGCTGCTAAAGAACATTAGTGCGGAACGGATACGCGACGAGATAAGCCGCGTAATCATGACCGAGCATCCGGAGGAGCTCAATATCGTTCTGATGGCGGGAGGGCTTTCGCACCTACTGCTTGGGGCGTCGCAGGATTTGGCGCGTATTTCACGGCTGCCGCAGATATTTGAGGAACGCATGGCGGCGTTTTTGCTGCTGTGTTCCGGCAGCCTAGGGCGCAGTGTGCAGCTTTTGCGCCTATCAAAACGAGAGCAGCAGTTTATCAGCGCGGTGGTCGACCTTGTAAACAAGCAGATGATAGCAGATACAATCCATCTGAAACGACTGCTTGCTCTTTACCAGGCAGACCAGCTGCTCAGCGCCGTGCGTGTTAAGGGTGCGTTGTACGACGAGGAGAACACACTCGACTGTGTGGAGGAGATACGCCGTATACAAAGCAACGGCGAGCCGTTTCGCATCGCTCACCTTGCGGTAAACGGAACGGACATCCTATCGCTTAACATCGTGCCGCCACACAAGACGGGGCAGGTGCTGCGCTTTCTTCTGAACTGTTGTATCGGCAGCCCGCAACTTAACATAAAAGAGACACTGATAGCCCTAGCAAAAAGCTATAGCGAATGAAAATAATAGAATACAGGCTAACGCTCCGTTTTTTCAAACGGGGCGTTATTGCCGTATGCAAAGCGCCCGTCTGCAGCAAGCTCAAAATGATACTTTGCAATTCCAAGGTCAATAAAACAGACGGCATCAAGCTTTTTAATTCCAATAATCGCGCTACCGTCAGCATAAGTCATCCGAGCGGGCTTGCGGTTAACGGCAGAAGGCGCAAGATCCACCGCCTTCACTCCGTCCATAAACCACGATGGTGGCGTTTGGTTTGCAGTGTAGAGCTGCTCTATTCTTGTGGTTTTAAGATGAGCCAGTCGGTATAATACTTGTTCCTTCGCGCCAATGCGCTCTGCGGTATTGCCAACGGTAATTACACAGATAATCTTTTCACCCTCGCAAACCTCGCACGAGCAGGCATTGCTGTCAAAGGTTCCGCTTACCCAACAGGTACCAAGGCCCAGCATTGTAGCACGCAAAACAAGCCGTTCGCCAAAGTACCCCACTTTTTCCAGATGATTTGGATCGCTTTGATTTGCAACCAATGCGAAGAGGCTACGTACACCGCTAAACATACCATAGCTTTTGCTAAAACGGGCAAAGGCCGACGAGCCGTTCTCTACAAACTGGATGTGAAGACCGCTTTGCTCGTTGCATTCCTGGACCAGCTTGCGCAGCTCTTCTGCATTTTTAGGCGAAATGGGCTGATTAAGATAGCTGCGCCTTGATTTTCTGATGACGATGGCTTCCAGTTCTGTCATAATAATTACCTCCTACATGTCTTTGCACCGTCGGTATTACTGCTCGGTAACAGGCGGTGCGATATCCAAAAAGCGAACAGTCTTGTGCTTTTCTTGCGTGCGGTCAAGTGTCCATTGGTCACGAAACAGGATAACGGGACGCTGGTAAACATCCTCCACAAGGGTAGCGCTATCCATAAATCCAAGCATATCCTTTGTGGTTTTGCCACCCTCAACCCATCTGGCGCAGGCATACGGCATCGACTGTACAACAATCTCAACCCCGTATTCGCTCTTTAGGCGATACTCGAGCACCTCAAACTGCAGCATGCCAACAACACCGATGGTCAGTGTCTCCACGCCGATATTGGGTTGCTTGAAGATCTGTATTGCGCCCTCTTCAGCAATCTGATGAACGCCCTTTAAAAACTGCTTGCGCTTGGATGCATCCTTGCAGTAAACCTTGGCAAAGTGCTCCGCCGCAAACAGAGGAATGCTGTCAAACCGAATGACCGGCTTGTGAGTGCAAAGCGTGTCGCCGATGTGAAAGATGCCGGGATCAAACACGCCGATGATATCGCCCGCATACGCCTCTTCCACCGTGTTTCTATCCTGGGCAAAGAACTGCTGGGGCTGCGAAAGGCGAACCGTCTTTTGCGCCCGCACATGGTTTACGCTGATGCCTTTTTCAAACTTTCCAGAGCAGATGCGGATAAACGCGATGCGGTCGCGATGCGCGGGGTTCATGTTTGCCTGTATTTTAAAAACAAAACCCGAAAAGGCTTCTTCATCCGGGGTAATCGTTCCATCGCTCGTTGCGCGCGCTCCCGGGGCTGGAGCAATGCGGATGAAGTCCTCTAAAAACGGCTCTACGCCAAAGTTGGTCATGGCGCTTCCAAAGAACATCGGGGTGAGTTCCCCCGCAAGCACACGCTCCAGGTCATACTCTTCACCGGCAGCGTCCAGTAGTTCGATATCCTGACAGAGCTGGTCGTGCAGCTCGTCGCCTAGCAGTGTGCGATACTGCTCGTCGTCCACCGAGCCGGTCTTTGCCGCGGCCACACTCTGACCGTGTTTAGAGGATTCAAACAGCTCAATGCGTGCAAGGCGACGGTTGTAAACGCCCTTAAAATTGCCGTCTATCCCAATCGGCCAGTTCATCGGGTAGGAGCGGATACCCAGCGTTGCTTCGATCTCGTCCATCAGGTCAAACGGGTTTTTACAGTAACGGTCCATCTTGTTTACAAAGGTAAAGATGGGTATTCCGCGCATACGGCAAACGGTAAACAGCTTTTTGGTCTGTTCCTCTACGCCCTTTGCCCCGTCAATCAGCATCACTGCGCTGTCTGCGGCGGTTAACGTGCGATACGTATCCTCACTGAAATCCTGATGCCCCGGGGTATCGAGTATATTGATACGGTAATCCTTATAATCAAAGTTGAGTACGCTGGAGGTCACCGAGATGCCCCTTTGCTTTTCAATCTCCATCCAGTCAGAAACCGCGTGTTTCTGCGCCTTCCTACCCTTTACTGTACCTGCAAGATGAATGGCGCCTCCGTACAGCAGCAGCTTCTCGGTCATGGTGGTTTTGCCCGCGTCGGGGTGAGAGATAATGGCGAAGGTCTTTCTTCGCTCCACTTCTTTTTTTATTTCTTCGGTAAGAGCCATCGTATTCGTTCATCCTTTTCTTATGCGTTTGTTGCAAGTGTTATGATAATGCTGCGCTTTGTCTATTTTCAAACAATTGCAAGCATGCTGATTGTTGGCATACTTTATTATTATATAATACATTTGCTTCAAGTCAATCTTACCCTAGGGCATTTTCAAACAAACAGGCAGATATTATACATTTTGGGCACCCCAAAAGGGTAGACGGCAAAATCGAATTGTGGTTGCGGTTAGTATAGATTTTTTGATGAACAAAATATGAGAATTTCCTTGCATTATTTATATGAACGTGGTATTATATTTTCCGTGATGTTGAGAGCTTAAGCAATGATTTGGGGGCGTAGCTCAGCTGGGAGAGCGTACGGTTCGCATCCGTAAGGTCGAGAGTTCGATCCTCTTCGTCTCCACCAACGAAAGACCGTCGATTGTATGTCGACGGTCTTTCGTTTTATCTCTATTTGGGCAAACTTGTAAAGGAGCCTTGCAAGAACACCGGAACATCAAGTGACTATTTCGTGGTCTGTTAAGAAAACCTTTTTGATTATTTTCTCGGCCCTTTCTTTATAGGTGTGATTTTGCACGCTTATAACAGCGTTTTTGCGAACCGTCATATAAGCATCGAGGTTATTTTTATAGAATTCTATTAACTCAAGAGTCTCTTGTGGGGAGCTTGCGATAGCCAAAGCACCGCAATTTCCAAATAAATTGTTTACAGCAGTATTATAGCAAGAAAGCCCAAAACCTCCGGAGCCTAAAATTTCAAAGGTACGTCTTGTTACAGTCAGCTCATGATTTTGTGTGATTAAATTCACAAAGGAACTACTGTATACATTGCAGGTCTTTTCGTAGAAGATTGTACCCTTAAACCATTCATTGGGTACATCAATATTGAGCAATTTTTTAATAAGCAGTTGATATTCTTTGCTGCCATAAAAATCTATTTTATAATTGTTTTCAAGTAAAGGTTTTAAAATAATAGGAATCGCTTTGCTATACCGAAAATGTGCGGGGTAGCGGTTAGAATACGCCAGCCAAGCATTTCCAATTAGGCTGATTGTATGATTTTCATTTACAGTTATCGGTTTTGGGTAATGAATTGTTGGGTTGTAGGCAAAATCCAGTCTTTCACAGGGGATACTTTTACTCTTGAGTAGTTCAAGCATCTCTGGACAGATCGAGAATACCATATCGGGCTTCGATAATTCAAAACCCGTCATCTGTAAATTTAACTGGCCAACACCTTCGGTATCCCAGCAGACACACTTATACTTTGGTGAATTTCTAGAACCGATATGAATAAGCATAGGTTGTTTAAAATAGCCCATATAGGAGGAAAG
>JAEZQD010000059.1 GCA_023413185.1 Bacillota bacterium
TTTGTCACCTGCTGCTGCTTGTCGCCGGTCAAAAGACCGGAGTTGTCCCATTTTTCCTGTTGCTTAAAGGGTGCGATCCGGTCAAGGTAGCCGTAAATTTCGCCAACCGATGCCATTGTTGCTCCCCCCCTCTGGTTCGAATGTACTTGGTTATTAAAGCGTTACGCCTGTCGCGCGCTCAATCTGCTTCATAAACTCCCGCACCTGCGCTGCAAGCGCCTCGCGGTCGGGCAGTGTGGATGCTAGCAAGCCTTCTGCTTTGTGCCGCTCTTTTTTTAAAAGCCGTCTGATATACTCGCGGGACTGCTCGTCCGTACTGCCGCACAGCCCGCCGAGTGCTACCGCCAGCGCATCGGGTGATTGAATCCGCCTGCCTGTATAGTGCGCGCAAAGGACGGTGTAGCAGTGCCTGCCCACGCATACACCGCGTTCTCCGACAATCTCGTACCCGTTTTGGTACAGGTATCGGCGCAGCTCCTCCGGCTTTGTCATGGGCTGTAGAATTAAGCGAATTGCTTCGCGTGCAATCCAGCCGCAAGCGTCGAGAATCCTCGCAATCAGCTCGCCGCCCATACCGGCGATGACGATATCCTGCGCGCCCAACGGCGGAATCGCCGATAACCCGTCGGACAGCATCAGGGTAACTTTATCCGAAAGTCCGTAATGCACCACCGTGTCGCGCGCACGGGCAAGGGGCAACGAACCGATGTCACACGCAAACGCACGGGGGCATATCCCCCTGCCTACTAGATTCGCCGCGAGGTAGCCGTGGTCGGTTCCGATATCCGCAAGTACGCTGCCCGGGCGAACCCACTCTGCCACCGCGCTAAGCCGTTGATCCAAGACCGGATACTCCATAGCATCTCCTCTCCCGCACACGGTCAATCCGCCGCAGCCTCAGGCTTCCCCTCGTCCGCATTTAGCAGTTTGACCGCGCGGCTTGCAAGAAACACCGTGATATATTGCGTGGCTGTCAGCGCACACATCGCCACAAGGTAGCCAAATTGCGTCTGTGGAAACAAAAGAACGATGATAACGCCAAGACATCTGCCGATGCCCAGGCAAAAATCCTTAATACCCAAAAACTCATATTTTGCCTTTGCACCGTTTTCGGTTCTGCCAAACAACGAAAACAGTATAGACGAAATCGGGGTAAGAAGAATGATGTTAAAGTACGCATTGAGAACACTCATTAAAACAATGGTGACGGCACTGAGTTTAAATAGCAGCATGCCGCTTGCAATAAACAGTACGGTGACGCCGACCATGGTCCACCCAATACGGTGCTTGGGGCGTAAAAACCGTGCGATTGTCCAGTTAGCCAGGATGCTCAGCAATGCGGACAAAAAGGTGTTTAGCCCGATGAGTGCCTCGTTTTGTACAATACCGAATAGCAATACGTTTAAAAAGAATGTAAACGTTCCCTCACGCAGACCCTTAACAAACTCGCACAGCATGCAGATCTTCCACAGCTTGTTGCCGCAAACGTCACGCAAGGCAAGCTTAAAATAGGTTTGCTTGGTTTTGGATGGGATGGCAGGCACCTTGGAGAGATTGAGCAGGATGGTGACGATGGCAACCGCAAGCGAGATGCCGAACATCACATAATACCCCGCCATGCCCGTAAAGCTGCCGATTACAAGCCCGGATGCCGCGGGCATAATCAGCGAAACCATGCCGCCCGACATACCCATCAGCGAAAGACCGACGTCGCGGTTGTTTTCGTTTGAAAACTCGATGAGCATCACATTGTAGGCAATCCAGTACGCGGTGGCGGCAAATGCCGACAAAATGGCGATAATCGGCATACCCACGGCTAGGGTACCCGTGAGCATCAGCGCAAAAAAAGTGATGTACATAATAATATACAACAAAATCCCGGTGCGGGATGAAACGCTGGGTGAGGTCTTACGCATAAAGATGGCGCCCAGCGGCATAGAAATTGCAAAGCAGAAAAAGAATATTACATTGTACCATAGGGTAATCGAGTTATTCCCCGTTACACGAATAAGCAGGGTGTTGATAAAGATGCCGTGAAGGTTTGTAAAGATTAAAAAACAGGTATGTACGCCCGCAAAGGTCATGAACTTTTTCGGAAGAACCGAAGTGCCCAAAGCATCCGCAACGCGCGACTTAACAATTGAAAAACCACGGTTCATAGCAGTAAAATGCCTTTCATATACTTAACAACATTGGATGCAGACAGGTAATGCCTTAAACCGTGCCGAAAAATATGTGCAAAGCTAAGCCGCCCGATGGCAAACGCCCCGGACGGTAGCCGTACAACATCATTTTTGTGCGCCGTGTAGGCACAATAGGGAGATTAGTTGTTGCCTATAAACTCATTGATGTCGCCGATCAGACCGTCACAGTCAACGCCGTGAACCATGCACGCCTGTTCGATGCTTTCTCCCCGCGATGCGGGACAGCCGAGGCAATGCATACCCATGCCCAAAAAGAACTGGGCGGTTTCGGGGTGCACGTCAAGCACCTCACCGATGAGAGAATCTCTTGTTACCATCATCGTTTTTTTCATTCCTTTCCGTGATAAAGGGACAGCCTATTGAATTACTACTATTATAATGTTCCGCCCGCAGCAATGCAATATACAAAGTTTGAATAATTGACTGTTCTTATCCGGGTTGTAAACTTTGTTTAAACTTTATCAGTTAAAATTGATATTAAAATATTGGTAATATATAATGGTGGGTATCGGTGAGTCAGGCTACTCTGGCGCATCTGTGTTTTATCTATTTGGCATACGTTTTATGAATTGTAGTGGACGAAAGTGGGGGCCTTGCGAGTGGCTAGGGAAAAAGGAAAGAAACGACATGTTAAGCTGATTGTCTTTTTATCGGTAGTGGCATTGTTAGTTGGGAGCTTGGTAGTTTACAACCTGTTTTTTATGGACAAGACCGTGCATATCACCGCAATTACTGCGGCAAAAGGGGATGTGGAGCAGTATGTCTCGCTTAAGGGCACAGTCATGTCTTCCGAGCAGGAGGTGCTGTTTGCGCCCGCACAGGTCACGGTAAATGCGCTGCACGTGGAAAAGGGCGACATTGTACAGGCGCAAGACCTGCTTGCGGAGTTTGATGTGGCGGATTTGAAAAGCTCGTACAATCAGGCAGCCTTGCAGTATGCAAACGCGAAGCTTTCTTATGAAGACGCCCTGCGCAGCAACGAAGAGAACAACGAAAAGGCACTGTTTTATCAGCGTCGGCTAAGGGATACGCAAGACGAGATTGATTCTCTTAACGAAATCTCGGATGCCGCAGAGATCGCGGAATTAAAAGGTGACATAGCCGAATTTAAGGCGGAGCGAAAGGCGGCGCTGAATTCGGTTATGAGCGACGAGAAGCTTGCTCAGCTAAAAAACAGCATGAATCTTGCGGGCATCTCGGTCAATTCCTCAAAAAAATACCTTGATGAGGGCAAAGCGGGTATTACGGCGGGGATATCCGGCGTTATTACCGAATTAAACCTCAGTGAAGGCGGTATGACCGGCGGCACAGCCAGCGTGGTGATTCAGTCGCTGGAAAATCCCGAAATCAGCCTGTCGCTTGGTAAGTATGACCTTGGCCGGATTAAAACGGGGCAGAGCGTAATCATTACCATCGGCGCCGAAGAATATCCCGGTCACATCTCACACATCGACGCGGTTACCTCCGTTGAAGGCACGAACACGGTGGTAAAGGCAAAGGTTGCGTTTGATAAGGTGCCGCAGAATGTCGTGCTTGGCATAGAGTCCGACCTTTCCATACTCATTGCAAGCAGGAGCAATGTGGTTGTTCTTCCGTTTGAGGTTATACGCACCGACCGCGACGGCGACTACTGCTTTGTTGTGGAAAACGGCTTAAGCAAAAAGGTGTACATCGAGCTTGGCATAGGCTCCGACACCCATTCCGAGGTGCTTTCCGGTTTAGAGGAGGGCGCTGTGGTGGTTTATACCGCTCCGACATTCCTGACCGAGGATATGCCTATAACGATTGACTCTCAGGATTAAAGGGGTGTTTGGGTTTGATTTATGAAAATATTCGGATGGCACTCAAAAGCATCCTGTCCAACAAGGTGCGTTCGTTTCTGACTATGCTTGGTATTATCATCGGCATTGCTTCGGTCATTATGATTATCTCGATCGGTACCGGAGCGCAGAACAAGCTCATGGGCGAGATCTCGCGCATCGGCAAGGCTGCCGCCACTGTCTCTGTAGACGCAAAAAAGGCTGAAGACAGCGATTACCTTACGCTTGAAGACCTGGACGCCATGCAGCAGACCATCCCGTATATGGTTGCCGCCACACCGGCTCTTCAGGTCATGGGCTCGGTGGAAGGACGCAGCGAGGACATCGACGCAGTATTTGGGTGTGGCACCGAACAACTGCCCGAGCTGTCGGGGGTGACGTATGCAAGCGGCAGAAACTACACCCAAAACGAGTACAAGGAATCGCGCTACGTCTGCTTAATCGATGAGGGTACGGCGCTAAAGCTGTTTGGCAGCACCGATGTGACGGGGCTTTCGGTGGACGTTACCATCTATCGGCGCACCGCAACACTGAAGATTGTGGGCGTGACCGAGAGCAACATGTTCCAGGGGGGCATGTCGGTGATATATCTTCCCTATACGACATTCACGGCGATTACGGGGGAGACCCCTTCCATCGCGAGCATCTATTTGCTGGCGGAAAGCGACGAGCAGGTAGACGGCATGTGCGCATCCGCGCTGAAGATTCTTGAGCGCCGCCACAACAACAGCGGACAGGAAATCTACACGGCGGAGAGCATGAACCAATACGTGGATACCTTAAACACCGTCATTACCCTGTTCCAAACCTTTGTTGCGGCGGTGGCAGCCATCTCGCTCTTAGTCGGCGGGATTGGTGTAATGAACATCATGCTGGTTGCCGTAACCGAACGCACCCGTGAGATTGGCATACGCAAGTCGCTGGGCGCGAGAACCGGCTCTATCCTGTCACAATTCTTAACCGAAAGCGGCATCCTCACCCTGCTGGGCGGCATCATCGGCATTATTCTTGGCGCGGGCGGTGCGCTGGCTGTCGGTATCCCGCTTGACGTGCAGCCGATATTGTCGCCCCAGACCATCCTGTTCTCGGTGCTTTTCTCCTGCTCGGTGGGCATCTTTTTTGGGATGTACCCCGCGAGAAAGGCGGCAAAGCTAAGACCGATTGACGCGCTGCGTCACGAATAACCGCAATCGCAACAGCCGCGAGGGACTTCCTCACGGCTGTTTTTTTCGGTCGCCTCGTATCAATATGTACCTGCCAAAGTAAAGGGCTTACCCTCTTTTAAGTAGGCATCAAAGAACTTTAGCATAATGCCGTTGAGCGTTTCCAGGCAGTAGTGTCTGTCTATCGTTGCCTTACGACCCGAATCAAGTATCCCTGCAAGGAAGGGTGACACAAGCGAAAGGTCGGTAAGGCTCATATGCTGCGCGCCCTGAAACACTACTTCAAACGACGCGGGTGCCGTAGCCGACACCAGACGGTTCTGAAAATACTCTGCATCATCGGTCAATATCCCGTTGTCGTACAGATACTGCGAATAAATGTTGAGAAGCGGAGCGGGATAGGGCTCGGCGTTTACGGTATACACACCGTTTTCCACCCCTGTCAGCTCGCACAGCATGGGCGCGTCGATGTTGATAACCGCACCGATGTCCTGCCTTACCCTTGGCACCCCCATTGCCGCTGCGCCGCCCAACGAGTGACCGAATACGCCGATCTTTGTATCGTCCACAAGCTCATACACGTCGCCCTTACCGTCGAGTATTGAATCGATAACAAAGTTTAGGTCGGATACACGGATGTCCATCCACTTTTGAAACAGCCTGAGGTTTGCTTGTTTGTCGTCGCCGAGATCGGCATACTCCCGCATATAGCCGCTGTCGACCATCGTAACCTTATTGTTGCTGTCTACCGTGAAATACGAATGGTACGGGTGGTCAATGGAGCAGACCACGTAGCCGTTTGCGGCAAGCTGCTCAAACGCGGACAGGTTGCTGTTTTTGATGCCGCAAAAACCGTGAGAGAAAACCACGAGCGGAAACTTACCCTGCACCCCTTCGGGGTACCACAAAGCCACATTGACCGACCTGTTTTCCCCCGTATCCGAGTATGCTTCGGGGCGAGTTTCGTCCACATAGGTAAACTGGGCGGTTGCAACCGCATAGTCCCCAGTGATAACCGGACTGCTGTACTGCGGGAATACGATGGCGGGAAGAGCGGCTACCGCAAACAAGAGCGTACCCCCCACCGCCTTAAAAACCGCTCTGCCTTTATGCAGGGGTTTTTCCGCCCTTTTTGTCAGCACCTCGACTAGACTGATTGCCGACAGTACCGATAGGACGGCAAACAGCAGACCCCACCGAAGACCCCATTCAAAAACCTGCAAGAGAAGCAGAAGCGACAACACGCCCAGTGCCCCAAAGCGCAAAGAGTGCTTGATGGTCTGCCGCCTTGACCCACCGAGCAGACAGTACACCGTATAACCCGCCTGTAACATAACCGCAATGACCAAAACAATAGTGCCAGACATAAATAAAAACCCTCCGTTTCGTTTCTGATGTCAGTATAGGCTTTGCGCCGTGACCTCGTCAACGAAACTGAGGGTAAGTTGCGTTAAAACGCAGTAAGCTGCATTACTTCCTACTTTGCAGTGCCTTTAGCCCTTGGTTCATCTGCTTTGCATCCCTATTGCCCAACACCCAACCGATTGCGTTGACCGAGAGATAAACGAGAAGCACCATCAGCATAAACAACAACGTGCCCGCCAAATCGGAAAAGTTCCCGTTAAGCCACCCAAACACCGTAAGTGTTGCCACCAACACGCAAAGATGAAGGATTTTTCGTATTAACGTCTTTCGAAGACCCAGCTCCCTTTTGGAATAGAGAATAAAGGACGGCAACGTACCGATAAAGCCCGCTATCAGCGGCGAGTAAAACGCATAAAACCCAAACTCTTCGCCCGGCATCAGCATCGGACCAAAAAGCGCCGTAGCTACATTGACGCAGGTGGTGATGATAAAGAACTCTATTATGCACTGCTTTAAAAAAACACGAAAGCTCATACACTGCCCCCCGTTAAAAAAGACTTTAGCTCCGGAACATACTGGCGGGATATAATGACCTCTTCGCCGTTAAACAGCTTTGCCGCAAACCGCCCGTTAAAGATGGGATACACGCTGCTGATCTTCATAAGATTCACAACCATCGACTTTGCGCACCGAAAAAAGTCACCGGCGCCATACGCCGACTCAAACTCATACAGCTTGCATTTGAGTTCAAACGTTTGATTGTGCGTGTACGCAAACACGCGGTTGTCCACCGCCTCCACATAGAAGATATCCTGCAAAAAGATGCGTGTAATCCGCTCGTCCTTGTAGCCCGCCACCGAACCATCGGTTGATTTCACATAATGCTCGATGCTCTGCACCCTGCCGTTGACCTGATGGCACTGAATAACCACCTGCTCGGGTTTGTTTGCGTCTATTCTTTGTATTGTTACGTTCATATTGTCACCTCGAGTTGCTGTTGTGGTTCATACGTTTAATCACACGGTTTTGCTCGCATCGTTGTCTTTCACCATCTGATGATAACACAGATAGTGCCCGTTCTCGGTTAGAATACGGTGATATGATAACGGCAGATATCCTCGGTTACGATACATCTCATAGGCAGGCAGTGATGCCGATACCTGTGCCTCGCTGTATCCCGCAAAAATCGTTTCTTCAAAGGTATCCATCATCCTTGATCCAAGCCCTCTGCCCTGAAATTGAGGCAGGATGAACAGGCGGCATATCTCGTTACCCTTTATGCTCCCCGTTCCTGCATAGTCTCCATCGCTCGCAATCAAGTAGACCTCTCTTAGCCCGATTGCATGACGAATCCGTTCGGGCGAATGGTGCTTTAAAAAGTACTCAACCGCGCCCGCAGGATAGTAGTTTGGATAAACTGCCGAAATGGTTTGATGTACAATGTCACCGACCAAGTCTTGGTGTTGCAGCCCCGCAAGGATTATGTCTGTCATGAATGCCTCCATACGCTACAAGCGGTGTTACAGATAGGAGAAACCGCTTGCAGCCACTCACACTGTGGTTAATTTATCTGCCCTGAATTTATTCGCTCAGCCCATAGCCGATGTCAAACTGCACGCGGTCGGTGCCGATATCCTTAACCGAGCGGTACCATGGCATGGGCAGCTTGCCGGAAAAGGGGCTTTTGCCGAGCAGAACGTTTGCTATGCCGTCCGCCTCGCTGCCGGGCAGGTAGCACATCACCGCCGCGTCCCAGTCGCTTAGATGCTCGTCGATGATCACCTGCCTGCCCGCAACAATCAGCGAGACGGTGGGCTTGCCAAGCTGCTTTGCAAGGGCAATCGCCTCGGTGTTGCCCTTGAGCGCAAGCTTGCCGGTTATGGACATATCCTCGGTGTCGCCCTCCCACTCGGCGTAAGGAATCTCCCCGACGCAAAGCAGCACGACATCCGCCTGCGCCGCCTGCGACGGGTCGGTGAGGATGGTCAGACCGTATTCGGCTGCCGCAGCGGTAAGCCCGTCGAGGATGGTGGTTGCGGTCTTTACATAGCGGTTGTTCGCACCGTCCTGGGCGCCCTGCCACGAGATTGTCCATCCGCCGCACTGCGCGCCGGTATCATCCGCCGCGGGACCGATGACCAGAACCTTTGAGCCCTGCTTGAGCGGCAGCACATTGCCGTCGTTTTTAAGCAGCACCAGGCTTTTCTCCACCAGCTGCCTTGCTAGGGTACGGTACTGCTCGCTGCCGACCTCGCTCACATCGGCCTTGAGGTTTTCCTGCATCGGGTCGTCAAACAGCCCCACCTGCTGTTTGACGGAGATGATGCGCGTTACCGCGTCGTCTACGCGCTGTTGCTCTATGCTGCCCTCGTTCACCGCTTCTACAATATACTCGTAGCATTCCTTGTACTTCTCCGGCTCCATCAACATATCAATACCCGCGTTGATTGCGGTAATGACCTGCTGCTTTAGGGAAGCACCCGGGATGTTGTGAATCGACTCCCAGTCGCTGACCACAAAGCCGTCAAAGCCCATCTCGCCCTTGAGCACATCGGCAATCAGCTCCTTGTGCGCATGCAGCTTTACGCCGTTTAGGCTGCTGTGGCTGACCATGACCGTTTTAACCCCTGCATTGATGAGCGAGCGGTACACCTGCAACAGCTCATCCACCTGCTGCTCGGTCAGCGACGCGTCGCCGCGGTCTACGAGAAACCCGCCCTCCCCCGTGCCGTAGGCGATGTTGCCGTCGGCCAGGTAGTGCTTGGCACAGGGCATCACCCCGCCGTCAAGCTGCCCCTTGGAAAAGGCGACACCCAGCTTTGCCACAAGCTGCGGGTCGGCGGAATAGCTCTCGTAGGTTCTGCCCCAGCGCGGCTCGGTTGCGACCGCAACGCAGGGGGAGAAGTTCCACAGCATGCCCGATAGCTTCATCTCCTGCGCGACGGCATAGCCCATCGCATAGGTAAGCTCGGCATCGTTTGCCGCGCCAATGCCGATATTGTGGGGGAACACAACCGTTCCCATACACTTGATATTTCCATGCACCGCGTCGGTTCCGTACACAAACGGGATGGCGCTTGGGGAGCTCAGCGACGCTGCCTGAAGCCGCAGCACCGTCTTCTTCCATCCGTTTGCCGTGGTATCCAGCCTGCCGAATTCACTTAAAACCGAGCTGAAGTTGTACTCACTCAGCTCCTTTTCGGTAACGGAATACACCGCGCCCTGCACCATCTGCGCCGCCTTTTGCTCTAAGGACAGCGACGACACAATCTCCTGCACACTGCTCGCAGTTTGTATTTCAGACGATGAGCTTTGGGGCTGCGTGAGTTCGGAAGAAGCGGGCGGCTCGGACGCGATTTGGGCAGCCGGCGCACAGCCGAACAAAAAGACTACCAGCGCAACAACTAGCGCACAGAGCGGTTTAAATCGATTCATGACACATTCCCCCGTTGAAAAGATGAGGTTGATTGGTACCTATCATACCATAACCTTACTGTATTGGGTAATCATTTCTTGCTATAATGCAAAAAAAGAACCGTAACCCGGATACGTTACGCATCGAAGTTACGGCTTAATTTTGCTAAAGCGTCTGTCGTATTACTGCGTCATTCTGCTCGCTTTGTTTTGTATGAATTCGTCAAGCTTTTCTCTGAGTTCTGTCATCCACTGGGGTTCGTCATCAAAGCGTTGTGCTACGCTTCGAATCAGCCTTGCGTAACCATACAGGTTGATAAAGCGGCTCATGAGCGGAGATGACAGCCTCATCTCCTCGGTATAGCAATGCTCTGCCTGATACCCCCTGAGAAATCCGTCCTTAGCCTGTTGACGCGCTTTGTCATCCAGTTCATCTTCAATACAATCGAAGACCTGTACAATATCAAGCGCGTACCAATGGTACATTCCGTCATCAAAATCGATGACGGAACATGATTTGCTGTTTTCATCGTAGAATACGTTATCAAACTCGAAGTCATAGTGAACCAGCCCATAATTATCATTGTTCTGCGGAAGCTGAATGAGCTGATTTGTGATACGTGTTAGTTCCGAAAAAGCAAATTTCGGAGCAGAATACTCACGAAGTACCCCTTCAATCCATTGCAAAGCCTCCGTGTGCGCCCATTTCTTTGTAACGGGTTTGTATAGAGCCGACAGCGTATGGAGTCTGCCCAGGGTTTTGCCGTACTCGTACATAATCTCGTTTGATTGATCCGTCCATTCGATCGGGATACCCTTTACACATTGGAATGCCGCCGCATAATAATCGCCCCATTGCGTCCTTAGCTCTAATACTGTTTCTCCGGTTTTACTTGCTATGGGTTCCAGTGCGGGATACCCTGCGCCAACTAGATACTCGATGTATTCGAGCTCTCCGATGATGTTTTTTTTGCACTTTTCATCTACGGGAGCAAGGCGCAAAAAACAGACATCTGTGCCCTGGAAAAAGGGATACACCGCATTTGCGGATATCCGATATCGCCCCAGCATCTCATCCAGCCCGTCAAGATTGTGCTCCCAATTGCGCAATGCCTCTTTCGCCAAGTCAAAATTTGAAAATAGATGTTTTAGTTTTAGCATACTGTTTATTTTTCCTCTCAAAATAAAAAAAGCACTCCTGAAAAACAGAAGTGCAAAAATTTACTGCCGAAAAATAAACACGAGTGCCTGTTATGTGGTGCTTATTAAGCGAGCAATATCACTCCGGTTTTTCATTTCAAATAGTCTGGTCATGATAACTGCTCACCTGCCTTTCAAGATTCTTGATTATTTTACCATATGGTTTTTAAAAAGTCAATATTATCAATTCCCGCCTTCGCTGTGACTGTTAGGTTGAGTGGGTTGCAAGCGGGTTGTATCACGATATCAATTGGTTACTTACAACGCCTAAGATTATGCTGATTTTACGAAGCCAATTCATTTCATTTATCGGAAAACTCCAATGTGACAACCTGCACAAAATCCATACCTTCAAACTTTGACGGCTCAAAATAATCTTGCAGCGAGTAGGTTTTCATACTACTACCACTATCATACACCATAAGTGCAACAGGTATTTCTGAGTTTATTGTAATGTCCCGTGACTGCTGCAAGAATGCTTTTGTAGATGCCATTGCTTCACTATCCAGTAAAATCTCATCCGTTTTGTAGGAAGCCTTGCCACCTGCAATAATCACAAATTCAATAGAATAATTATCTTTTAGCTGCATTGCAAATGTTCCGGTTAGTTTTTCGATTGGCTTTCTATCTTCGCCAATCGAAATGCCACCGCCACCAATACTGCTCCATTTACCACCGTCTTCAAGACGATAAACACTTACATTCAAGGTAATTGCCTCTTTGGGTGCATTGAAAGTAATCATTTGAGAAGTGTCCTCCATATTGAACGACTGCAAGATATATTTCTCATTTTCTGACAATTCATAAGGAGTGATGCCCTCTTTGCTTACTGCCTTTGGTAAATCAACCCTGCCAGAGCATGCGGTCAACAGCACCATCAAAACAAACACAAGCATTGCCGAAGTCATTCTCTTCATCGCATATGTCCTCCTCCGCCGAATATAAAAGGTCTTTACAATACCATATCACAAGAAAGCAAAAAAGTCATGTATGAGCTTAAATCCTCATACATCACTCTAAATATGAGTGGTCTGGTAATGGTAGATGTGAGCCTTGTTTATAGGGAGATTTGAACTGTCATCACGTAGATTATGCTCATTTGTTCGACTTAGTCCTATAAGGGTGAAGAAATGACATTGCAGGCGCTACCGTTAATCAATTGCGGGACTTTTGGGTCTTGCTTGCAGCACCCACTGTCCACTGACTTGTTCCATCTCGTAATAGCGGCTCAAATCAGTTGCAACTGCAAATGAATATCCAGTGTAGAAGGTGCTGTCCGCATTTGTCGTTTGGTACAGGTCGAAGCGATAGCACGGTACATCGTCGACGGTCTGAGGGTCACCGGACACCACATAATCGGTCTCTGGGTATTTCGATTGGCGCAGATTATCCACGATTTCCAATACCTCTGATTCGGAGCGCTCCTCAATTATATTGCTTAGAGGCATGGGTTCATAGCCGTACTTGGGATAGCGATGCTGTTGCATTGGGTCGTCCAGTAGAATCCATTCCGTATCGGTTTCCTCTATACCGTGGGAAATGTAAGAGGACTGCCACTCCAGTGTATCCCGCAAGAGAAAACAGGACTGCACAGTAAAGCTACTTCCACTGCCATCATAGATATAGGTGGTTATCCACAACGGAATGGGGTCGCTGGAACTTAGAATAACGATGCTGTCCGGCACTTTACTTTGATAGTTTTCCACAAATCTAGCAAGTCGCTCGCGGTTTAGCATATCGTTTTCGGGTGCGACTCCCTTGGGTAGCATTAAGTCTACCGGCTCTCCAACATTCCCTACAGCTTTTCCAGAGGTCACCTGCCCTCGACTGGATTGATCTTTGATAAAGTCAGGATGGTTCGCTAGAAATACTTCAAATGAGCCCGGCACACCATCCCCCTGCTCGTAGCTAACCCGCTGGCTTTGCAAAATTTCATTGAACAACGCAACCGTAATTTCTGTTTTTGGTGCAGGTGTGGAAAAAACGTTATCTTCCAAAGGGTCAGTGGTTTCTGCAGTGCTTACCTGTGAGCTATTTGATGACTGCGTTTTCATATTGCAACCTCCTGCTACGCACAGGATGACAACCGCAACCAGTATGACCCGTATGCGTTTTCTACAATCGTTTATGGTAGTTGGTTTTAATATTATCATTAATGCCATCTCCAATCGTTAACACCCGTTACTTCGCCTTCTCCACCAGAGACGAATCAAGCTAATGTAATAATCTTACTTTTATCTTATCACATTTACAAGTAAAAAGTCATGTATGAGTTTTAATCCTCTTACATGACTTTAATATGAGTGGTCTGGTAATTGTAGATGCAAGCCTTGTTTATAGGGGGATTTGAACTAACACGGAGATTATGCTCATTTTGCGTATTGTAGTTCTGTAACATGAAAAGGTAAATGGTCAATACCTTTAAACTCGGCAACAGCAATAGAATGAATTTGCCGCCTTATTTCATCACTAACATGAGATATACACATTTGCGATTTTCCACCAACGCTCTTACAATCATCTTCAATAAGAATATCGGGTTTTACCTGTTCAACAATTTCACTATAAGTTTGACCTTTATTACGATAATACAGCTTTGTGCCGCAAAAACCATTTTTTCTTAATACTTCGGCAATAATTGATACTTGCTTTTCTCTTCGTGAAGTACAATATACAATTTCTGCACCCTGTTCGTCCCATTTCTTTATTAACCCTACGCAGTTTTCAATTGGTTTATATGTAGTATAGTCATAAAGGTGAATCAATGAGGTGTGCATAATAACCGTACCTTCTGTAAATATCATAATTGTTATATTTGAATTATGTTTTTCTGACAACTGAACATATGGCATATTTACAACAACCTCCTATGATATAAATAATCTTTAAATCAACGTACCACAAAAGAAGACATAAAAATAAGACCTAACTTTCCCTTGAAGGAAATTAGGTCTTATGGTGCGGGCGGTGGGACTTGAACCCACACGCCGAAGCATTGGCTCCTAAGACCAACGTGTCTGCCATTCCACCACGCCCGCATAGCTTGCCTTGTTGTTGCAGCGCAAAAACGGAGTAAAAACCGCCTGTCCGCAACAGCATAACATAGATTATATCAGTCTTAGCCCTCACTGTCAACAGCGCATTTTGGGCGATTCTCAATCTTTTTTCTTCTTGAAACAGAGACGATTCTTTGTTAAACCTTTGACAACTTCGTGCTGCTGTGCTACAATACGGCTGTAGTTTTATAAGCAATGTGACCCCGCGCGCGCACGCGCCCGAGAACACAGGGCTTCGCTATTTTTTACCCGACCGCAAGGTGTTCCGAGCGGAAAGGCGCGCATTATGGCTTATCGCGTGTATGTTACATAACCGCTTGCCGTTATGCTCTCTTTTCGCGCCCTGTTGTCGGGGGGTGTGAAAAGGGAGCTTTTTGATTTCTCATTTATTAAAAAGAAGGGACGGTTTTTGTATGGATAAGCGGATTGGAATTGTGGGTATCGTTGTAGAGGATTTATCGTGCGTAGAGCAGGTAAACGCCGTGCTGCACGAATTCGGGTATCTTGTTGTGGGGCGGATGGGTATTCCTTACCGCGAGCGCGGGGTGTCGGTGATATCCTTAATTGTAGACGGCGCAAACGATGAGATCAGCGCGATGACGGGCAGGCTTGGGCGTATCGCGGGCGCGTCGGTTAAATCGATGGTGACGAAAACCGCGTAGCCTGCACGCATCACTGTAGGGAGTATCGTTTTTTGCGGGATGAACCCGCTGGCTAGTTTTTGGGAAGGATTTGTGTAGTATGAATTTTTTAGAGAAGTACAGGGACGAGTTTGCGCGCTATGACGAGATGGAGCAAGACTTTATTGACGACGATAAGATATGGGCACAGCTCAACAAGTGGCAAAACCCCTCCCGCGAGGACGTGCGTAGGGTTCTAAAAAAGGCGGAGGGCTGTGTACGCCTTGACCCCGAAGAGACCGCCATCCTTATTCAAAACCAGGACAAGACCACGATAAACGAGATGTTTGAGCTGGCGCACAAACTCAAGCAGGAGGTGTACGGCGACCGCATCGTGTTCTTTGCACCGCTTTACATCAGCGACGAATGTGCAAACAACTGCACCTAC
>JAEZQD010000134.1 GCA_023413185.1 Bacillota bacterium
CGCGCGGGCAATCTCCCCAATGCGATCGGGGTTCATAGAACCGATTATGGGCTGCATATGGGCGGGGTGACGCAACAGCCACGCTATGGCAACCGCGGTGGGCGTAATGCCGTACTGCGCGCCCACCTGAGAAAGCACCTCGTTGAGTTTTGGGTACCTGTCGCTGCCCACAAATACGCCTTCAAAGAAACCGTACTGCAGCGGTGACCACGGCTGTATCGTGATATCGTGCAGACGGCAATAATCCAGCACACTGTCGTCGCGGTTGAGTCCTCCGTCGTTTTCCATGTTGACGTTGAGCCCACTGCGAATCATGCCGGCGTTTGTAACACTCAGCTGCAACTGGTTTGCAACCAACTTGTGTGACAGGTGCTTTTGCAACAACGCTATCTGCATGGGGTTGTGGTTGGATACGCCAAAATAGCGTACCTTTCCCGACGCGTGTAAAACATCAAACGCCTGTGCAACCTCCTCGGGGTCGGTTAGGGCATCGGGGCGGTGCAAAAGCAAGAGATCAAGATAATCGGTGCCCAGGCGCTTCAGACTGCCCTCAACCGATTGGATGATATGCTCCTTTGAAAAATCATAGATCCCTTTGCGTATACCGCATTTGGACTGTAGTATGACGTCCTCGCGTCGTACGTCGCCCAGTGCGGCACGAAAGATCTCCTCCGAACGCCCCTGTGCGTATAGGTCGGCGTGATCGAAAAAGTTAAGCCCAAGCGCAAGGGATGTTTTGACCACCCTTTGCGCCTCATGGTTTGAGATATTGCCCATGCGCATACAGCCGATGCCGATGACGGGGACTGTAAGCTGTGTGTTTTTTATCGGTATGGTTTTCATGTCGTCCCTGCTCTTGTTTTTATTTTACGGTGGCCCCTGTATAGTAGTGCTCGAGTATCTGCTTGTAGTCCCATCCTGCGTATGTAGCGTAGCCATGCGCACCCATCTGGCTCATACCCACACCGTGACCGTAGCCGTAGGTGGTAAAGGTAAAGTCGGTGCCGTTGTATTCCACGTCAAACTTTGTTGAGCGCAGGCTAAACGAGCCGCTGTTGACCAGCACCTTTTCGCGAATTACCCTTGCGGTAGTGGAGATGCCGCCAATGCTCATCTTGTCGTTATAATCGCCGCTGGTGTAGCTTTCGACCACAAACCATTCGGACGGGTCCCCATCGGGCTCCCTGCCAAAATAGCTCGATACCTTGCTTCTTACAACCGATTCGCTGAGTGTTACGGTGCGCTTATACCCCGTTGCCTTGTAGTCATACTCACTCGGTACGCTGACAAGGTGGGAGTACGAGCCGCCCCAAACGTCCTTGGATGAGTTGGTGTTGTCGGCCGCAATGGCAAAATAGGGGGTATACGCGACACGGTTGTTTACATATACAAGCTGGTCTAAAACCTCCGCAACCGCGTTTTTAATCTTGGTAGAGGGGGTTCGAAAGCCCACCGAGGGGGTGCTTCCGCTGTTCATGCTGTTAATAATAAAGCTGTGCGCCGCAACCGCTTGCGCCTTGAGCGCCTCGGTATGGATGGTGTCGTTAAGCTCGTTTGCCACCACCTTGCACAGGATGGTATACGCGTCGTCGGTCACCACACTGCCGCCCGCATACACCGTCAGCTGCTCGCCGGAATCCACGCCAAGCACATCCGAGCTGACCGAGCTGCTGGGCTGCGAAGAACTGCTTGCCTTAGAGGACGACGCCTTTGACGAAGACTCCGCCGATGACGCTGCCTTAGATGATGACGCAGCCGAAGACACGGCACCCGAGGATGCGGCAGAGCTGCTCTCATCGGGCAACTTGGAGGATTGTGCGCCCGAAGAAGCTTGCGAAGAAGTAGACTGAGAGGAGGACGCCGGTTTGGAGGAGCTGTTGCTTCTCGATGAGCTTTCGTCTCGTGATGAGGAGGATTGCTCGGCTTCGCTGCTTGCCTCCTCCGAGCTTGCGTCGCTGCTGGCGGCATCATCCGGCTCGGCGACAAGCGGGGGTGGGGTTTCGCCGTTTTCAGCACCCGCACTGCTGTTATCAATAAGCTCCGGCTTATCTCCGCCGTACAGCTCATACCAGATGTCGGGGTAAAGGGGCTGTGCGTTGCGTTTTGCGCTGAGCACCTCTACGACATCGCTTTCGCCCTCGCGCACCCTGCGTGCAATCACGACAAAGCGTGCGTCATCAAACTCGTAGGTGCAGGTGGAAAGGGTAATAAAGTTGTCGTCCACGCTCACATCCACGCCGGTGTCGATAATCGAACGCGCCTTAACCTGGTTAATAAAGCTCTCTACCTCATCCTCCGTCTGGGGGTCGATAAAGGAGGTGTAGTCAAACACCTCGCCGTGTGCGGGGTTGACGTTGGTAATAAACGCGGCGACAACCTTATACATGCCCGTTTGGTACACCGTATCAAAACGCATCGTCGGGTGCTGCTTGTAATAATCCAAACTGCTGTAGTTAAGCAGCTCTCCGAACATCTGCCCGTCCTTCATATTGTGCCCGTAAACCACGATGTTTGCACTGTCTTTTACATCCACGCGAAAATCCACAAACGGGATGCCGTGGCGGTTGCTCTCTCGGGTAAAGTTGCGGCGCAGGTAATAGTCGTTATCCGCCGCCTGTACGACGGGATACTTCACCTGTGTGCCTTCAATCTCCATATACGCCTTCACGTCGGGGTTTATTGCGTACAGCGAGGAGAAGTAGGGTATGTAGTCCGACGGATACCCGGACGGCGTTTCGCCTTCGCCGTAAAGACCATTGAGCTCGTCCACCTGCCTTTGGTTCAGGTAGGATGAACCGAAATAGTACGCAATATATCCTGCGCTTGCCAAAAACACAAGCAAAAGCAATAACGCAAGCAGCTTTAAGAATACGCGCGAGCCGCTGTCTCCCTTAACGGGGAACATGTACTCTACAAAACGCCGCCCTGCGCTCTTTTTCTTCGGCAACACTTCCTCCGTAATATCGGGGGGCAGAAGCGGGGAGTGTTGGTTTGTTTTGGGTACCTGCACGGTCTCGTCATATCCCGCGCGAGCCATTGCCGCCGCCTTTTCGTAGCTCTTGCTGCTGCGAACAGAAAACGGCACCATCGCCGCCTTGCTTGCCGCAGAAGAATCAAGATACTGCTTGACCATATCCAAGGCTGTGAGCACCGTTTTTGTGCGGATGGCGTCACGGTTGTTCTTAGCGGGGTCAAACATCAGTCGCTTAACCCAAACGCGGCTGCTGTCGCACAACGCGACAAACACAAGCCCTACCGGCTTTTGGCTCTCGTCGCTAGAAGGCCCTGCAAGACCGGTAATGCCGATGCCGATGTCGGCGTGTGCCTGCGTAAGCACCCCCGCCGCCATGGCGATGGCAACCTCTTCGCTGATAGAGGTGTACCGCTCAATCAGCTTTTGCGATACGCCCAGCTTGTCCCGTTTTATCTTGTCGGCATATGCGGATACGCCGAACTCAAACACCGCGGAGGAACCTGCAACCTCGGTAATCCGCTCGCTGAGCAGACCGCCGGTGCACGACTCTGCGGTGGCAATCTTCTTTTTGGCAAGGCTTAATTTATTGACGACAACGCCCGCAAGCGACTCGTTGTCACCGCCGTAAATGTACGCCGAAAGCCCGCTTGCAAAAAGGGCTTTCGCTGCGGCATCCGCCTGCACAAGTGCCTGCGAACGCCCCGGCGCAACCGAAAACAGACGTATTACAAGCTCTCCGTCCTCCTCAATCAGGGTGGCGGAGACCGGCGGGGCAAGCGCCGCCTCATCAAGCAGCCCCTGTGCCGCGTCGTAATCAATGCCGACAAGGCGCAGGGTACGAGATGCGTATTCGCCCCCCGTGCCGCTGCGGATATACGCACACACCGACTGGGTGAACATTGCGGTGCATTCCTTCGGGTCATCGGGCAGCATAATAATCGCCTGCCCTTGGGATTCCATAGAAAATCCCGACACAAACCCCACGGTGTTGGGGAACACCCTTGCGCCCTCGGGTATGAGCGTAAGGCGGATGTCCTCCTCCACAAAGCGTCTGCCTGTTTGCTCAAACACCTCGCGCAGGCGGGCCACACTGGGGTTATGGGGCAAGAGCGCGATATCAAGGGCATCGCACAGCAGTTCCTTGGCAAGCGGGCGCGAAAGGTCGTTTAACCCGCCCACAATGATTAAAATATCACAGTTGTCTATCCCGTCGCCAACCGCATCCAAAAACGCGTCCGAATCGGTTAGCGGTACAGCGGCGCTGCTTGTATGGATAGAGAATGCCCGCAGCTCGTTTTTCAGCAACCGAATGGCTCTGATATCGTCGGGTGCAACACAACCGATTCGTAATATCCTTGCTTTCACACTCGCTCCTCCTTTTATCAAGTCAACCCGGGTGGTATACAAATCTTTACACAGCGTGTACATAAAAGCACTCGCAAAGATGTATCAGCCCGATTCACATTGGCTGTTCCATGCAGACAAAACCCAAACGCGGGCAAAGCCTTGCATACTATGCGTCTATGTTCTTGCATTCCACGCCCGTTACGGCGCGTTCGATGAGCGCTTCCCAATCCACCTTTGCCGCCTCTTCCGCCCTTATCACACTATCCATTCGCGGGCGGGTGCGGGGATGTCGGGGAGTAAACACGGTACAGCAATCCTCATAGGGAAGAATGGATGTCTCAAACGTGTCTATTTTACGGGAGATTCTTGTAATCTCCTCCTTATCCATGCCAATCAGCGGGCGAAACACCGGCAGGGTGGTTACGCTGTCGGTACACGCAATGGCGGCGATGGTCTGGCTTGCCACCTGCCCCAGGCTTTCGCCGGTTATCAGTGCGCCGCAGCCTTCATTTTCCGCAATGCGCTCGCTCACACGCATCATAAACCGACGCATGATAATCGTAAACAGATCCTCGGGGCACTCTTTGCGGATGGTTTCCTGCAGCTCGGTAAAGGGCACCACCATAAAG
Organism: Bacillota bacterium; assembly: GCA_023413185.1. Taxonomy (GTDB): domain Bacteria; phylum Bacillota; class Clostridia; order Oscillospirales; family Ruminococcaceae; genus Acetanaerobacterium. The sequence goes on from JAEZQD010000134.1 coordinate 4,951, forward strand.
TTTATCCTGCCGCAGTACGACGCTATCTTTTGCAGCAGCGTCTCCACCTTTAAACGCGCCCGCTCACCCGTATACGGTGGGCTTGCAAAGTGGATGGCGGTAAGGCTTAGTCCCCGTTTGCTCATCATATAGCCCGCCACGGGGCTGTCTATTCCGCCCGAGATTAGGAGCGCCGCACGCCCGCTTGTTCCCACGGGGATGCCGCCCGCACCGGGCAGACGGTTGCCGTGAATATAGGCGGCGGTCTCGCGCACCTCTACGGTGACAACGACGTCGGGGTTGTTTACATCCACACGCAGGTGGGGGTAAGCCTCCAGCAGTCGCTCCCCCACCTGCGCGCAGATTTGGGGGGAGATGAGCGCAAACGTTTTATCCGACCGCTTTGCCTCTACCTTAAAGGTGCGCGCAGCGGGCAGTTTTTCTGCAAAGTATTCGACACAATCTTCCTTTATCTGTGTAATATCCTTTTGTGTAACCCCGGCGCGGCACAGTGCGGCGATGCCAAATACCGTGCAAAGCCTTCTTTCCGCCTCGGCGATATCGGCAAACTCATCTCGCAGGCGCACATAGACGGTAGACTGCGCCTTCCAAAGCTCAATCTCACCCAGACCCGCCAGGCGGCGCCTGATGTTTTTAAGCAGGATCGTTTCAAAGCTGCCTCGGTTGAGCCCTTTTAGGATGATCTCACCGAATTTAAGCAGTATAACCTCGTTCATTTATTTATAACCCATTTCATTCGTTAATTTGCAGTTCTTATCCGCGCTTAAGGGCACGAATGCCGTCAGAGAGCGCGGCGACAAACGCGTCAATCTCCTCGGCTGTATTATAGCGGCTTAGGCTGATGCGCAGAGCGCTTGCCACAAGCTCGGGTGAAAGCTCAGCCGATCGCAGGGCGTAGCTCTTTTTACCGCGTCCGCACGCAGACCCGCTCGAAACATAGATGCTTCGCTCCTCCAGATACCGCATCATCACCTCGGACGGAACACCGGGCACCGATATATTCAGAATGTAGGGCAGTGCTTGTTCGGGGGAGTTGATTACAACCTCCGGCAGTGTCTTAACGCCTTCGCGCAGCCTTACCGCGAGTGCTTGTACATGGCGGGTGGTTTCGCTATAATCGCCCATGGCCAGCTTTGCCGCCTCGCCAAAGCCGGCTATCAACGCGACCGGTTCGGTGCCGGCGCGCAACCCATTCTCCTGCGCGCCGCCAAAAACGCGGGGCGCAAGCTTTAAGCGTTTGTTAATGTACAAAGCGCCCACCCCCTTGGGGGCGTGCAGCTTGTGTCCGCTGACCGAAACAAGGTCGATATAGCTGCTGCCAAAACGCAGCGGCAGCTTGCAAAACGCCTGTACCGCGTCGCAGTGAACGATTGCCTCGGGGTTTTTGCGTTTGACCGCCTTTGCTATCTCCATCACATCCAGCACCGAGCCGAACTCGTTGTTCACCGCCATTACGCTGACCAGTGCCGTGTTTTCATCCACCTGCTGAGCGAATGCCTGCACAGGGATACGCCCCTGCTTGTCCGGACACAATAAAACCAGCTCGGCACCCTGCTCCTCTAGCCGACGCAGCGGCTCGAGCACCGATGGGTGCTCAAACGCGGTGGACACAATGCGCGGCTTTGCCCCGCCGCGCATCACCTTTGCCGCAGCGGAAAAGAGGGCGAGGTTGTTGCTCTCGGTGCCGCCGGAGGTAAAATACACCGCATCGGCAGGCACCATCAACGCCTTAGCAACCTGCTCGCGCGCCGATTTTATCAAAAGCTCCGCCTCCAGCCCTTTGCCGTGCAACGAGGAGGGGTTACCGTATTTGGTTGTCATTGCGTCGTATACGACCTGCGCGACCTCCTGAGGGACGGTGGTGGTCGCACTATTGTCAAGGTAGATCTCCATTGCAGTCTCTCCTAAAAGCCCCATCGTCGGGGCACCGATTCTTCCCGTAGCCTTGCCACGGCAGGGAAAGGACGGCAGGCTATTTCATCCGCAAAAGTATAGGCTTTTGCAGCTGCTTGCAGCAATATAAAGCACATAGCAAATCATTTAGCAAAGCATATAGCTTGGTCAAAAAGCCCTATGGTTAACCCCTTTTTTACACCATAACAGATATACATTGATTATACCTTATCACTGCTGTCATTACAAACAAAATTCACAGCCTTCCACATATTTCGTACCTGCGAGGGAAAAATACTTCCATATCCGGCGAACTGCGGATGTGATGCCGTTTACGCCATGTAATACTAAGCTTCAATAAAGCTGTTGAAAACAGATGCAAAAGCCATTGGCGAACGCTTTCGCTTGGTTTTTATACAGTTTTTATTTGGGTATTAGTATATAAATCATCAGGAAAGGTTTGTTTTAACAATGAAAACACGCACCCGGGTACGTTCCGCTAGCTTTCTTACAGCGCTTTTTCTTTTGATGGGCGGGTTCATCATAAAAGGGTATGCACAGGCAGACAACTATCGCACCCATCTGGAATACACCTACCAGCGCGCGCTTTCGGACCTAAGCGACGACGTAAGCGAGATTAACACCACTCTCAACAAGAGTGTTTATGCGGGCACCCCCGCTCAGCTGACGCAGCTTTCCAGCAAGCTGGTGCGCGACTGCGACGCGGCAAAATCCAGCCTTTCGCAACTGCCCGTATCCGCGTTTAACCTGGACGGCACCAACAAGTTCATTTCGCAGGCGGGCGAGTATGCGCAAAGCCTCACCCGTAAGCTTTCCACCTCTCAGGACATTACCGACGAGGAGAAGCAAAACCTACAAAGTCTGTGTGATTACGCAAAAACCGTTGCGGAAAACATCAATGCCATGCGCAACGATATGGACATGAGCGGTATGAATATCGGCGAGGTATTTGCCGCCATTAAGCAGGAAGGGGATGCGGTGGATGATACCCCCGCCATCACCGACGGGTTTCAGGATATGGAAGACGGCATGGAGGGGTACCCCACACTCATCTATGACGGACCGTTCTCCGACCACATCATGGAGCGCGAGCCGCTGCTGACCAAAAATGCCGAGGAGGTTACCCGCGAGGACGCGCGTAAAAAGGCCGCCGTCGCGCTGGGGGCAGACATTGCGCAGGTTAAGGACGACACCGATGAGGAAGGCAAGATGCCGTCCTACTGCTTCACCTATAACAGCACCAGCATCTCGGTAACCAAAAAGGGCAACCTCATCTGCTATATGCTTAACCCCCGCGGTGTGAGCGAGGCAAAGCTCAGCGTGCAGGATGCTGGCAAAAAGGCAGGAGAATACCTGCGCATGCTGGGTATAGAGAACATGGTGCAGAGCTATTACGACACGGTGGGCGACATCTGTGTGTTCAACTTTGCCTATGAGCAAAACGGCGTTGTGTGTTACCCCGACTTAATAAAGGTTGGCGTTGCGCTGGATAACGGCGAGATTGTGAGCTTTGAGGCGCGCGGGTTTATCACCAACCACAGGGAGGACCGCGAGTTCCCCGTTCCCGCTGTATCGGAGGAACAGGCGATGTCGATTGTCAGCAAAAAGCTCACCCCCGGTTCGACGCAGCTTGCCCTTATCCCCACCGGCGGGCAGAATGAGGTGTACGTCTACGAGGTGCGCTGCAAGAGCGACAACGACCAGAACGTACTCGTTTATATCAACGCCATGACCGGTGTTGAGGAGCAGATTCTTCTTTTAATCGAAACCGACACCGGCGTGCTCACCATGTAATGCCGCTTGCCGCAACAAACATGCAGCGGTTTGGCCGCATGTTTTCAATATAATCGCCGCCGCATGCCTGCAGCATGCGGCGGTATTTTATACAAAACAAAGGAAGCGGTGCAAACACATGTTTTGCACCGCTTCCTTGCTGTTGGGTATGCTACGCATTGCAATCAGATCACATAGTCGCTTACATCCGGCTCCTTTGCAAGCTGTGCAAGGGTGGTGTTGTCCACAATATCCCCCACCGCATCGGCAATTCTGCTCCACAGTCTGCGTGTGGCACACCCCCCGGTACGGGGGCAGGACTCGTCCAGCACACAATCCACTGGTACAAGCGAGCCCTCCAGCGCGCGCAAAACAGCGCCCACCGTAATCTCGTCCGGGCTTTTTGCAAGCGCATAACCGCCCTGAGAACCACGCATGCTTCTAATTAGTCCGCTTTTGTGCAGCAGGATGATAATCTGCTCTAGATACTTTTCGCTAATCTCCTGACGCTGCGCAATCTCCTTAAGCGAAACAAGCCCGTTTTGATAGTTGTGCGCGAGATCGAGCATCATGCGCAGACCGTACCGCCCTTTGGTAGAGATTTTCATGTCTTTTTGCGCCTCCCTGCTTACTGTAGAGAATAAACCTAAAAATGTCCTAATTCAATCGAGCGAAGCGAAATCACGGTCTTTGTTGGTATTCTTTTCGTGACCATATACAGATAATTCGCTGCAAACCACTATGTTATTATTGTAACAGTCTTTTTTGCTTGATGCAAGCCATGTTTTCATATAGGAAAAATCGGTGGGTTAAAAAATCGCTCTCATCCGTTGCTTTTGTGGCACGGTATGATAAAATAGGATAAGAATTGCACAGGCTTTGTAAAGAAAGGGATGGTCACAGTGAGCAATCTGCCCCACTTAATTGATCTTGACGACCTTCACCCCCGCTATTGGGATAAGCTCATTACGCTTGCGGGAGACATCAGCCGAAACCCGTCGGATTATTACGGCAGGCTGGAAGGCAAGATTATGGCCACCTTGTTTTATGAACCCTCCACCCGCACCCAGATGTCGTTTCAGACGGCGATGTTTCGCCTTGGGGGCAAGGTCATCGGCTTTGATAACCCGCAAAACTCCTCCGTCGCAAAGGGAGAAAGCTTTAAGGACACTATTAATGTGATGAGCGCGTATGCCGATATTCTGGTTATTCGCCACCCCAGCGAGGGCAGCGCAAAGGCGGCATCCATCTACTCGAACTGCCCCGTGATTAACGCGGGCGACGGCGGTCATCTGCACCCCACCCAGACGCTGACCGACCTTGTAACGCTGAAGTACGAACGGGGACGGCTGCACGACCTGGTGATTGGCGTATGCGGCGACCTAAAAAACGGCCGCACCGTTCACTCCTTAATCAAGGCGATGTCGCAGTTTAAGAACAACCGGTTTGTTTTAATCTCTACCGAGCAGCTTCGCATCCCCTCCTACCTGCGCACCATACTCGATGCAAATGGCTGCCCGTATCAGGAGGTATTCAGCTTAGAGGAGGCAATAAGCGAGCTTGACGTGCTGTATATGACTAGGATACAAAAGGAGCGTTTTTCGTCGGAGGAGGAATACAAGCGGGAGAAGGACGTTTACACCCTCGACCCCGAAAAGCTTGAGCGCGCAAAGTTCGTGTTAAAGATTATGCACCCGCTGCCCCGTGTGGATGAGATAACCAACGAGGTGGACAGCGACCCCCGCGCCATCTACTTCAGGCAGGCGCGGTATGGTATCTTTGCCCGCATGGCGCTGATACTTATGCTGTTTGACGGCAGCATCCCCTACCTGCCCGCGCCGTATGCGCATCTGGGCGATCTCCCCTGCCAAAACGCGCACTGCATCACCCGCGCCGAAACCTACCTGCCTCATCTGTACTCGGGCACCTCTGACATGCTGGAATGCCGGTACTGTAACAGCAGAATCTTAATATAGCATAAAAACGCCCCTTTGGCCTTGCAGCCAAGGGGGCGTATATGTTGATGGTGTGTGTTTTAAGCCGATCGGCGAGACAGCTTTTCCAGCGCCTTTCCCACCGCCGTGGCAAGGATGGCAGCCAGAATAGCCTCCGGGATGCCGTTTGTCAGCACCACCGTGCCGATTAGACCAAGCAATGCCTCGTACGCCTGCCCGATAACCTCGGCGTAGGTTCTGCCAAAGAACAGGTATAAGCCGCCGAGCACCAGCACGGTGTGAACCAGAGACGCCGCAACCGCTGAGACGGTATACGCCGCGTATTTGCGCTTATCATGCGCTGCTATCGCGCGGAACAAAAGCCCCGCCACAACACCCAGCAGAATGCGCGGCACAAAGCAGATTACAAGGCTCCACGGGTTGCCGTTTACCTGCCCCACCGAATAAAACGGCGTAAAGATAAACGACGTAACGGTGGGCATCATGGTGTTGACAATAAAGCTGGAAAGACCGAATACCGCTCCCATATATGCCCCGGCAACAGGTCCAAGCAGCACGCCCGTTATAATTACAGGTATGTGCGAGAGTGTCGCAACGATGGGACCGATGGGCAGTGAGCCAAGCGGCGTAAAGCATACAATCAGCTCTATTGCGGTCAGGATGCCAAGGATGGTCAGCGTACGCGTGGGGATGCGCCGTGTGTTTTGGTTCATAGTAATTTCCTCCTGCTGTCGCTCCCTATATGGGATGCAACGCAAATTTATAAAGTCAATTACGGCGGGCTGCCTTTGATAAGACACTCACCAATTTGTGTTACAAAAGCAATGATGTATCACATACTATGATTGCCCTTATAACTCAAACCATCCGATAAGCCGGATGATAATTGATTTACACGTGTGTGCTAAGCGTTCTTTTTAAAGATGAGGTACAGACCTTCGAGTACCAGATCGGGGTCGTAATGCACTTCTTCTCTGCAATACTTGACCACCGCACCCGAGATGCCGCCCGTTGCCACGATGGTGGGCGGGGTGTCAAACGTCTCGCTGTAGCGCGCCGCCATACCGTCTATCATGCTCGCTGTGCCGTACAAAAGCCCCGAGCGCATGCTCTCCACCGTGATGGTGGTAATCAGCGGCGGGTCGGCGCCGTCCAGCCCGATACTCGGCAGCTGCGCCGTTCGTTTGGCAAGCGCCTCGAGCGAGATGAGCACGCCCGGCATAATCGAGCCGCCGATGAACGAGCCCGTTTTATCCACCGCAAAGATCTTTGTGGCGGTGCCAAGGTCGAAGATGACACAGGGCAGCGGATACTTATTCATCGCACCCACCGCGCCGCACACAAAGTCGGCACCGATGCCCGCCGGGTTTTCCGCACGCAGATTCAGCCCTGTTTTGATGCCCGCCGATACGATAAGCACAGGACAGTGCAGGTATTTTTCCACCGCGCGGGTAAGCACGCCGGTAAGCTTTGGAACCACCGAGCCGATGATGCAGCCTTGTACCTTGCGCTCTTTAAAGCCGTACAGGTTAAAGATGTCGCGCAGCTCGATGGCGTACTGATCCTCGGTGCGGTTGCTGTCGGTAAACAGGCGCGACGTGAGAATCAGCTTGTCGTCCTCAAAGCAGCCAAGGCAGATGTTGGTGTTTCCGATATCGATTGCTAGTACCATTATTCATTCCTCATATGTCATGCACAAGTGCAGGGTATCGTAAGCTCAAACGGCGGTTGCCACACAGAACTTTACAGCCTTATTATACGCCTTTTACGCCGCTTGTTCAATACAAACCGTCACAGGGCTATGAATTTGTAACCAAAATAGTGTATAATATAAGGACTACAACAACTACTAAAACTACTGCCTTCGAAATAGGAGGAAACATTATATGGCACTCATATCGTTTGAACAGGTTAAAAACAGCCCGGAAATCAACGCGTACATCCGCATGGCGGATGAGTCGCTCAAAGCGATGGGCTACACCGAGCATTCCGCCGCACACGTTACCCGCTGCGCCACAACGGCATATACCGTGCTAAGTGAGCTTGGCTACGACGCGCACACCTGTGAGCTTGCGCGCATTGCGGGCTATATGCACGACATCGGCAACGTCGTAAACCGCGTCGACCACGCCCAGAGCGGCGCAGTAATGGCGTTTCGCATCCTGGATAAGATGGGTATGTCGCCCGACGACATCGCAGAGGTTATCTGTGCCATCGGCAACCACGACGAAGCCACCGCCTCTGCCGTCAGCGCCGTGGCGGCAGCGCTGATTCTCGCTGACAAAAGCGACGTGCGCCGCACCCGCGTGCGCAACTGGGACCCCGCCACGCAGGATATCCACGACCGCGTGAACTATGCGGTGGAGCACTCGTCCCTTGACCTTGACCCAGACAAAAAGTCGATTACCCTGTCGCTCTCCATCGACACCGCCATCTGCCCGGTGATGGATTACTTCGAGATCTTTTTGCAGCGCATGATTCTATGCCGCCGCGCGGCGGACTTTTTGGGGCTGCTGTTTCGCTTGGTCATCAACGACACGCCCATTCTTTAGTATGCGCACGCCCTTTCATTAGTTTTGGCGTGGAGTATCAATATCATCCGGAAAGGCAAGGGCACAACATGCACAATCTCACGGGCATCAAAGAGGTCCAGGGGCTTTTAAACCGTCACGGCTTTACCTTCTCCAAGGCAAAGGGGCAGAACTTCATCATCAACCCCGGGGTATGCCCGCGCATGGCCACACAATCGGGCTGCGAGGGCATCGGGGTCATCGAGATCGGCCCCGGCATCGGCGTTTTGACGGTGGAGCTTGCCCGCCTTGCCCGCCGCGTGGTGTGCATCGAGCTGGACACCCGCCTTGCCCCGATTTTGGAAGAAACCCTAAAGGGGCTTGACAACGTTTCGGTGGTGTTTGAGGATGTGCTGAAGGTTGACCTCGCCGCCCTGATTGCCCGCGAGTTTGCGGGCATGGAGGTGGTGGTGTGCGCAAACCTGCCCTACTACATCACCTCGCCCATTGTTATGCACCTGCTTGAGTCGCGGCTGCCCGTTAAGGCAATTACCGTGATGGTGCAAAAGGAGGCGGCGCAGCGTCTGTGCGCCCAGCCCGCCACCCGTGATGTGGGTGCGGTGAGCATCGCGGTGCGTTATTACAGCGAGCCGAAGGTGCTGTTTCAGGTGTCGCGCGGCAGCTTTCTGCCCGCGCCCGACGTGGACTCCTCGGTGATTCGCCTTACAATCCACGACGCGCCGCCCGTAGCGGTGCGCGAGGAGAAACTGTTCTTTGCGGTGGTGCGCGCGGCGTTTTCGCAGCGGCGCAAGACTATCTCCAACTCCCTATGCGGGGTGGGCGGTCTGTCCAAAGAACGGGTGCAGTCCGTTTTGCAGCTTGCGGATGTACCTCCAAACGCCCGCGCGGAGCAGCTGACCCTTGCCCAGTTTGCGGCGATCGCCGACGGGGTAAAGACCGAGCAGGCGGGCGATTAAGAATACGTCGCGATGAAAACACTACAATTGCCGATACTCGTTTTCAGTGAGTCGTCCGTTGCAATCGGGCACGGCATCACTTTTTTGACGATAACGGCTACAGCCCGACGGAGAACTCCGCCGGGCTTTGTCTGTTTTATTGAATACCCTTTGCCTGTTACAGCACCGAATACCCGCTATTAATATCAAACGGCATGATAAGCAGCTTGATCACGTTTTTCGCGTGATTTGCAAAAAACCAACCCATTGCCTTGCCGCAGTTCTCGATGGTGTCGTATTCGATGTACGAGTAGTATTTGACGCACTTTACAATCTTCGTAAGCTCTCTTGGGGGCTCGCCGGTTTCCACGCCGTCAAAGGTGTAAAAGCGTTTCATATATCTTACGCTGATGCAGCCCGGCTGCTTTTCCTGCTCTGATTTAATCGTTTTAATCAACGCTTCAAACTCCTCAAGTTTATCGGGTTTGACCTGAAACAGCTTCATTTCCGTAAATGGATTTCCCATACCTATGCTCCCTCTTTTTCTAGTCTGTCCGACTGGTTTAGTTCAACCCCGCCGTGCCTATCGCACCGTACATCTGCCGCACGTTTTCGGCAAGCCCTTGATGCTCTGGGCGGGCAAGGGTGGGGTCGTCTGCCAAAATCTCCTGCGCGCAGGTTTGCGCAAGCTTGAGCGTTGCGATGTCGTCAACAAGGCTTGCAAGCTTCATCTCGGGCAAACCGTGCTGGCGAGCACCGAAAAAATCACCGGGACCGCGCAGGGACAGGTCCTCCTCGGCAAGCCGAAACCCGTCGTTCGTCTTGCACATTGCATGCAGGCGTTTTTGCGTCTGCTCCCCCGTCGCGTCCGACACCAGTATGCAGTGGGACTCATACGCGCCGCGCCCCACCCGCCCACGCAGCTGGTGCAGCTGCGAAAGCCCGAAGCGCTCGGCGTTTTCTATCATCATCACCACGGCGTTGGGCACATCCACCCCCACCTCAATGACGGTGGTGGAAACAAGCAGCGAAACCTCCCCCGCATAAAAGCGGCTCATGATGCGCTCCTTCTCCGCGGGCTTTAGCCGGCCGTGCACAAGCCCCACGCGGTAGCCGCGAAAGTCCTCCTCAGTCAGCCTTGCGGCGTATTCGGTGGCGGACACGAGGTCGCCTTCGCCCTCGTCAATGGCGGGGCAAACAATAAACGCCTGCCTGCCCTCATCCAAAAACCGTCGGATAAAGCCCAGCGCGCGGTGTCGCTTTGAAGAATCGATCAGATAGGTCTTTACCGGGCGTCGACCGGGCGGCAGCTCGTCAAGCACCGATACGTCAAGGTCGCCGTAGATGATGAGCGCAAGGGTGCGCGGGATGGGTGTCGCGCTCATAACCAGCACATGGGGGTGCCCGCCCTTATCCGCAAGGCTTGCCCGCTGCAAAACACCAAAGCGGTGCTGCTCGTCGGTAACCACCAGCCCGAGCTTTGAAAACTCAACCTCCGGTGTAAGCAGAGCATGGGTACCCACAATAAACTGAATCTCGCCCGTCGCAAGGCGAGTGAGGATCTCTCTTTTTTGCGCCGCCTTCACAGAGCCGGTCAGCAGCGCACAGGTAATGCCCATCGCCTCAAGCAGGGGGGCAAGGGACGCGTAATGCTGCTGGGCAAGTATCTCGGTGGGTGCCATAAACGCCGACTGAACGCCGTTTTTTGCACAGGCATAGCAAAGCGCCGCGGCAACCGCGGTCTTCCCCGAGCCGACGTCGCCTTGCAGCAGGCGGTTCATCGGCACGGTCTGCCCCATATCGGCAAGCGCCTCGTTGATTGCGCGGGTCTGCGCGCCGGTAAGAGAAAAGCCCAATGCCGCCACAAACGGGGTGATATCGGCATCGGCTATCGTTGCCATCGCCGTTTGGCGCGGACGACGGCGCATCATTGCTAGGGCTAGCTGTAGGGTGAGCAGCTCCTCAAATATCAGCCGCTTGCGGGCAACCGCAAGGGCGTGCGCATCGGGTGGAAAGTGAATGGCACCGAGCGCGTAGGTAAGATGGCACAGCTCCTCTTTCGCCCGCAGTGCGGCGGGCAGTGGGTCGGGCAACGTGTCGTCGAGCAGCATAAGCGCCTGCTTGACGTTTTGCGCCACAATCTTGGAGCTAAGCCCTGCCGTCAGCGGGTAGACGGGCACAAGCCCGAGCTGCCCGGTAACGGGAAAGTACAACGGCGATGCCATCTCACGGGCAAGTAGGGTACCGCTCACCTTGCCGTAGAACAGATACTCGCTGCCCTCCTGCAATGCGGCGGCGGCAAATTTACTGTTAAAAAAGGTCAGCACCAGATCGGTGGTATCATCGGTGGCAAACACCTTGTACAGGGTCATACCACCGCGGATGCGCTGCTCCGGGCTTTTGGCAAACACCCGTGCGCGAACGACACAGGGGGTATCCCGCGGCGCATCGGACACGGAGTACGGGCTGGTAAAATCAAGGTAATCACGGGGATATAAGCGCAAAAGGGCGCCGACGCTTTGCACACCGAGCTTTTGGTACAGCTCGGCACGTTTTTCGCCTACGCCCTTTAGATATTTGATGTTGTCGGGGAAGCCTTTCTTAGACACGGCGTGTCCCCCTTTATGCCAGACTATTCAACCGAGATGATGTAGTAATAAACGGGCTGTCCGCCGTTTACCACGTGCACCTCTACGGAGCTGGGAAGCTTCGCGCGAACCTGCGCGGCGGTCTTTTCCGCTTCTTCCTCGGTAATACCCTCACCATAAATCATGGTGATAAAGGAGCTGTCGCGCTTAATAAGGTTTTTTATCAGCCGTTGCGTCGCAAGGCTAACGTCACTTGCCACAAACGAAAGCTTACCTCCGTCGAGTGCCAAAATCTCGCCCTGCTTTATCTTATGCCCGTCAAAATCCGAGTCACGCGCGGCAAAGGTGATCTGACCCGACGCAACATGGTCAGCCGCCTTCATCATGCCCATCTGGTTGTCTTCCACCGACGCATCGGGGTCAAACGCAAGCATGGCCGAAAGACCCTGCGGAATGGTACGGGTGGGCAGTACGATAACACGACGGTCGGCAAGTGAGATAACCTGTTCCGCCGCCATGATGATGTTCTTGTTGTTGGGCAGCACAAACACCGTAGACGCGGGCACTTTTTCTACCGCGCGCAGGATGTCGTCGGTGCTGGGGTTCATGGTCTGTCCGCCGCTGACTACACAGCCGCAGCCAAGGTCTGCAAACAGCTGCCGAAGCCCTTCGCCCGCCGCCACTGCCACGAATCCAAATGGGATGTCGGGATCCACGGGGACGACCTCGTGCACCTCTTTAGCCACCTGCGCTTCGGCAACCTTATTGTCGTGTTGCTCACGCATATTCTCTATCTTCATGTTGTGCAACGAGCCGTAAGCAAGACCCTCCTGCATCGCGTTGCCGGGGTTGTTGGTATGCACGTGGATCTTGATGATGTCGTCGTCGTCTACCACAACAACGCTGTCGCCTATGGTTTCAAGATAGGCACGCAGACGCAGCGCGTTTGCGTCGGGGGAGGATTTTTGCACGATAAACTCGGTGCAGTAGGTAAACGTAATCTCCTCGTGCAGGTCTGCACCCGCGGCGTTTTTCTGCGATACAAACGTATCCACCTGCTTATCGGGGGATGCAGCGCGTTCGGCGACAATCTCGCCGCCCTCAATCACCTGCAGCATGCCCTCAAATATTACAAGCAGACCCATACCGCCCGCATCCACAACACCCGCTTTTTTCAGTACGGGCAGCAGGTCGGGGGTTGTGTCCAGCGCAGCCTTTGATTCCTGTACGATAAGGCGCCAAATCGCAACCGCGTCGTGCTCGGTCTCACTGGCTGCTGTCGCCTTTTCTGCCGCGACCCTGGCAACGGTGAGCATGGTGCCCTCGGTGGGCTTCATAACCGCCTTATATGCGGCAGAAACGCCAAGGCTCAGTGCGTGTGCAAACTGCTTGCCGTCCGCTGTGGTAAGCCCCGCAAGCCCTTTGGAAAAACCACGGAACAAAAGCGACAAGATAACGCCCGAGTTGCCACGCGCCCCGCGCAAAAACGCAGACGCCGCAACCGACGCAACCTCGCCCACCGTGGCATTATCCATCCGCTTAAGCTCTCTTGCACCCGCGGAGATGGTCATAGACATATTGGTTCCGGTATCACCGTCCGGTACGGGAAAAACGTTGAGCTCGTCTACCGCGAGCCGTTTGTTTGCAATACTGTTAGCGCCCGAAATAATGGCGTCTCTTAGTGTATTTCCGTTTATCACATCTTCACCCATTCCGCCGCTGTGCACCGGCAGTTATTTAATAAAGAGCATGTTGCTTTGCGCACAGCTGCCCCGTCCGCGCTAAAGTGTTC
>JAEZQD010000030.1 GCA_023413185.1 Bacillota bacterium
CCCGTGCCGCATAGACCTCTTTTATGGGGTCGTCCGTCAACGAGACACGCACCGTGTCGCCGATGTCATCGACTAAGAGCGATGCGAGCCCCGCCGCCGATTTTATCAGACCCATTCGTTCGGTACCGGCCTCTGTTACACCCAGATGCAATGGATAGGAACACCGCCTCGCGGCAAGCCGATATGCCTGAACCATCGTTTTTACGTCGGAGGATTTCATCGAAATCACGATATCGGTAAAATCACAGTGTTCCAGCAAGGATGCGTGATACAAGGCACTGTCACACAACGCATCCGCTGTGGGTGCACCATAACGGGCAAGGATATCCTTTTCGACCGAACCGGAATTCACACCAATACGGATGGGGATGCCCTTTAAGCGGCAGGCATCCGCAACCGCCTTCACGTGTAGGTCACTGCCGATGTTGCCGGGGTTGATGCGTATTTTATCCACACCCGCCGCTACGCATTCCAAAGCAAGCCGGTAGTTAAAGTGGATGTCCGCAACAAGCGGCACATCCACGTTTGATTTGATATCATATATCAGTTTTACGGCGTGCTCATCTGGGATTGCAACACGAAGAATGTCACAACCAGCGTCGGCAAGCGCCTTCGCCTGACGGATATTTCCCTCGCTGTCCGTCGATGAAACAGACAGCATCGACTGGATTGCAATCTTGCTTCCCCCGCCGATCGGTACGCCGCCGATAAAGACTTTTTTTGTGTGAAATCGGTCTGTCATCATCCTGCCCTACTAGCCCTTTCGTCTGTCCGTTTGAGTTTATCCGCGTATCAGCCGCGCAATGTCATTAAAAGTGACGACAATCATCAATAATATCAGCAGCGCAAACCCTGCGGTGTGAACAAAGCCCTCGTATTTGGGGTTAACCGGTTTGCGGCGAATAATCTCGATAATTAGGAACAACAGTCGTCCGCCATCAAGCGCAGGAAGCGGAAGCAGGTTAAATATCCCCACGTTGATGGTGATAAACGCGGCAAGCGAAAATACCGACTGCCATCCGATAGACGATGCCTGCCCGATTGCCTGCGAAACCCCGACGGGACCCGACAGCTGTTGTACACCAAACTTTCCGGTAATCAGATCAAGCAGCGAGATCCATACCACTCTCGCAATGGTAATGGAGTAATAAAACGCCTGCCGTGTTACGGTGAAGATGTTCTTCTCAACCGGAAACACCTTAAAATCAAGTCGAATGGTTTGCCCTTCTGCAGTTTTCTGCACAGGAAACGGTACATCGGCTAGCATTACAACCTCACCGTCGCGTCGCACAACAAAATCCGCCTTGCCGTCGGTATCGCGGACGAGAGAAAAGATAATATCGTAGTCTATACGAACGGGTGAGCCGTTTATCTTTAATATCTCATCGTTTTCTTTGAGCGCTGAGTTGCTGGTCGCCTGGCTGTCAAACACCGCAATGGTCGTAGATGCAACGGCTGACTGGTTTGCGGTAATAATCAGTACAATTAGAAACCCAAGCACCAGATTCATGACCGCACCGGCTACCACCACAAGAATACGGCACCAAACCGGTCGATTCCCAAATGAGCGGTCGTCTTCACTGTCTTCGTTTTCGCCCTCCATGCTGACGTATCCGCCGATAGGAAAGAGGCGAAGCGCATACTTTGTTTCTCCCCGCGTAAAGTGAAACAGTGCAGGTCCCATACCCAGGGCAAACTCGTTGACCTTAATCTTCGTCGCCTTCGCGGTTAGAAAGTGCCCCAGCTCATGGATGAAGATAATCAGACCAAAAATAAGCACCGTCAATAAAACTGTGCCTGCAACATTGAGTACCGAAGAAAGGTTTAACCCCATTCGTCAACCCATCCCATTCTGTATTATACTAGATATTAATAAATAGGCATTTGTTTTACGAGCGCAAGCTCGTGTACTGTGTTAAAACATATTCCCGTGCGGCTTTATCCGTAGCGAACACATCCTCTATATTATGTGCTGCGCTGCGCGGTAAATGTTGCAACGCACCGCAAACAAGGTCTCCGATATCGGTAAAACGGATGTGACCGTTTAAAAAGAGGGCAACCGCCTGCTCGTTGGCACCGTTTACGACACAAGGAGCAAGCCCGCCGAGCAAGAGTGCCTTTTTTGCAGCGTTAAGGCAAAGAAACGTTTCGTAATCGGGCTCAAAAAAAGTCAAAGTACCATACTGCGTCAGCGAAAGCCTATGCGACGGGCAGGGCAGCCGATTTGGATAGGTCAGCGCATACTGTATCGGCAATCGCATGTCGGGCACGCCCAGCTGCGCAATGACCGAACCGTCAATAAACTCTACGGCGGAATGAATGACGCTCTCTCGGTGCACAACAACGTCAATCTGCTGTGCGGATACATCAAACAGCCAAGCCGCCTCAATAATCTCAAGACCTTTGTTCATCATGGTGGCGCTGTCTATCGTAATCTTTGCGCCCATATCCCAGTTGGGATGCCGAAGCGCCTGTTCCCGTGTCACTACCATAAGCTGCTCTTTTGTTTTGCCATAAAACGGACCGCCCGAAGCCGTCAGAATAATCCGGCTTAACTCATCGGAATTATTGTTTCCCACAAGGCATTGAAATATCGCGCTGTGCTCGCTGTCCACCGGAAGGATTGATACGCCCTTTTGCTTTGCCGCCTGCATAACAAGCGCACCGCCCGCAACAAGAGACTCTTTGTTTGCGAGTGCCAGCGTTTTTTTTGCTGAAATAGCAGCCATGGTAGGCCGCAAACCCGCAATACCAACAACAGCATTAAGAACCGTATCACACTCGGTAAGTGACGCGGCTTCACAAACACCCTCTTCACCCGCCAATACCCGAACCGAGATATCGGAAAGGCGAAGCTTTAAGTCCTTATAAGCAGTTTTGTCATATATCGCGACTACAGGAACGCCAAATTCACGAACCTGCTGTTCAAGCAATTTTGTATTGGTCCCAGCGGCAAGCGCAGCGACAGCATACCCATTTTGACGACAAACGTCAAGCGCCTGCGTGCCGATAGAACCGGTGGATCCCAAAAGGGAAAGTTTTTTCATATTGTCATGCCTCGTACAACGAATTTGTGTATGCAGATATTTAACGAAAAACGAACGATAATAGAGAAAACGCCCTGCTTGCAACAAGCCACACCCCTTCGATTAGCTCGAAGAAAATGTGGCCGCATTTTATCATCCTCTTGTAATAATGGGGAAAATGCTAATAATCGCATAGATTATCGGTGACACAAACAAAACACTGTCAAACCGATCCATCACCCCACCGTGCCCGGGAAAGATATTGCCGTAATCCTTTATCCCTGTCTGCCGTTTGATTATGGAGGCAAACAAGTCACCTAAAATCGCTGCAAATCCACAGATCAGCGCGCTTACGGCAAGAACCGGGTAGGCTATCTTAACCCGATCTCCAACCGACTGAAGGTACTGCGAGTACACAAATCCAATTAAAAAATAACCCAGCACTGTGGTAATCAAGCCGCCAACCGCGCCCTCAATGGTTTTATGTGGGCTAATCTTTGGTGCCATCTTGTGCTTGCCAAAGAACACCCCAACAAAGTACGCGCCAGAGTCGGTGAGCCATCCGCCTGCCAACGCAAGCAGATAAAAGAATAATCCGTCCGGGTAAAACCGATCGCGGATGATGATAGACACCGAAAAGACCACTGGGATAAGCAGCGAAACCAGAAAAGCGGTGCAGATTGTAGGCAGCATAAGCTTTTCGTGCCAAATAAGATAACAAAACCCAAGGGCAACCAAAAACAACATACCCACAAAAAGAATATGCGTGTCAAACGCCTTAAAATGCAATAAGGGATAGATAAATGAAAAAAGAATACAAAGGCATAACACAAACCGATTGGTTATATAGCCCGTGCTGTGCAGCAGCTCAAATACCGCAAGGGCAGAGATTAATGCGATGATTATGTTAAAAGCGGGTGTTTCAAAAAAACTAAATGCAATAATAAGGATTATGAGCGAGATAACCGCAGTGATAATCCTTTGCTTCAATAACTACACCCCCCAAAGCGCCGCGCACGTTTTGAGTACTCCAGTAACGCCGCATCAAGATGACTTCGTGTGAAGTCAGGCCAAAGCACATCGGTAAAAACGTATTCCGCATATGCCGACTGCCACAATAAAAAATTGGATGTTCGATACTCGCCGCTTGGGCGGATGATTAAATCGGGGTCGGGGATTCCTTTTGTATCCAGCAGTGAAGCAAAATACGACTCGGTAATCTCCTCCGGCGCAAGCTTTCCTTGTGCCGCGAAGGCCGTCGCTTTACGAACGGCGTTTAGGATTTCGTTTCGCCCACCGTAGTTGAGCGCAATACATACGCATGTCCCTGTACTGTCACGAGACAAACGTTCCGCTTTCTCAATCCGTTCAACGATGTCTGGTGCCAGTTGAGACCGATCTCCGATAAAAACCGAGCGGAATTTGCCGTGTATAGTCTTTTGGGCAAACATATCATCCAGATACCTGCGCAGTAAGCCCATAATTGCGTCTATCTCTTCACGAGGGCGCTTCCAGTTCTCGGTTGAAAACGCATAAACCGTTAGGTATGCAATCCCTATCTGAGAGCAGTATTCGGCTATATCCTTAAACGCGTTGGCTCCGGAATGATGCCCCGACTGTCTGGGCAGACCACGCTGCTTTGCCCAACGACCGTTGCCGTCCATGATAATGCCTATATGGGCAGGCAAGGCGTGTTTTTGAGCAAGGGTATCGGTAATCTGACTAATAAGAATCAGCTCCTAAAGCTATGGCTATATTTCAAGAATTTCCTTCTCTTTGTCTGCACTCATCTTGTCAATTATCTTGCAGTACTTGTCGGTTAGGTCCTGAACCTGCTTTTCACCATTTTTAAGCTCATCTTCGGTGATCTCAGAAGCTTTCTGGCATTTCTTTAACTTTTCAATACTGTCACGACGAATGGAACGAATTGCAATCTTTGCTTCTTCGCCGTATTTGCTTACATTCTTGCACAGTTCTTTTCTGCGCTCCTCGGTAAGCGGTGGGAAAACAAGGCGGATAACACGACCGTCGTTCTGCGGGTTAATTCCGATATCCGACTGCTGAATCGCCTTTTCTATCGACTTAATGATTGAAGCATCCCACGGTTGGATGGTGAGAATTCTCGCCTCGGCGACCGATACAGCGGCAACCTGATTGACGGCGGTAGCGGTACCATAATAATCCACTGTAATTCTATCCAACACGCTGGGGTTTGCTCTGCCCGCGCGCAACGAGTGAAACTCATTACTCAGCGCTGAGATGGTTTTTTCCATTCTTTCAGTCATGTGACCGAGCTCTTCCTTAATCATAAAACAACTTCCTTTCATAACAATCAGTAGCTGCCGATGTCAAACAGCCGCAATACCAAGCGGCAATCAAAACCTGTTACTTCTTAACCAGTGTGCCGATGTCTTCGCCGCAAACTGCGCGGATAATGTTATCGGGGTCTTCAATACTGAATACGAGAATTGGAATGTCGTTATCCTTACACATTGAAGCCGCGGTACTATCCATAACACCCAGGTTCTTATTGAGCACCTCGGCAAAGGTAAGTTCGTTATACTTTACTGCGGTGGGGTCCTTTGCGGGGTCGCTGGTGTATACCCCGTCGACCATGGTCGCTTTAAAAATGATATCCGCGTCAATTTCTGCGGCACGAAGAGCCGATGCCGTATCTGTTGAGAAGAACGGATTGCCTGTGCCACAACCAAAGATGACTACCCTGCCTTTTTCGAGATGCCTAACAGCACGGTTGCGGATATAGGGCTCGGCAATGGCCTGCATAGATATCGCCGTCTGCACCCGTACCGAGACATCCATCTGCTCCAGGGCATCCGCAAGTGCGAGCGAGTTAACCACCGTTGCGAGCATTCCCATATGGTCCGCACGGGTACGCTCCATGCGCTCGTTGCTACGTCCCCTGAAGATATTGCCTCCGCCCACTACAATGCCAACCTGCACGCCAAGATCATGCACGCGCCGGATGCTATCGCAGATTTTGCACACCACGTCATAGTCCAGCCCGTACTTTTTATCTCCAGCAAGCGCTTCGCCTGAAAGCTTGAGCAATATTCGGTTATACTTTGACTGCATGTAAATAAACATCCCCTTTTGGAGTATTGGTAAATTATTGGTTTGTAGATAAGAAAAATATCACTAACGTTT
This sequence comes from Bacillota bacterium, assembly GCA_023413185.1. Classification (GTDB taxonomy): domain Bacteria; phylum Bacillota; class Clostridia; order Oscillospirales; family Ruminococcaceae; genus Acetanaerobacterium. Next base: position 6,192 of record JAEZQD010000030.1, read on the forward strand.
ATTTTACAATAACGGCGGTACATTGTAAAGTGAATATCCGACGACCTGCATAATTTAAATTTTGCGCAGGTGGGATGAAACTCCGTTTGAATTATCGGGTGCAATCGTCTATGATAGTAATAATAACAATTCATCCGGTAAAGGCGTGAGAACAGCATGAGAAAAAAAGAACGCACCATCTTAATTGTAGAGGCACTCAAAAAGCAATACCCTGACGCCATATGCTCTTTGCACTATCAACACCCGTACGAGCTATTGATTGCCACACGCCTTTCTGCGCAATGCACCGATGCGAGGGTTAATATCGTAACGAAGGTTCTGTTTATGACCTACAACTCGATGCAATCTCTGGCAGATGCGCCGCTTGAGGAGATAGAGGAGATTATTAAGCCCTGTGGGCTGTATAAAACAAAGGCGCGTGACATCAAGAAGATAGCGCAAGACCTACTGAATCGCTTTGATGGCACTGTACCCGATACCATGGATGAACTCTTATCCTTGAGCGGTGTGGGAAGAAAAACGGCTAATTTAATCTTGGGTGACATCTATCACAAGCCCGCAGTGGTTTGCGATACGCACTGCATTCGTATTACCAACAAACTGGGGCTTACCACAACAAAAGACCCTCTGCGTTGCGAAAAAGAGCTAGTGAAGCTCCTGCCGCCCGATGAATCCAATGATTTTTGCCACCGCATGGTTTTGCACGGCAGGGCGGTTTGCAAGGCGCGTTCTCCTTTATGCATACAGTGCTGCGTGAATGCACTATGCAGTTATGGGATTAAGCATGCAAAATCCTCAGGGTGAAGCCCACAGAAAAGTATCTGTATTGAGTATTGACAGTTTGCATTCGCCAATGTATACTTTGTGTGACAATTAAAAACAGGGGTGCTGAGATAATTGGCTGAGATGAAACCGCAAAAGGTTTCAAACCCTATAACCTGATCCGGATAATGCCGGCGTAGGAAGAATAAACGCAAGTTTAATTTCGTTCGTCATGCACTATTGATTGGGGCATGACGATTTTGTTTTGCCCTAATAATAGAATAACCGCCTGATGAATCGTTATCGCCATAACAGCCTTGTTTGATTGTCATAAACATAATATGGAGGTTATACCAATGAACAAAACCAAAACAAGGCTATTGACCGAAAGCGGAGTGATGATAGCACTTGCCGCAATCCTGTCGCTCATTAAGGTCTTTGCACTGCCGTATGGTGGCTCTGTAACGCTTTGCAGTATGCTGCCAATTATTCTGGTTAGCTATCGCAACGGGGTGCGTTGGGGCGTTTTGACCGCCTTTGCGTATTCCATCATACAACTAATATTGGATATACCAAGCGGGATATTCAGAGGCGTAAGCCTAGGCATGGTGGTTGGCATCGTGGTGTTTGACTACCTGATTGCATTTACCGCGCTCGGTCTTGGCGGATTATTCAAAAACAAGATAAAAAACGCCCCGCTTTCTCTCGTTAGCGGAGCACTTGTGGCGATGATTGTGCGGTATCTTGCCCACGCCGTATCGGGCTACATCTTCTTTTCTGAATACGCAGATTGGTTCTTTGGCCAGGAAGGCTTTACCTTGGGTCAGCGAATACTTGAAAAGTATCATGGCAACACCCTGTTTATCATATACACCTTATTTTATAACGGAAGCTTTATGGTTCCTGAGATTATTATAACGAGCATTGTATGTGTACTTGTTATAAGCGTGTTAAAGCTTGTTGATAAAAAGCAAATTACACAGTAGCGTAATCATAACAATAAACGGCTGTCGGTTCTCCCCTATCGTGGGAAAGCGACAGCCGTTTTCTTTGCCTTTATTTCTCTTTGTTAAGCAGCTTATTTTTAAGCCATAGCCATGCATCACTGTTGTGGATAGGACGCAATCTTGGAAACGCGCGCAGCAACCGGATATTCTGTCGTTTTCCCAAATCGAACAGACGTTTTACCTGCTCGGTATAGAATTCACTTTCTTCAAATCGCTCAAGCAGCGAGCTTTTTAACCCCTCTGCCCGTTTCACTTGCTTATCTAAAAACTGATTGACCTGCTGCTGTATCGTTTGCATCCTCCCGTTGAGCCGCAGAAGATGGCGAACTGTCACAAAAAGATCCAGCGCAACAAGAATTACCAATACGCCTGAGACGGACAAGATGATTTCTTCCCGAATCCCGTCGAGCACCTTGATGGTGTAGGGATGTAAGTATCGAAGTGTCAGCGTAGCCAAAACGGCAAACACCACAGACCCCAACAGGCAGATACGCCCCTGAAAATTGAAGGGATATGACGAGTAGTCCCACCAGCGGACATCAAACAGCTTTTCCAGTGTAATGGCGGTTATGTACTCGAGCGTGGTTGTGAGCAGCATACAGCTCAAAAACGTCAGTAATAGGTTGTCTGTGCGATTATACAGCACTGCAATTACAAGCAATCCGCCAAAACCGTATACCGGACAGATGGGTCCATTTAAAAACCCTCGGTTAATCAGTCGCTTTTCCTCGATTGAGCACACGATGGATTCGTATACCCAACCGATAAAGCTGTAAAACATAAGTAACAAAAACCATTTTGCAAGTACCAGTATCGCTACCACCTCATTATATCAGTTTGTAATCAAAAGGCTGGGCTAGCACGCATACCGTAGCTTTAATCGGCGCAGCAGTCTGCGATACCCCACCTCTAAACATTCCATCACTGCGCAGTACTTATCTACCAGAAGCACAACAACTGTTTCGCGGAACCGAGGCAACCGAAATGTCACCGGCCACATATGGTTAAAAATGATGTCCTTTTCTTTTTCGGTCAGAGTAAACAGCTCCATGGCATTGCGCAACGCAATGGTAGGATGCACAAAGGCGTGCAATCCCTCCGGGGGTCTTGTCAAACGCCAATCGTACAAAAAGAGATCGTGCAATAGGGCGCCTCTTGCAGCAGAGCGATAATCGAGTTTGAGTTTTTTGCATATCCAAAAGCTCAGGTAAGAAACAAACAAGCAGTGGCGCAAACAACTGATTCCGCCATGCTGCATATAGTCCTTCATCCGCTGAACCGACTCATTATTGATTATATCGGCTAGGCAATGGTCAAACTCCCTTTCAAGAAGGGCTCTGTTGCGCATACGCTTTGTTTGATTGATCATTCGGGGTAATTCCTCTCATAAGCAGGTGTTATGTCACTTTTTATTTAAACAGAAACGGCGCAAAATGTAAACCAGTATTTTGATATATTTATGTATACTGCTAAAGTAGTAGCTTCTCCCCGTTCTATTGCTGCAAACTCGCATAAATAATTAAGGTAAGCAAATCCAAGGCTTATTTGGCTTGCTTCTTTAGCATGGTACGTATGCCAAATACCACCAGAACCAACCCCACACCGACGTTTAGCAGTGTTAAGAACAAATCGTTGATGAACAGGCTTACCACACTACCAAGCAAAGAGACCATCGTGAGGAACACCGCGGTAGAGCACACCGCGCCCAATCCAAACCAATAGATGTTCCTCTGCTGCATGGTGTCTTCCGCAAGCTTTGCCGAGAATACTCCCGCCCAAAAAAGTATAGTAAGGGGGTTTGACAGGGTAAACAGCAGCACGTACAAAAAGGTGTTGGTTGCATCACTCGGGATACCAATCTTAAAAACAGACAAAAAGGATAAGCCAAACTCACTAAAGATGTTGTTTAGTCCAAAAACAATAATGATTATGCCGCCTACAAGTTTAAATATCTGTTTTACTCTTTGAGAC
>JAEZQD010000101.1 GCA_023413185.1 Bacillota bacterium
ATTTGCCCCCTCCGCCCTCGGGCGTTTGGGTGCAAATTGATGATGGCAGTTCCGACAAAGATACTTTTGATACCCATCAGAATCTTTGCCGTAACGATAAAATGATTGATTGTTGTTGCATTTCGGAAAGTAAATTTGATATGATTTTGCCATGAGAACTCGTCTCCTTTCTGGGAGGTACTTGGTTTTGTGGTGAAACTATTGTACCAGAAGGGCTGACGGGTTCTCAACTTTCATTTAACTTTACAATACGTGAAAAACGAAATGGAGTGGCTTTAAATGAAAAGATGCTTGTTGACTAGTATTGTTTTAATTCTCGTACTGTCTATGGTGGCATGTGTAGCCCAACCCCCGCAACCTCAGCCCGAACCCGAGCCGGTTGTTTCGGAACAGCCGTCTTCCGCTGCGATGTCAGAAAGCCAGCCTGCTGCCGTCGTTGTGTTTAGCGACAAAAACCTAGAGACAGCGGTGCGAAAGGCGATGAACAAGCCCGATGGCGACATCACGGTAGCAGAAGCCGCGCAGGTGCAGTCGCTTAACGTAGGTAACGGTAGCTTTGGTGAGAAAAACGACAGCAATAATATTAAGGATATCAGCGCACTTAAGTATTTTACTGGACTAAAAGAACTGGATATTTCATTTAACGAGATATCAGATTTGTCGCCGCTTTCTGAGTTGCACAGCCTGGAGACGTTTGTCTTTAACGGAACCTTGGTCGAAGATCTGACCCCACTCAAAGACCTGACAAGCCTAAACTGCCTGGTGTTTTGCTGGATTTACAACAAAGACGGCGTTCCGGCCGGTATTGGAAGCTTGGACGCGCTGTCCGGTCTTGAAAACCTTGAGCATATCGATGCCAAAAGCGCGGGCATTACCGACATTTCTGCGCTTGCCAACCTAAAAAAGCTATGGGATGTTCAACTAAACGAAAATTTGATTACCGATATTGCTGCCCTTTCCTCCCTGTCCAGTCTGCGCATCGTACTCCTCGAAGGCAATCCTGTAACAGATTACAGCCCGCTTAAGGACGTGTACGCCCAACTGGACGGTAAGGATTTCGAACTGAACTAAGCACATGTGACTGCCGTGATATTTCTTGAATCCGTCATAAACCAAACGTGCCCCCAACCGACAACCGGTTGGGGGCACGTTATATACTGCTTGTAGTTTATCTATCAAATAATCTTACGACCTTCTTGTAACCGCGTTAACAATCAAAAGCAGGATCACTGCGCCTAAGACAGCCACAAACAGGCTCCAAAGGTTAAAGCCTGTGACACCTTCGCCGCCAATCAGATTCATCGCAAGCCCGCCGATGAATCCGCCGATGACGCCGACGATGATGTTCTTACCGGCACCCATCCGCTTATCGTTGCCGGTTATCTTACTTGCAATCCAACCTGCGAGTGCTCCGATAATTAACCACCCGATAATTCCCATGTAAAAGCCTCCTTTATATGTCTAGTATCTGCTAAAACGCCGCAATCATTCACCATGCCAAATAAAGCAAAGACCGCTCGCGAAAAGAGCAGGTACGCAAACGAAAAATAGCATAATCGCACCGCATTGTGATATAATGAGATGAACAACTGAGGAAAAAGAACCAGACGGTATCCTTGTGTATCGTTTATGTTGTGAAGAAGGAAGTGTCTGTTATGAGTAAAACAGTATGGAAGGCAGGAACGCTGCTCTCTCCCGTTCCGCTTGCAATGGTAACATGCGGAACAATGGAAAAGCCGAATATCATTACCATTGCATGGACAGGGATTGTGAACTCTTACCCCGCTATGACCTATATTTCGGTTCGCCCCTCGCGTTACTCGCATGCTATTATTAAGGAGTCCGGCGAGTTTGCCATAAACCTGACCACCTCCGCACTGGTACGCGCGGCAGATTTTTGCGGCGTAAAAAGCGGAGAAAAGGTAGATAAGTTTGCAAAGATGCACCTTACCCCCGTCGCCGCCTCAATGATAAGCGCGCCTCTGATTGATGAAAGCCCGGTCAGTTTGGAATGCCGCGTAACCGAGATTAAGTCCCTGGGAACGCATGATATGTTTTTGGCGGAGATTCTGTGTGTGGATGTGGACGATAAGTACATCGACGAAAACGGTAAACTGCTGTTGCACAAAAGCTCACTAGCCGCTTATTCTCACGGTGAGTATTTTGCCTTGGGCAAACGATTGGGCTCGTTTGGCTACACCGTAAAGAAGAGGCCGAGAAACCCAAAGGAACCCCGACAGTAAGAATGGTACAATAATGCGCAGCGGCTTGTCCTATACAGACGACCGCTGCGCTTTGCTATACTCGAAATATATTCAGGTTATGTATATCCGTTATGTATCGGCCGCTGTGTCGCTGCGAAGCGTATTCACCCACTCGTAGCCCGCTGCGGTTAATACCCTGACCGCGCGCGGGTAATCCGCCTCTTTTACAAGCAGATAGTCGGTGTCGTAGGTCGAAAAGGTCACAATGCTGATGCCTTCCTCCGCTAGGGGCACGGTCAGCTTCGCGAGAACACCCACCAGCGAGAAATCCAGCGACCCACATACACGAAAACCACAAAAGCCGTCTTCTATCGCGATGCATCCCTGCGGGGTGTGCTCGCTGGGGCAGATGAGCGACACCTCATCGTCGGTCTTTGCCAGCGCAAAGAACGGAGCATTCAAGTTAAGCCCAGTCATATTATTCAGTTTGCATACCGCAAAGCGGTACGGCAGTGCCTGCAACCTCATCGTTTTCCCTCTGCCTTTCGTTGTGACGTTTAGCCGGCTCTGCGCCGCTCGAGGATGCGCATAAGTGAGGTGATCATAGTTTTCGCGTTCACGAGCACCAGTGCCGCTGCAAACGCAATCTGCATTGCAGTGGAATATCGCGGCTCAAGGATGGCGGTAAGCGCCAGCCCGAGCAACAGCAGCAGGTTGAGTGCAAGCCTTCCCCACGCAACGTGTACCGGAATATAGCGGCGGGAGTGTACCGCGCGAAATACAAACACCACAAAATAGCTGACAAACGTGGCAAACGCCGCGCCGTTTGCGCCATAGTTCGGAATAAGTATGAAGTTGAGCACCACGTTAATGACAGCGCCCGTCATGGTGGTAAGCATCGTCATAACGTTGCGTTTTTGCGACATATAGATGCTTGAGAAGAATGAGGCGAAGCAAGAGAACACCACAGACAGAATCAAGTACGGCACGTACACCCACGAGCTGAAGTATTCCTGATCCAGCAGCAGGCTTGTCAGCGGTTTTATCAGCAGCACCGTGCCCGCGCCTATTATAAACAACACCGATTGGTACCCGTCAAACACCGTAGAATAAAAACGCGCCTTTGTGCGCGTATCCTCCTCAGAAAAGGCGGAGAGCTGCCACGCCTGCATGAATATGCCCGACACCGCCGTAATAATCGTGGGTATCTTGTAGGCTATCGAATACAAGCCGTTGGTTTGTGCCCCCAACAACCCCGTCACAATATATCGGTCCGAAAGGTTTGTCACCCAAAAAAACAAGGTGTTGGGGATGAGCGGAATGGCGTACAGCACCATCGCCCGCCATACCGCCTTGTTGACGGAAAAGCCTTTGAAATACCGCCAAAGCCCCGCAATCCAGGTTAAAAACAGCGCGGACAGGATATCGGCGAGGATAATAGCCAGCACATAGCCGGTAATGCCAAGCTGAAACACCACCAGCCCCAATATATTAAACACCAGCACCATAACGGTGGATAAAACCCCGTCAAACGCAAACAGCCGAATATAGCCCTTGGCTCGAACAAACTGCGCACAGATGCCCTTTAAGGAGGAAGCCAGCACAAACAGGTACACAAGCGGCGTATACCCTGTAATAAACGGAATCATAGAAAACAGCGGGTAGCACGCGGCAAACACGGCAAAGCCGATTAGCACCGTGAGTATGCCCGATGTGAATACATCATCCTTGCGCACCGCGCTGTCCAGACCAAAGCGAATAACCCCTTCGCCGATGCACACCGCGACGATGGGGATCATAAAGTTCGCCGTGCCCGTTACAAGCTCTACCACGCTGTAGTCGGCAGGGGAAAGGATTCGTGTGTAGATGGGCATGAGCAAGAACACAAGAACCTTGGAGCTGAACGTGCCGATGGCAAATATCACCGTGTTGAGTGCAAGCTTTTTGTACCGATCCATTTTGTTAACCCCACAGGCAGCAATCGCCAATCAACTTAAAACGCCAAGATAACAGCAACAATATCTGAGCAAAAAGAAAAGCGGTGCAACGGTGTTTTCAGGCACATCTGTAACCAAACACCTTCTGCACCGCTATCAGTTCGCAACGTTTTTATAAGTGCACAACCCTATTACTAATTATACCACGGCGTTGCGGCGTATAAAAGGGTTAATTTGTTAACGTCATTGTTTACAAAGCTTAGCAAGGGTGGCAAGCAGCAGTTCCCACACCGCGTTACAGGACACGACGTTCAGACGCTCGTCCGGCGTGTGGCAGTCAATGATGTTCGGACCGATGGCGATGATGTCGAGCTGTGGGCATTTCGACTTAAAGATACCGCATTCAAGCCCCGCGTGAATCGCCTCGAAGCGAAGCGGCTTGCCGTACAGCGCAAGGTAGCATTCGCTCATCACATCGCGCAGATGAGACTCTCGCTCGTAGTCCCAACCAGGGTATTCCCCCTGAATGGAAAGCGTAAAATCTGCCTGCTCGGCAACCGCGCTTAGCCGGTGTACCACTGCGTCGCGCTTATGCTTTGCCGCGCTGCGGATGGAAACGATAACACGCAGCTTGTCGCCGTCCTTGGTGATAGATGCCAGATTGCAGGAGCTTTCCACCATGTCTGGTGCGTGCTCAAACATGGTCTGCACGCCGTTTGGCGCATTTACAAGCAGCTTGAGTACCGCATCCGAACAGCTCATCGCCATATCCGCCGCGGCGTCTGAGACTGCGATGTCAAAGCTTGCGTCGTCCTCACCCATGGGGGGGAGCGACGCTTTAAACCGACGCACCAACGCGGAAATCTCGTCCGCGGTACGGTCTGTTACAATAACCGCCCAGCACTCGCGGGGGATGGCGTTATCCTTATTGCCACCCGCGATATCGGCAAGGGCAAAGCCCGTTTCTGTCCTTAGGTAGCTTAAAAGCTCCGCCATCACCTTGATTGCGTTGGCTCGGTTTTTCGCAATATCCACGCCGGAATGCCCGCCCGCAAGCCCATGAACAAACAGCCTTACCGCATTGGCATCCGACTTTTGATACACAATCGGTTTTGTGATATGGGTTCGCACTCCGCCGCAGCAGCTTACGGTGGCAACCCCCTCCTCCTCAGAATCGAGGTTAATCATATATCGGGCACTGATGAGGCTGCCGTCAAACGCAAAGGCGCCCTCCAGCCCCGTTTCCTCGCACACGGTAAATACGCACTCAAGCGCGGGGTGACACAGGGTATCGTCCGCAAGCAGGGCAAGCATCATCGCGACCGCGATGCCGTTGTCGGCGCCTAAGGTCGTGCCGTCGGCACGAATCCAGCCGTCTTGCTCGATTAGTGTAATCGGGTCACGCACAAAGTCGTGCGATGAATCGGCGTTCTTTTCGCACACCATATCAAGGTGCCCTTGCAGCGCTACGGCGGGTAGGTCTTCGCAGCCGCAGGAGGCGGGCTTCTTTATTAAGATATTATTCGCCGCATCCTGTAACACCCACAGACCGTGTTCCTCCGCAAAGGAGACCAGATAATCGGAAACCGCCTTTTCGTTGCCCGAGCCGCGTGGGATACGGGAGATTTCTGCAAAGTAGTGAAATACAGACTGCGGCCGGCAACCGCTTAGTACGTTGTGCATTGTGTTCCCTCTCTCATATGTGTATTAATGCCGCGTTCCTTATCTCGTAAGAAAGTGAGCCATCTGCTCGTGCCCAATCTCACGGTATCTACCGGTTTTTGCACAGGAATGCTCGCAGAAGTTGGTTACACCGCTCTCCTGTTCAAACTGCTTGTGGTAAATAAGGTACGGCACAGGGTCGTTTACATGGGTGCGCAGAGAAAGCGGGGTGGCGTGGTCGGGCAATATCATAATCTTATAATCATCATACCGCTTAAGCGCCTTTAGGATAGGCGCAAGAACGAGGGAATCGATCAGTTCGATGGATCGAACCTTGTTTTGAACCTCGGCGCGATGACCGCACTCGTCGGGTGCTTCCACATGCAGGTATACAAAGTCCTGCCCCAGCGCAAACGCGTCGATGCATGCCTGCGCCTTGCCGTCAAAGTTTGTGTCGATATACCCGCTTGCGCCCTCGACATGAAGCACCTCAAGGTTTGCAAGCCTGCCAATGCCCTTGATGAGGTCTACCGCCGAGATAACCGAGCCCTTTACGCCGTATTTTGCCCCGAAATCATCGAGCGGCTTCTTACGCCCGCTGCCCCAAAGCCAGATGCAGTTTGCCGGGCGGTGCCCCTTTTTCACCCGCTCCAGATTAAGCGGATGATCACGCAAAAGCTCGTAGCTCTTTTTGGTCAGCTCCAAAAAACGCTCGTTTTGGGGTAGATATTCGGTTATCTTTTGCAATGTAATATCGTGCGGCGGGGTTGTGGCACCTACATCCTCGGGTGCGTCTTTCCACACCAAACAATGACGGTAGCTTACGCCGGTGTAGAACGAAAACACCTCGTCGCCCAACATCTTTTGCAGGTACTTTATCAGAATATCCGCTTCCTCGGTGGAGATATCGTCGGCACAGTAGTCCACCATCGTTTTCTCTGCAAACACCACATCATCCGAAAGGGTGACCAGGTTGCATCTGGTTGCGACATCGGTCTGTTCCAGCTCGATACCGATGCTGGCCGCCTCAAGGGGGGAACGACCCGCATAGTACAGCTCGGGGTCGTAGCCCATCACCGAAAGGTTTGCGACATCACTGCCCGGCTTTAGACCATCGGCTACGGTTTTTAGCAGCCCGACCTCCGCATGTGCCGCAAGACCGTCCATAAAAGGCTTGCTTGCCACCTCCATCGGTGTTTTTTGACCAAGCTCCTCCACGGGATAATCCGACATTCCGTCACACAGCAAAACAAGATACTTCATTTCCCCTACCATGTCCTTTCGGCCCGATGCACAAAAACATCATAAGCCTTATATTTTCTGGCTTAGGCTACGGCAAAAACCTAAGCCTAGGTTTTACCTACCATAGCTAGTATAGCAAAGTCACTCGCCATAGGGCACAGGGCAAACAAACCGAAACAATAATCCCCAATCCCCAAAGTCGACGACTGCTTCATTATACCCCTTTTCACACAGCGTTTGCAACCGATTACATGCATTTATAGCGAAAACCATGCAAATATAACCGCATTACGACAACAACAAAATACGTCACTATATTATGATTGCCGTATATTCAAATGTAAACCACTTTGCTTGCTACAAAGCCATTATAAGCGCCTTCTGATTTTTGGGAATAAATATTTGCGGATGTATTGACATGCGACATATGTCGTGGTACGATATATATGTCGTTAAACGACATATCGAAAGCTGACACAACTGGAAAGGGGCATAACCGGTGGTAACAAAAAACGAACCGTTGACCGAGAGTTATTACTATATTCTGCTGTGCCTGTATAGCAAGCCCAATCACGGCTATGGCATTATGCAGGACACGGCAAAGTTATCGGATCATACGGTAAAAATCGGCTCGGGCACCATGTACGGTGCAACGAGCAACATGATGAAAAAGGGCTGGATACGCGAACAAAACAGCACAGATCCCGCCGACCGAAGAAAACGGCTGTACGAGATTACCCTTGCGGGAAAAGCAGTGCTGGAGGACGAGGTAAAACGACTAAACAGGCTGATTGGCGGATACGACATGGTAACAAGGGGTGAACTAAGTTGACAGACAGGGTTAAAAGTCATAAGGTCTATGCGGCATGGGAGTATGAAAAGGAGGAGCACGACCTTAACGAGGCCTCCAAAAAAGGGCTGCAGCTCATTCGCGGCGGTAGCTTTTCCTCCGATTTTAAACGAGACAATAGTGTAAGATACGTTTATCAGCTCGATTACAACGCGGGTATCACAGATCCGCTTCGATATCGAACCGCTTTTGAAGAGCAGGGCTGGGAATACATCAATTCCACTTTTAACGGCTGGCATTACTTCCGCAAGCCATATGAAGAGGGTGTTGAGCCAAGCGAATACCGCATCTATACCGACAAACAGTCTTTGTGTCAGATGCAAAACCGCTGGCTGCGGGTAATTGGTGTTTTGTTTGCGGTTTACACCGTAATGTTTGCCCTCTATCTCATTCACGCATTTCAAACCCTTGAGCCGAGTATATTTATGGAGAGTGGGGTATTTGCTCTGCTTTCAATCACGCTGGGGCTGGGTCTTTTAAGCATTATCAGAAGCCGAAGGGGCAAGAAAACCGCACTGCTGATTCCCATACAGATTACATTACCCGCTTCGCTGGTTATATTTATTGCGGCAATTCTGGTCGCAGGCTTTGGTCATACACAGGTTCTCTATGAAGAAAACTTCACCTACATCAACATGGAGCAAAACAAGCTGCCGATTTCCAGCGGTGAGTACACGGTAGATAGAGGTCGCGAATACCTGCTCGATTTGGAGATGGACGCGGGGGATGGTGAGATGACAATCAACATCGTATCGGACACCGGAAAGGTGGCATATGAGTTGACCTCAGCTCGGTGCAGTATCACCGATCAACCGGTTTATCTGGAACAGGGGCAGTATCAAACCCTTTATTACTACAACTTCGAGCAATACGACCCCATGAATTCACAGGTTCGTGTCGACTTCGTTCTGAAAGAATAAACGAATGAGGCAGCCCGCCCGGGAGAATAACCTCCGGGCGGGCTGCCTTTTTAAGTCCAGCTTTACTTTTCTTTTACCGGAATCAGCAGGTCCAGCTGCATCCCTTCCGGCTCAGTGTTTTCGGCACTTAGCTTTACGTGGTTAATGTAATTCAGGTGTTCCTCAAGGGACCCGAACATACACTCCCCATTATCGAGCGCGCCGTTAAACTCATACTTCTCGCTGTTGTCGACCCAATCGGCGAGCCACTGCCACTCATGAAAGTTGCCCATCTCAATCATATGCGCGGCATACAAACCGCCGGCAAACTGCTTTTTTACAAGCGGTGCGGGAGGCTCCATGTCGTCGGGGATGGTCACCCACATCTCATAACCGTGAAAGTTCGATTCATCCACCGGGTTGGGGTGATTAAAGCCGTACAGCCGCAGGTCGGGTTTCTTTTCGCACAGCCCGCTATCGAGTACAAACCGATTGAGCGCAACCCCTGCATGATACTCCGGCTCGTCGCCGATATAATGGCTGGCGGCTACGGCCGAGGGGGGAAGATATACAATTCGGACATCGGTCAGTTTGGAAAGAGAGCTTTGTGCCTTATTTAGGTCACTCATTGGCAGTTCCTCCTTAAAACAATTGTTAAGGGAAGAAAGCGACGTGATGATGGAAAGCAGCTCGTCACTTTTTAGGAGGGTTATACTAAGCGGTAAGCTGTAATGCTCCTTTAGTCGTGTTACCAAGCCATCCAAAACCGTTTGAATTGTAGTCAGTGCGGATATCTCACACCCGAGCTCGCCTATTTTATTCTCGAATGCCCGAATTGCGACAAGCGCGTCCTCATTAACTAAAATCTCCTTTATCGTTTTTAATGGGATTCTTAGTTTTTTAAGGATGATAATCTGCTGCAGTCTGCGCAGTGCATCCGCGTCATAGGTGCGGTACGCGTAATCCGCAGTGCGGATGCTTTGCAGCAGACCAATCTGCTCGTAGTAACGAAGCGTGCGCGTCGAGATATCATACTGCCTGGATACCTGATTGATGGTTTGTAACGTCATGCCCTTGCCTCCCTTGATGTCAGTATAGCGGTTGACGTCGCGTCAAAGTCAATACAAAACGATAGTTTTTGAATGCTCTTTCTTATCATAGCATCAATAGACCACACAAACAAAGTGTTTGAACGGTCTAACTGAGTGTGGTAATTCGGCTATTACAGTTATTATACACCGGTTATAAGCATATTAAAACATTTTTTACTTTTCATTGAAGCAGTAATAAATCCTACAGTAACCAACGAACTCATTTCTTTACTGGAACGCAATATGCTTGCTGTAAGCTTATAACCTATTATCAACTCTAATCGCTTTAAGAATAGAATCCTTCATGTTTTCAATCATCAAAAAGCAGCAAAGTCTGCTTAAAGCCGCTTTGTTCGTTTCCATTCTTTCCTTTTCCCGCATAAAGCCACTAGCTAAACATCAACCCGCACAAACGCGATGTTTATGCGGGTTGATGGGGTTGATGAACAGATTCGAACTGTTGACCTATTCCTTTTCAAGGTACTAATCAGTTTTTTGAAAGATAAAGGCAGGGTTTCCCCTGCCTTATGCTGTGATTTATTCAGCTTTTTTGTAGAGGGGTATTTTAACTTCGATTTGAGCTTGTTCTGCCCAGTCAAGCAGCATAATAACGCCGTTTCTGGTAATGGTAGCGTCCTCTTTGATGGTTTCGATATCCTCTTTGATTGGTTCGAGCTTCGCATCCAGTAGTGCTTCTATGGCTTTTAGCAGGGATTGTTCGTCCATGGGGCACCCTCCTTAAGTCGGCGGCTCTACTGCCATTATACAAGCGGTTGGTCGGAATGTCTAGGGGTTCTATTTTAGATGCTGATGGCTTGCTTTGAACGCCTCATCTTTCCATTTGCTATTGGCGGTTGGACAAATTGTTGACTTGGAGCCTGATAAAATCTTAACACGATTGTCAGTTGGAAAAAAGCAGACGCCGCAGATGCTTGCGTTTTTGCGGCGTTGAGTTTGAATCGATATTGAGTTTCATTATATTGTAGCATCGGTGTAGGTACGAATATATAATTAGGGGCAAACCGATATAAAAAACAATAACCCTGCAACCTTAACGGATTACAGGGTTATTGTTGGCAAATCACGTCTACGTTGATATAATAACACTATTCGGCTTGTCAGGCTTGGACTCCTGCACCCATGTCCACTATTCGGTTGTTCCGCGAAAATAAACCAGAAAAATTGACTTTGAATTTGCACGAAATCAAACCTTGGCTGCAGGCAAGTGCGTACATTGTGCTTTTAACAAAGTATTTGCGCGCAGTTCAGTACGATTGGTTTTTAATATCTCACGCCTGATATATTCTACTTGTCTAAAAATCGACTCAAGCACATTAACTACGATACTATTACCCGCAAGCTTTATGGTTTTTCACGTGAGAAAATGAATTGCCCCTTTTTTGTTTGAATATTATTAGCCATCAGCCGATTAAAGGACTCCTCGTCAAAGCCCATAAGCAAAAAACATTTGCTTTTACGTCAGGAAAACGTGTCAAATCTGACATGGCAGGAGCTGGATGAAAAATTCGCAACGGTTCAGCTTTTCGGCAAGCTGGCAAACATTTTCGCCGACCTGCCCACCAGTGATATCCGCGACACGGGTACGTTCAAGGCAATCACCGGAGAGGACTATATTTCCGCACAGCATAAATTTAAAGAATATTTTTCATTCAAACCGTTTGCGCGGCTCTTATTTTCCTGCAACAATATCCCTAAAAATTACAGTGACCGCAGCGACGGCTTCTACCGACGATTGATTCTGATACGCTTTGACCACACCATACCCGAGGATAAAAAAGACGGCAATCTCAAGGAAAAACTCCTGCTGGAGAAAGACGGTATCATCGCATGGGCGATGGTCGGTCTGAAACGCCTGATCGAATGCAAGTGGAAGTTCACCGAAACCGAGCGCACCCGAGCCGAACTTGCCAGCTATAAAGCCGACAACAGCAGCACCTTGGCGTTCGTGGAGGAATGCTGTACCCTCGACCCCGGCAGCGAGGTTCTGCGTGAGGAGTTGTACAACGCATATCACGAATATTGTTCAACTGTCGGATCGAAGCCTGTCTCCCAGAAACGGTTCAACAACGAACTTGAGGGTGTCAGTGGTGTGTCTCGCGGCAGCGAAGCCGTCACCCGCCGCCGCATATGGCGCGGCATCCGGCTGCTGTGAGCGGCTCCCGAGCGGAACTCGGAGCGGCTTTTCGCCAGATTCTATCAGGGTTTGAGCGGAATGAGCGAGTCGGCGCAACCCATTATGTCATATGGTTCGCAAGAGTAAACAGCGTAATAAGATAAAAAGTATATATGGAGCGGAATTTTCTGTTATTCCGCTCATGCCAGTCCGCAAGGAGGTTGTTTCTATGCCCCAAAAAGCACCACACCCTTGTTCATATCCTCGATGCCCGAACCTTACCACCGAGCGCTATTGCTCTGAACATAAGACCATCGCTTCCCGCGAGTATCAGAAACTCCGTGATCCAGCTACCACCGCTCGTTACGGTAGCGAGTGGAGACGTACTCGTAACCGATACACTTCTCGACATCCACTTTGTGAACGCTGTGAACAAGAAGGGCGCTTAACTCCTGCAACTGAAGTCCACCACATCACCCCGCTTGCTGATGGTGGTACTAACGATGATAAAAACTTGATGTCCGTTTGCAAACCTTGTCATGCGATCCTTGATGAAAATCACAAAAACTTCCGACCCTAGGGGCGGTCTTAATCTCTGCACCCTTTGTCCTGTGTAGCGCGGCAGGGTGTCGTACAAAAAATCCGCGATTTCAAAACATTCTGAAAAGCCCGTAAACACTGCGTTTGCGGGCTTTCGTCATGCCTATTCAAAGCATTCTTTGATTGTTTTCATTGAACACAGCTTTTTTCATTCGTTTTGCCCGGAAAATCTCTGTAGAATCACGGATTTTGGAGGAGAAAAAGGCGGTGTAGATTGCAGGGGACAAGCAAAAAACGACGGACAACCTGTCGAAAAATCGCAGATGAGTGTCAAGAAAAGCAAACCGGGTGCATAGAATAATATTACCGTATTTTTCATAAGGGGGGATGATTATGCCGCGAGGCGGAGCGCGTAAGGGCGCAGGGCGCAAACCGAAGCCACTTGCCGAGAAGTTGGCAGAGGGAAATCCGGGACACCGCCCTTTGAAAAAACTTGAGTTTGCCGGAAATGGCGGCATTAACCCTCGCCAACCTCCCGATTATCTGCGTGTGATGGAAAAGCGTGAGCAGGAGCAGCGCCCCGGCATTCCCACCCCGACCGAGTTATATACCGAAACCATTCAGTATCTTGAGCCGACCGACTGCCTGAATTTGATCCCGGTGTCGCTGATTGCCGATTATGCCATGGCGAAATACCACCTGCTTCATGCGCATTATGAACTCGGCAGGACGGCGACGGTTACTAAAGCCGATAAGGGAACGAAAAAGGGCGGCGGCGAGACTTTTGCAATCACCGACTTTGCCGAAGCGATGCTGAAAATGCAGAAAAATGTGCTGGCGACATGGGAGCCGATCTGGGATATCGTATCGCGGAATTGCGAGCGGCTGGTGACGAACCTGGAGCAAGACCTGATGGCGATTATCATTGGCGGTCGTCAGCGCAAAGCGAAACCGAAAGGAGAACCGCCCGATGGATTCTATGCAAGTACAAAAAATCCCGATTGAAAATCTCAGTCCGGCGAAATATAACCCGCGCAAAGATTTACAGCCGGGCGACCCGGAGTATGAAAAGCTGCTGCGCTCGGTGGAGGAATTCGGCTACGTTGAGCCGATTATCTGGAATAAGCGCACCGGCAATATCGTCGGCGGTCATCAGCGGTTCAAAGTGCTGAAGCAGCTGGGTTTTACGGAAATCGACTGCGTCGTTGTGGATATGGACGAGGCGTGGGAAAAGGCACTGAACATCGCACTCATTAAAATTTCAGGCGATTGGGATACTGCGAAGCTGGCTGACGTTTTCAGGGACATTGAGCAATACGGCATCTCCCTTGATATTACAGGATTTGAAGTCCTGGAGATCGATAAGTTGTTTCAGAAATTGAGCCGTGAGGACGGAAAAATTGTCGAGGACGATTTTGATGCAGAAGCAGAAGCCGCACAAATTACCGAACCGCTCACCCAGCATGGCGATATATGGCTGCTGGGAAAGCATCGCCTGATGTGTGGGGACTCCACGAATTTAGAAGATGTTGCAACGCTTATGGGCGGAAAAAGGGCACGCATGGTTTTCACCGATCCGCCGTGGAACGTGGACTATGGCGGCAGTACACATCCCTCATGGAAAAACCGACAGATTCTCAATGACAAAATGTCCGCTGATGAATTTTATAAGTTTCTGCTATCGGCGTTCAAGGCAATGGCTGGTGTTTCAGAGCCGGGGGCAATGACCTATGTGGTCATGTCGGCTCAGGAATGGGGATCGGTAATGACCGCGATGAAAGAAGCCGGATATCATTGGAGCAGCACGATTATCTGGGCAAAGGACTCCCTTGTACTTTCCCGGAAAGACTACCACACGCAATATGAGCCGATTTGGTACGGCTGGCTGGGCGGCGAGAAGCGGCTCTGCCCCCTGCAAGACCGACAGCAGAGTGATTTGTGGCAGATACCCCGCCCGAAAAAATCGGAGGAACACCCCACCATGAAGCCGGTGGCTCTGGCGGGAAAGGCGGTTGGCAATTCCTCCCGACCGGGCGATACGGTACTGGATTTGTTCGGCGGCTCAGGTACGACGCTGATTGCTTGTGAGCAATCCGACCGGGTAAATTGCTCGCTGGAACTCGATCCCAAATACTGCGATGTAATCGTGAAGAGGTACATTGAATTCCGAAAAAGTGATGAAGGCGTGTTCCTGCTCCGTGGCGGCGAGAAAAGCGCATATCATGAACTGACATAAATTATAAAAGGCAACCAAGCCATTGTTGCTTGGTTGCCATGTGGCGTAAGATTATCGAGCCGATAAATTCCGATTTGTAGTTCTCCCATAAGAAACCTACTGGTTATGTTCATTATCTAAACAATATTTTCTCCTATAATAATTCTAGGCATAGTAGTCAAACAACGATTCCAGCGTTTGTAAAAATGCTCCAGACCAAGTTTAGAAACACGAGCATGAGTTTCCTCATCTCTAACTGTCCAATGTAAGACATAGGTTATTTTACCTACATAGCGAGTTAGACGAGTAGGTAAATCGCCTTCCTTCACGGCATTAAAATCTTTTTGTCGATGAGTACGTTTAATATATCGAACCTCCACCACGCCGTCCTGTTCCATATAAAAGTTGGCGACCTCTCTCATAAGTTGTTCGATTTCATCTTGTTTTTCAATTTTTGCTTCATATATGCAAATTTCATTAAACATTTATTTTACCTCTATCATAAAACATAAATAGTTTTTGGCTCAACACTGCTCGACAAATTTCTGTTTATCACTCAATGCGATAATATAAATAAACCCTAAATTAAGCATTTTTAAAATAATAATATAGCATAAAATTATGAAATTTTCAACGCCACAATTCCAAAATTTACAGACTTATATTTATAGCGTTCGGTGTGCGGTTTCTGCTTGCATAGAGCCTACGGCATTTGCTTTCGTTGCGACCATCGCGGAAAGCACGGTCATCCTTTCGTGGAGCGGCGCTTTGGGCGGGGCTGGCAACGCGATCACCGGATATGAGTTGGAATCCAGCGAATCCTCCGATGGCTCGGCATGGGGAGACTGGAACGCGGTAGGCGTGATTGCCTCGACCTCCGGCAGCGGCAGCCTGACCACCGCCCCATCAACAGTGCGAGGAAACTATCTGCGCCATCGCATCCGTGTGCAGGGTACGGCGGGCAGTGCGTATTTTTCACCTTGGAAAATTACCACGAACAATGTCCGCAAAAACATTCTTGCCACACCGCCCATCGCCTTTACCGCCAGCCCACTCATTTATGCCACGCCCAGCGCGGCACTGACATGGAGTGGCACGGTAGCCGGAACGAGCACTATCAAAAACTACGTTATACAGCAGTCCACCTCGACAAATAACTCGACTTGGGGTACATGGGAAACAGTGGCTACCGTCGTATCCAGCGCCTCATCAGGAACATATACGGCGACGCCATCCAATGTTCCCGGCACATTTACCCGATACCGCATTGCCGTAACCGACACGCTGAACGCGGTTTCTTCCTATGTAATCAGCAACAGCATTAAAATGAACACCGTTCCCGCAACGCTGACGATTGCCGCGCCCAAGAACTCCAGCGCCACATATAACGCAAATCCACAGTATCTTATTCAGGTGGGTGCGGATGCGGACGGTGAAGAGCAGACTCTGTTTGTTTACAGTACATCGGGTGTTTGGCTGAACAGTGTGGATC
>JAEZQD010000121.1 GCA_023413185.1 Bacillota bacterium
TAGCGGAATCATTTGGCGCACTGGCAGCAAAAACAATCCCATTGTTGCAATCCAGATGTCACGTCCCAATCGCGGCGACAACCTGCTGCGCAGTGCTGCTTTTAAAAGAAGAATGCCTGTCGTAGCCCCAGAGCCTGCAATGCTCATCGACAAAACCAACAAGAACAGAGTGTTTAACAGTCCGCTCACCTTCCTTCCAGATATCTGCGCAGTTCTTCTACGTCATCGGGGTCGAGCTGTTCTGATGTAGCAAGTGCGGCAAACAGGCTTTTCACCGAACCGCCGTGGATATGTCGGACAAACTGCTCGGTCTCCTGCGCCTTGTACTGTTCGGGTGTGATAGCTGGGGCGTATAGATTAGTGCGCCCGTTCTTGGTTATGGTAACCGCCCCTTTATCCGCAAGTCGGGTTAAAAAGGTAAGCAGGGTGGTCTGCTTCCATTGCTTGTCGGGCAGACGCTGCATCAGCCATGCTGCGCTGACGGGCTCCCCGTTGTCCCACACCATACGCATAATCTCCATCTCGGATTCGGATATCTTCATAACATTCCTCCCAGATTGCCTCGCGGGCAGAGATTGATATAGAATTAAATTCATGTTGCTAATTGGCGACACGTTATTCTACATCATGTAGTAACAACATTCTACAACGCGTAGAGCAAAAAGTCAACCAGATATTACTAAATATTTCGCAATTTACAATTTGTTAAAATTTGAATAGAGAAACGCTGCATGGCAAACCTGCCAATAAACTGTAAATGACGTTGAATCCAATCCATTTTTGTGCTACACTCTAGTTATATGGCTTTTGAAAAAACAAAATGTAGAGGGGGATGGCTATGGACGGCGATATACTTGCCAAACTGGGTATTAAATCAACACGTCAGCGAAAAGCCATTATTGATGTGCTGCTCAAAGCCGGAGAGCCCCTTTCTGCCGATGAGATATACGACCGCATCCCAAAAGAGAGCGGGGTAAACTACTCTACCGTCTACCGCACCCTTGCAACGCTGGTCGATAAAGGCGTGCTGATTAAGGTAGGCGAGGTGGGGGGTAAAATATTCTACCTCATTAAGCATCACGCACACCACCATCACCTGATGTGTACCGGCTGCCAAAAGCTGCTGGAGATCTCCGATTGTCCCATTGAGGCACTCAGCCGTCAGATTGCCCAAGGCACGGGCTTTGTGATTACGGGTCACTACTTAGAACTTACCGGTATCTGCCCTGAATGCGCAAAGCGCATGATGGTTGACCGAACCCCTCCAAGGTAAGGTTATTTTGCACCATGACAGAAGGGAGCATATGCCAATGGCCATACAAGAATCGGGCGAAAACTATCTTGAAACCATACTGGTGCTTTATCACAAAAAAGGCACGGTGCGCTCCATTGATATTGCACATGAGCTTGGCTTTACAAAGCCGAGCATAAGCCGCGCGATGTCTATCCTGCGCGAGGATGGCTATATCACCATGGATGATAAGAACGGGCAGATCCTGCTCACCCAAAAGGGCAGGGACAAGGCGGAGCATGTATACGAACGCCACTGCCTGATAACCCGCTATCTGACCGAGGTGCTGGGCGTCAGCCCCGAGACGGCGGATGCCGACGCCTGTCGCATCGAGCATGTCATTAGTCAAGAAAGCTTTAACTGTATGAAGGACTATCTTTCCGCCCAAAAGGCGACTGATTAAACAAGTATAACAGCAAGGAGACATCGCATGAGCCATTTTTCTATCCGGCCCGCAACACAACAGGACACGCCGCTGATTCTGCACTTTATTCTGGAGCTTGCCCGCTATGAACAGCGCGAAAAAAGCGTAAAGGCCACCGAACAGACCTTAAACGATTCCTTGTTTGTAAAAAAGGCAGCCAATGCACTGATTCTCGAGAGCGAGGGCGTCCCCATCGGCTATGCTGTGTATTTTTACAACTTTTCTACCTTCGAGGGAAGACCCGGGCTGTACCTTGAGGATGTGTATGTTGACCCCGCCCATCGGGGCAAAGGGTATGGCAAAGCGGTATTTGAGTACCTCGCAAACCTGTCGCAGGAAAACGGCTGCGCGCGCATGGAATGGACCTGTCTTGACTGGAACACCCCGTCTCACCGGTTCTACCACGGTTTGGGTGCAACCACCCATCCCAGCTGGATTATCCACCGCCTAAAGAGCGAGCAGATAGACGCGCTTGCCGAAGGGTACCGCAGCAAGCAGTCAATGTAACAAAAAACGCCCGGCGGAATGAACCCGCCGGGCATACTCATGTGGAATTTCACAGGGCTATCGGCTTAAAAACTCCCCAGCAAACCATACGCTGCTTACCTCAAACTCCCGCCCGTTTAGGTAGCTAAGCGCCCCCGCGTCACCCTGAAACCGAAAGGCAAGGCGGTAGGAGTAAAGCGCCTGAATGCGGTGTCCGCTGCCCTTGTTCTGCTGGTTGGTGCCGTACTTTGTGTCCCCAAGCAGTGGGTGACCCACAAACGCAAGGTGCGCGCGAATCTGGTGGGTTCGCCCCGTTAACAGATCCACCTCCAGCAGTGCGCGGTCGTCTTTATGCGCCAGCACACGGTAGTGCGTCCTAATCTCCTTTGCGTCGGCAAACGGTCTGCTCTGCACCGTCACACGGTTATGCTCGCTGTCCTTTTTCAGGTATGCGCACAGGGTATCGCTTTTCTTTGCGGGGATGCCGTGCACGATGCACAGGTAGTACTTGTGTACCTCGCGCAATTTAATCTTTTCGTTTAGGATGCGCAGTGCCTCCGCGGTCTTTGCCGCGATAACAATGCCGCCGGTGTTGCGGTCGATGCGGTTGCATAGTGCGGGCGCAAAGGAGTTTTCGTTTGCGGGGTCATACTCTCCGCGCTCGTACAGATGCCGCTGTATTCTGTTTATCAGCGTGTCCACCGCCTCGCGATCGTCCTCATGCACAATCAACCCCGGTGGCTTGTCCGCAAGCAGGATGTTCTCATCCTCATACAGGATGTTCAGGTCGTTGGGGGCGAGCAAAAAGGCGTTCTCCCCTTGGGGGTCGCCAAAAAACTCGTCGCCGATATACAGCTCGAGCACATCCCCCTCGTTTAGGCGCGTCGCGTTGTCGCACCGCTTACGGTTGAGCTTAATGCGCTTTAAACGCAGGTATTTGTGCATCAACGAGGCGGGCAAACGCGGCACCGCCTTGTTCAGAAATTTATCCAAACGCTGTCCCGCGTCGTTTTTACCGATGGTAAAGCTTCTCAAAACAATCCTCCGTGTCTGCTGTACCAAGTTAGCGATATGAAGTCAAGAATCGGCGGAGTGGTAGCCCCGCACCGCGGCATATGCTATACACATCCGCTAATGTGATTATACTGCGGGGGGGATGGTTGGTCAATTATTTTCGCGTATGCACTGTACCAACCACTGTTTTTGTTATATAATAACATGTAGTCGAATGTCCGTCATAATTCGATGTGAATCGGCATATGGGGCTGGATAAAGATACAACGGCAATCTATTTTTTTGCGACAATCGGTAACCCAAGGGAATTTGTGTTTTCGGTGATGCAACCGTAATTTCGGCAAAAGCGAGGCCGCACAATTCCAGGCAATAATGAAAAAACAGCCGGTATTGCCGGCGGATTGGAGTGGCTATGTTAACAAAAGAACGTGTGGAAGCCGTATTAAAGGAAGCGGGGGTTTTGCTGGAGGGGCATTTTCTGCTCACCTCGGGCAAGCATTCCGACCGTTATCTGCAATGCGCAAAGATATTCCGCAACACAAAGTACAGCGAGGAGCTATGCGCAGCGCTTGCGGACAAGTTTAAGGACGACGCGGTAGACGTGGTAATCGGTCCCGCCATGGGCGCGGTGCAGATGGCATATGAAGTAAGCCGCAGTATCGGCTGCGAAAACTACTTTGCCGAGCGCGAGGACGGCAAAATGGTGCTGCGCCGCGGCTTTGAGATTATTCCTGGCATGCGTTGCCTGCTTGTGGAGGATGTTGTCACCACCGGCGGCTCGGTTATTGAGGTAAAGGAGCTTGTGGAAGCGGCAGGCGGCGTAGTGGTCGGCATCGGCTCCATCGTCGACCGCACGGGCGGCGAGATTCAGTTTGGCGTGCCCTACCGCGCGGTGTATTCCGCCAAGGTGCAGGCGTGGGAGGCAGGCGACTGCCCACTGTGCAAAGAGGCGACTATCCCGCTGGTTAAGCCGGGCAGCAGAAAACTACCGACGAAGTAGTATTCCCCCAGTCAAAACACATTATCATGTTCGGGCGGTGGGCAATATGAAGAGTGTTCATCAAGGGCATCGCGGTCGGCTTAAGCAGCGCTTTCTCGAAAGCGGGCTGGATGCGTTCAGCGACCATCACATCCTAGAGCTGTTGCTGTTTTACGTTTTGCCCCGCCGCGATACCAATGTGCTGGCTCATAGGCTGATGCAGCGGTTCGGCTCGCTTTCCGGCGTGCTGGACGCACCGATTCAGGAGCTGTCGGATGTCGAGGGCATCGGCGGCAGTGCGGCGGCGTATCTCAAGCTGTTCTCTCAGGTGGCGCGGGTGTATTTTAACGATAAGCTCAAGGACGGCGTGGTGCTGGATACCGCCGAAAAGGTCGGCGAGTACCTCATACCCAAGTATATCGGCATCATGCACGAGCTGGTGCTGCTGGTTTGCCTTGACTCCAAGGGTAAGGTGCAGTCCTGCACCGCGGTCATGGAGGGCACCATCAACGCCACGCAGGTGTCGGTGCGCAAGATTATCGAAACCGCGGTGCGCAACAACGCCGCGTCGGTCATCCTGTCCCACAACCACCCCAGCGGGCTTGCCATCCCATCGCGGGATGATATCGTCACCACCCAAAAGATCGAGCAGGCACTCAGGCTGATTAACGTTCATCTTGTCGACCATATCATTGTGGCGGACAACGACTGGGTTTCCTTGCGCGACTCCGCCTATTTGTGAGTACGCAGGGGAAACCGGTGAGAACGCCGAGATTATTATTCCAACAGATTGACGAACGCCTTCACAATATACTGTGACCCGATTTTTCATCATTATCGCAGGTCTGAACGCCCAATGTTCCAGACGCATCCACACAAGTGTTGCGGTATACAAAGCAAGCCGGAAATGAATTAGCGTGAACACATATAAAGAGCTGTCCCACCATTACAAGAATGAGGGCGGCTCTTTTAATATTTTGGGTTAATTGTAATAATATTTGATTTCGCACTATACAAACGTATGTTTTTGCTATATAATTATGAGCATTGGGCAACAGCATGTTGTGCTGCTGCGTTATACAACCGACGGTTGATTAAACCGAATAATCTCCGTTATAATAAGTGTTTAGATTAAGGCGAAGGGATGACGAGCGTAACAGATGGACAGGTTTAAACTAAAAAGCGAATACAAGCCCACCGGTGACCAGCCTGCCGCCATCGATGCGCTTGTTCAGGGCTTGCTGCGCGGTGACAGGGAGCAGGCGCTTTTAGGCGTTACCGGCTCGGGCAAGACCTTTACGATGGCAAACATCATCGAGCGGGTTAACCGCCCGGCTATCGTGCTTGCACACAACAAGACGCTTGCCGCGCAGCTGTGCAGCGAGTTTAAGGAGTTCTTCCCCGAGAATGCGGTGGAGTACTTCGTGAGCTACTACGATTACTATCAGCCCGAGGCATATATTCCGAGTACCGATACCTATATAGAGAAGGACAGTGCCATCAACGCCGAGATTGAAAAGCTGCGCCACTCCGCCACCGCGTCCCTTTCCGAGCGTCGGGATGTTATCATCGTGGCGAGCGTGTCCTGCATCTACAGCCTTGGCGACCCCATAGACTACCGCAACATGGTAATCTCCGCGCGTCCGGGCATGGTTTGGGGTAGAGACGCGTTCTTGGCAAAGCTTGTGGAGCTGCAGTACGAGCGCAACGACATCGCGTTTGAACGCAACAAGTTTCGCGTGCGCGGCGATGTGGTAGAGGTGTTTCCGGCGTACTCCAGCGAGCTTGCCCTGCGGTTTGAGTTCTTCGGCGACGAGATCGAGCGCATCTGCGAGATGCACGCACTTACCGGCGAGGTCAAGGCGGTGCTGGGTCACGCAGTGGTTTACCCCGCGTCCCACTTTATCGTCTCCCGCGACAAGATGGAGCGCGCGGTGGTGGAGATACAGGACGAGCTGACCGACCGCCTGAAGTACTTCCGCGAAAACGAGAAGCTGCTTGAAGCCCAGCGCATCGAGCAGCGCACCAACTACGATATCGAGATGCTGCGGGAGATCGGCTTTTGCAGCGGCATAGAGAACTACTCCCGTGTGCTGTCGGGGCGCTCACCCGGCAGCACCCCGTTTACACTGCTTGACTATTTTCCGAAGGATTACCTGCTGTTCATCGACGAATCCCACGTGAGTATTCCGCAGGTGCGCGGTATGTATGCGGGCGACCACGCAAGAAAAAAGACGCTTGTGGACTACGGCTTTCGGCTGCCCTCGGCGTTTGACAACCGCCCGCTTAACTTTGATGAGTTTTACGGTAAGCTCAATCAGGTGGTGTTTGTATCCGCCACACCGGGACCGTTCGAGCGCGAGAAGAGCACCGCTATCGTAGAACAGGTCATACGCCCCACCGGACTGCTCGACCCCGAGGTGGAGGTTCGCCCGGTAGAGGGTCAGATAGACGACCTGCTTTCGGAGATTAACATCCGCACCGAAAAGGGCGAGCGCGTCCTTGTCACCACCCTTACCAAGAAGATGGCGGAGGATTTGACCGCATACCTTGAGAAGATGGACTGCAAGGTGCGCTATATGCACCACGGTATCGATACCATCGAGCGTATGGAGATTATCCGCGACCTGCGCCTTGGCGAGTTTGACGTGCTGGTGGGCATTAACCTGCTGCGCGAAGGGCTCGATATCCCCGAGGTATCATTGGTCGTTATCCTGGACGCGGACAAGGAGGGTTTTCTGCGCAGTGAGACCTCGTTGATACAAACCATCGGACGCGCTGCGCGAAACGAGCAGGGCAAGGTTATTATGTATGCCGATTCGGTTACCGGCTCAATGGAGCGAGCCATCCGCGAAACCGAAAGAAGACGTGCCATTCAGCACGAATACAATATTGCGCATGGCATTACGCCGGTTTCGATAAAGAAGGGCGTTCGTGATATGATAGAGATATCCGCGCGGGAAAGCATCGACAAGGCGTTTGAGAAACGTATCAGCAAGCGCGATAAGGATAAGCTTATCGACCAGCTTACCCGCGAGATGCGCGCGGCGGCAAAGCTTTTGGAGTTCGAGCACGCCGCTTACCTGCGCGATAAAATCAACAAGCTGAATGCCGTAAAATAATCGTGAATGCGAACAGTATTTGCTCTTGTGAATACTGTTCGCGTTTACCTCACATAAGAACAAATGTTTTAACATCTGGCAGCAATTCTAACGGATTTTGGAGGAGTTTCCATTGGCTAAGGATAAAATCATCATACGGGGTGCACGGGAGCACAACCTAAAGAACATCGATGTGGAGATACCGCGCGATAAGCTAGTGGTATTTACAGGGCTATCCGGCTCGGGCAAAAGTTCGCTTGCGTTTGACACTATCTACGCCGACGGGCAGCGCCGGTATGTCGAAAGTCTGTCGTCTTACGCAAGACAGTTTCTCGGTCAGATGGAAAAGCCGGATGTCGATTCAATCGAAGGGCTTTCCCCGGCAATCTCCATCGATCAAAAGACCACAAGCAAGAACCCGCGCTCCACGGTGGGCACGGTTACCGAGATATACGACTACCTGCGTCTGTTGTATGCCCGCATCGGGCATCCCCACTGCCCCGTGTGCGGCAGAGAGATCTCCCAGCAGACGGTAGACCAGATGGTGGACCGCGTGCTGGGACTGCCCGAAGGGGCAAAGATACAGGTACTGGCACCCGTGGTCAGGGGACGAAAGGGTGAGCATACCAAAGAGTTTGATGCCGCCCGCCGCTCCGGCTTTGTGCGCGTGCGTGTGGACGGAATCATCTACGACCTGTCCGAGCAGATTAAGCCGGAGAAGAACAAAAAGCATAACATCGAGATTGTGGTGGACCGCCTTTCGGTGCGCGACGACATCAAGTCGCGCCTTGCCGATTCGTTTGAAACCGCACTGGCACTTACCGGCGGGCTGTTGGTGGTGGATGTCATAGACGGCGAGGAGATGCTGTTTTCTCAAAACTACTCCTGCCCCGAGCACGACATCAGCATCGACGAGCTTGCGCCGCGAATGTTTTCGTTTAACAACCCCATCGGCGCGTGTGAAAAATGTACGGGGCTTGGCACCTTCTTAAAGGTTGACCCCGACCTTATCATACCAAACAAGCGCCTTTCCATTCGGGAGGGTGCCGTCAGGGCTAGCGGCTGGTATTACGGCGACGGCGGAACCATCGCGCAGATGTTCTATGAAGGGCTTGCAAAGCACTACGGCTTTTCGCTTGATGTACCGGTAGCAAAACTCACGCAGGACCAGATTGATAAGATATTGTACGGCACAAACGGCGAGCCGATCGAGATCACCCGCAAAAACGAGTACGGCGAGGGCTCTTATCGCGCACCGTTTGAGGGGGTTATCAACAACCTCGAACGCCGCTTTCGCGAGACGCAAAGCTCGTTTATGCGCGAGGAGCTGTCCAGCACCATGTCGTCGGTTCTGTGCCCCGATTGTAACGGACAGCGGTTAAAGCCCGAGTACCTTTCGGTAACGGTAGGCGATAAAAACATCAGCGAGTTCACGAGCCTGTCGGTTACAAACGCCCTTGCGTTTATCGATGGTCTTGCGCTGGAAGGCCGCGAGCTGATGATAGCCGAGCAGATTATGAAAGAGATTCGCGAGCGCCTCGGCTTTTTACAAAGTGTGGGGCTTGAGTACCTGACGCTGTCCCGCGCGGCGGGCACACTGTCGGGCGGCGAGAGCCAGCGCATCCGCCTTGCCACACAGATCGGTTCCTCCTTAATGGGCGTGTTATATATCCTTGACGAGCCGAGCATCGGTCTGCACCAGCGCGACAACGACAAGCTCATCGGCACGCTCAAGCGCCTGCGTGACTTAGGCAATACGCTGATTGTGGTGGAGCACGACGAAGACACCATGTATGCCGCAGACTATATTGTGGACATCGGTCCCGCGGCGGGAATACACGGCGGGCAGGTGGTATGCGCGGGCAGTATAGACGAAATAAAACGCTGCGAGGGCTCAATTACAGGGCAGTACCTAAGCGGGCGAAAGGCAATCGAGGTGCCAAAAACGCGCCGTAAGGGCAACGGCAAAGCCCTAAAGATTAAGGGGGCACGCCACAACAACCTCAAGAATATCACCGTTTCTGTTCCGCTTGGCACGTTTACGAGCGTGACCGGTGTGTCCGGGTCGGGAAAAAGCTCGCTCATTAACGAAATCCTGTTTAAGCGGCTTTCCGCTGTGCTCAACGGCAGCCGCGCCAAAGCGGGTGCGCACGACGAGATAACCGGCATCGAGAATCTGGATAAGGTCATCGACATCGACCAATCCCCCATCGGGCGTACGCCGCGTTCCAACCCCGCCACCTATACCGGCGTGTTTACCGATATCCGCAACGTGTTTGCCGCGTCCGCAGACGCAAAGATACGCGGCTACACCTCTAGCAGGTTCTCCTTTAATGTGAAGGGCGGTCGCTGCGAGGCGTGCGAGGGAGACGGCATCCTTAAGATAGAGATGCACTTTTTGCCCGACATCTACGTCCCCTGTGAGGTGTGCAAGGGCAAGCGCTACAACCGTGAGACGCTGGAGGTCAAGTTCAAGGGCAAGACCATCTACGACGTTCTGGAGATGACGGTGGACGAAGGCGTGGAGTTCTTTGCGAACATCCCACGTGTAGCGCGAAAGCTCGAGACGCTGCAAAGCGTTGGGCTGGGCTATGTGAAGATTGGTCAGCCCGCAACCACGCTTTCGGGCGGCGAGGCGCAGCGCGTTAAGCTTGCGACTGAGCTATCCAAACGCTCTACCGGCAAAACGATCTATATCCTCGACGAGCCCACCACCGGTCTGCATACCGCGGATGTACACAAGCTCATCGATGTGCTTCAGCTGCTGGTGGAAGCGGGCAATACGGTGCTCGTCATCGAACACAACCTTGATGTGATTAAAACCGCCGACTACGTCATTGACCTGGGACCCGAGGGCGGAGACAAGGGAGGCGAGCTGGTTGTGTGCGGCACGCCGGAGAAGATTGCCCAATGCGAACAGTCGTATACGGGACAATATTTGCGCAAGGTGTTGTAATTAGTGATAAAATTAGCTATACTATTTACTAAATTATATCATATTAAACCACCGTTGTTCGGCGGCGAAACCAAGCGTAGTCAGCAGCGTGGTTAAAATCAGAAAGGTTGGAACGATTATGGCTAAGTATGTTTGCTCCGTTTGCGGTTATACCTACGATGAGGCGGAGGGTGCACCCGACGTCGGTATTGCTCCCGGCACCAAGTGGGACGATATCCCCGACGATTTCGTATGCCCCGTGTGCGGCGTAGCGAAGGATATGTTCGAGGCAGAGTAATTCCCTTTTCGGTTTATTCCATTATGCGCTGCCGAATAGGCAATCAAAAAACAGCCCGCCGTTCAGCGGGCTGTTTTGTTGTGTTTTGCTAATTAAAATAATGCAAAATGCCTTTTATCAGCCTTCGGTCGAAAACGCATAATCGTCATCGTCGGAGGAGGAACCGCTGTGGATGGACACAAAGTCTGCCTGATACTCGTCGTCGCCGTCCTCATCGTTGGAACCGCATTCTCCCTTAAGCTTGAAACGGCTGACCATACGCTTGAGCATATCGGCCTGAGAGGAAAGCTCCTCGCTGGCGGCGGCGGTTTGCTGGGCGGTTGCGGAGTTGGTCTCCACGACGGTGGAGATCTGATCCACACCCTGCGTAATCTGCATCACCGCGGTTGCTTGGTCATTGGTTGCAACAGTAATTTCGCTAATCAGCTTGCTGGAGTCGTTACAGTCGCTAACGATCTGATCAAGTGAGGTGGCGGTTTTTTTCGCGAACTTCACGCCGCTTTCTACAGCCTTGATGGACGATTCAATCAGCTCGGTTGTTGTCTTTGCCGCCTCCGCGCTCTTGGTGGCAAGGTTGCGAACCTCATCTGCCACTACGGCAAAGCCCTTACCGGCGGCACCGGCTCTAGCGGCCTCGACCGCGGCGTTGAGGGCAAGGATGTTGGTCTGGAACGAGATATCGTCAATCACTTTAATGATTTTAGCGATGTTTGAGGAGGTGTTGTTGATCTGCTCCATCGAATCGAGCATGTTGCGCATCAGCTCACTGCAACGCTCTACGTTCTCAACGGTCTGAATCGACAGATTGTTTGCCGTTTTGGCGTTCTCAGCGTTGAGCTTAACCTGAGAGTTCACATCTTTAATGGTAGAGGAAAGCTCCTCGACTGAACTTGCCTGTTGGGTAGAACCCTGAGACAGCGCCTGCGAAGCGCCCGAAACCTGCATGCTTCCGCCCGAGACCTGCTCGGCGGCATTGTTGATGTTGGCCATCGTTTTGTTAAACGAATCCGAGATGTTAAGGAGCGCTTCTTTAATCGACGCAAACTCGCCCAGATACTCGTTGCGCAACGAATAGGTAAGGTCGCCGTCTGCAATCGAGGTAAGTACCTCGGTGATCTCGTCGATGTATAAAACATAGTTGCTCAGGCGCTGAACCGTTTTCTTTATCGCCTTTGCAAGCTCGCCGACTTCATCCTTCGAGCGAACGTCCACCGTTACAAAGAAGTTGCCGTCTGCAATCTGCAGCGTTGCATCCTTTAGCTTGTTAATGGGTCTTACGATAAAGAAGGTGCATAAGAAGATTGCGGCAAACAACACCACAACCAGCGCGATAAATACAATGATTATAACTGTAGATACGCTTGTGGAGCGTTCACTGATAAAGGTTAACGGCATGGTGGTCAGCACACGAAATCCGTCGCCGGCAGTCGTGATGACGCACATGGTTGGTACAGAATTTACGGTATGAAGTTCTGGCTTGCCCTCTTCGGCTGCCAAGGTATCAAAGCTGCCGTCAGTAAACAGCTCGGATGCGGTTTTACCCACAAGGGTGTTGTCCGTGGAAGAGATGATATTGCCCGCAGCGTCCAACAGGGCGTAGTTGCTTTCGCGCGAACCTGATGGCACCCAATTCAGGGCACCCTCATTCCCGCCGTTTATGTTAATATATGAGGTAATCAGTTCGTTCTGCGAAACAACGCTGTTTTTCATCGTCTCTTCAACCTGGTTAACAACCAAAGCCGTTACCGCAAAACCGCTGCCGATGACCACAAGCAGGGTAGGCAGAAAAATCATTACAAGCATCTTAGCAATCAGTGATTTTTTAATCATAAACTATAGTCTCCTTCTTAATCACGGATATTATCAGCCGAGTCGGTACAATCCAGAGCCTGTCCAAAAGAGAATGGCCTTAGATGCAAACAGAAATCCGCGGTGCCTAAAAATGGATGCCGAAACGATAAACAGAGCGTAGTGCGTACCTTACCGTGAAACATCACCGAAAACCGAAAGGCAGTTGGTAATGTTTCGCCTATGTTTTTGCATGTTTCTGTTATGTTCTATTTTAACCGAACATAATATAAAAATCAATCGTATTATGGCGCATTTTACTAATTGGATAGTTGTATTTGAAAAGATTGTGCAATAATGCATACAATTGTCGAATTTTGTTGACAAGCACAATGTGTGTGATATGATTTATACAGTAAAAACCATAAATACTATAATATAGACTGGGAGAAAGAATATGAGATACGTCAAAAAGAGCATTTGCTTGCTTTTGGTTATTCAACTTATGAGCGTCTGCATATTTGCTGCGCCCTATGTCGAAGAGTTTTCTGCGCCTCTGCCCAGCTCGTATTGCTCGGTCAATAATCTCATACCGCTAGAGGAACCTGTCGCGCAGACGCTTCACATTGGAATAATTGATGACGATAGCATGTTTATGCTTACCCCCGAAAGCACCACAGGGAGTGTGGTCATCTATGCAACGGGCGCGCAAAGTGTCAGAGTCGGGTTTTATTCAAGCTTTGGCATCTACGCCGCGTATTCCTCGGAAAGCGGTGGTTACAGCCATATAGGAAGTGTTCTTGCGGGAGTATCAAAACGATTAAGGGTAGATCGCACATCCCAAACCATGTGTATTGAGGATGAAAACCAGTTGTATTCCATGTATTACACTGACAAGTTTGACTATGTTCTCACCCCAAACAATACGGCTGCATCGGGTGTCGTTTATTACCCGTATCTTGGGGCAAACATCTATGTATCGCAGGATAACGCTTCCTATCTGCCGCTTCCGACGCGGTTGGTAACGTACAAAACAGGGTCGGTGCTTTCTACTGAAGGAACTACCGCATACTGTGAGCTGGAAGCGGCAGTGCCCGCGGGGTACCGATACATCAAGGTGGAAATGAACCAACCCACCCATGCTTATACCGACGCTACTTTTACAGGGCGGTTGCCAACCAATCAAGCGTTTGCGGTCTATCTGTCGCGGATCACCCTAGTCGGTGATGCGGTTAGGGTTCTTAGCGATCAACCGTCTTCGTCAACCCCCTCCTCCTCAAGCCAGGCTTCCTCAGGAAGTACGGAGAATCGCTCGTCAAGAAACCGGACCTCGGATACTGCCACGTCAATGCAGCCGGAAACCGATATCGTCATCAGGGATATCGACGGAATCGGATATCAGCTGCCGAGCGTCGGTAGACAACATCAAACCGAGGGGGTTGCACAAGAAATAGTAACCGATGAGGTTTTGGATGCTGAGATAGCGGTGGTAAACGATACTGAGCCGGTGATGAAAAACGATGTTGTGTATGAGATGGATAGTACGATGAGCGGCGACAAGAAAACATCGGCGTCGTCGATAGATTACGACATCACCGAGATTGCGTGCCTTGTCATCGGTGCCATAGGGGTTGCAGCTATCACGTATATGATAACGATGTCTCGTGCCGGCGGCAAAGGGCAAAAGCAGGAGGAGAGTAATAAATCAGACCCCGACTAAATAAGATTGTTTTATTTTTGCTACAGTAGTATAATTATGGTGCTCGACCGTAGAGCTCGGCGCCGATAGTCGTCGAGCGGCGAGACGTATATTTCTATGATAGGAGTGGGATATATTGAACCCTGTAAGCGGATTTAACGCCTCGCAACCACCGCTTCCCCCACAGCAAAAGGGAAAAAGCAAAGCCCCCATCATTATTGCCATTATCTTGGCGGCGATCGTTGTAATCGCGGCTATTGTGGCTGTTGGCTTTGCCGTTATTAACGCTGCGGACGTGAGTATTGGCAGCGCAGGCTTAGACGTTGTATACATTGAAGGCACCATTACGGCGGATGACTCCTCCGGTATGTGGTCCACGCAGGTGTATAGTCAGACTCATATCCTTAATACGATAGAAAGCCTTATCGACGACCCAACAAGTAAAGCGATTTTGCTTTATATCAATACCCCGGGCGGCGCGATCTATGAAACGGATGAAGTGTATCTGAAGCTGCTCGAATATAAAGAAACGGGCAGACCCGTATATGCGTACATGGCGCAGACTGCGGCATCGGGAGGCTATTACATCGCCTGCGCGGCAGATAAGGTATACTGCAATCGCAACACCCTCACCGGGTCTATCGGGGTTATTTACGGAACCTATCTCGATTTATCGGAATTTCTTGCAAAGTACGGTGTTCGCACCAACACCTTTACCTCGGGCGACAACAAGTCGATGGGCAGCAGCTATGAGCCGATGACCGAGCAGCAGAAGGCGATCTTCCAGTCGATAGTCGACGAGGCATACGAGCAGTTTATCGACGTTGTAGCCACGGGGCGTAAGATGCAAAAAGGCGTGGTGTATCCCATAGCGGATGGTAGGGTTTACACTGCTAAACAGGCGCTTAGCGCGGGTCTTGTGGATGAAATTGCCCCCTACGAGGATGCGCTTGAAGCCATCAAGGCAGAGTTGGGCGATACAGAGATGCCGGTGGTTGACCATAAGCGTGAGATGTCCGCTTCCTTTTCATCACTGTTTGGCGCACTTGCAAAGCTCCGCGGTCAAAGCGAGGCAGAGGTCATTTTGGATGTGGTTACCGCATATAATAAAACGGGGTATTATTGCGCAGAGCTTGCACAGTAGTATTCTCCTTGTTGAGTAGACCGGTTGGGAGGCGTCGATATGGTGCGCGTGACGGTCAGTGACCTGCGACACAAGGACGTTGTAAACATCAAGGACGGTACGCGCTTAGGCTGCGTGTGTGACGTTGAGTTAGACTTAAGCTGCGCAAAGGTTTTGGCACTTATTATCTATGGCAGACCGCGGTGGTTTGGGCTGTTTGGGCGGGAGGACGACCTGTTCATCGGGCTTGATAACATCAAGGTTGTGGGCGAGGATACAATCTTAGTCAGCTTTGAGTGCCCCGCCACAAGGGCAAAGGGCAAACGCAAGTTCAGCATTTTTGAGAATTAACCCTGCAAAAACCAGCATAACGTATTGCTTTTTGGGTTATGCTATGGTACAATAAAGCGTCCAATAATACACACGTCCTACAATTGACACGGTGGTGCCGCATGATACACTGCGGCTTCGTGGCAAGATGCGTAGAACGGCGGGTAAAAAACCAAAATCAGGAGGAAACATTTTAATGGCAGTAGTATCCATGAAGCAGCTTCTTGAGGCCGGAGTACATTTCGGTCACCAGACAAGAAGATGGAACCCCAAGATGGCACCTTACATCTTTACCGAGCGTAACGGCATCTACATCATCGACCTGCAAAAGACGGTAAGAAAGCTCGAAGAGGCGTACTCCTTCGTTCGCGATACCGTGGCAAGCGGTCACACGGTGTTGTTTGTCGGTACCAAAAAGCAGGCGCAGGACTCTATCCGCGACGAGGCAATGAGAGCGGGCATCCATTTTGTTAACGCTCGCTGGCTCGGCGGCATGCTCACCAACTTTATGACCATTCGCCGCCGCATCGGTCGTCTCACCCAGCTTCGCAAGATGCAGGAAGACGGCACCTTCGATGCGCTCCCCAAGAAAGAGGTTATCAAGCTCAACCTCGAGATTGAGAAGCTTGAGAAGTTCCTTGGCGGCATTAAGAATATGGACAGACTGCCCGGCGCGCTGTTCATCGTTGACCCCCGTAAGGAGAAGATTGCCGTTGCAGAAGCAAAGAAGCTCGGCATTCCGATCGTTGCGATTGTTGACACAAACTGCGACCCCGATGAGATCGACTACATCATCCCGGGAAATGATGACGCAATCCGTGCGGTTAAACTGATTTCCGGTGCAATGGCAAGCGCTGTGCTTGAGGGCAGACAGGGCGCAGAGACAGAAGAAGCGGCTGCACAAGAAGCAGCGACTGCAGACGCTGAGTAGTTTCTAATACACAATGCCCGCGCTCGTTTGCACGGGCATTCCTTTTAGATAATACATTCAATAGAAATTGAAAGGATGATAGTAACTATGGCTTTTACTGCAAAGGATGTTGCGCTGCTTCGCGAGAAAACCGGCTGCGGCATGATGGATTGCAAAAAGGCGCTGACCGATTCCAACGGAGATATGGACAAGGCTACGGAGATTCTTCGTGAAAAGGGTCTTGCCGCCGCGACCAAAAAGGCTGGCAGAATTGCCGCCGAAGGTCTTGTTTATGCCGCAGTTAACGAGGCGAAGAACGTGGGTGTTGTCATTGAGATTAACGCCGAGACCGACTTTGTTGCAAAGAACGACAGCTTTGTCGAGTTTGTTAAGACCTGTGCGGACACCGTTCTCGCGCAGAACCCCGCGGATGTAGACGCTCTTGCCGAGTGCAAGGTTGCGGGCGGTTCCGATACCATAGCAGACGTATTGCGTGAGAAGATTCTCACAATTGGCGAGAACATGATGATTCGCCGCTTTGCAAGAGCGGAGGGTGTTTTAACCACCTATGTTCATGGCAACGGAAGAATTGGCGTTATGGTGACGTTTGACACGACCCCTGAGGTTGCCGCAAAGCCCGAGTTTGAGGCATACGCCAAGGACATTGCAATGCAGGTAGCAGCAGCCACCCCGACCTACCTTAATAAGGAAGCGGTTCCCGCCGGAGAGGTAGAGAAGGAGAAGGAGATACTAACCGCCCAAGCGATTAACGAGGGCAAGCCTGCGGCCATTGCCGAGAAGATGGTTATCGGTCGTATCGCTAAGTACTACAAAGAGGTTTGTCTTATCGAGCAGCCCTTTGTTAAGAACGGCGACCTTACGGTTACTCAGTACACCGAGAACACCGGCAAAGAGCTGGGCGGCAAGATTGCCATTACCGGATTCGTTCGCTTTGAAAAGGGCGAAGGACTCGAGAAACGTCAAGATAACTTCGCGGACGAAGTTGCCGGCATGGTGAAATAGTCTGTCGGTTCGACAATTAACCAAGATGCCCCTGGATGTATAAACACATTCAGGGGCTTTTTTTGCTTGAGTGAAGTATTTTTAAGGAGAAACAGCACTATTTTGTTGAATCGATTACATATTTAACATAAAACTGCGATGCAGAATTAAGTCAACTAGTGAGAACCTGTCATTCATTTCGCCAAGAACCGCCTGATTGGTGGGCTTTTGTTGTTTGTTTGCGTACATTTTTTAAGAAATAATTGTTTAAATGGCAATATTATGTTAAATAATTTGTTGAATTCTATTGACCGGTAAGGAAAGCTGTTGTAATATATTATGTGTATAAGTATACGCCCGAAAGAAAGGGGAGTCTCTTTTGAAAAAACCGAGCAGAATTTTTCTCTTAATGATGGCGGTGCTTATGCTTTGCTCCTGCACCTATAATATGACGTTAACGCCCTCTTCCGACGTCACATCATCCATACAGGACGGGAAATCGTCCGAGCTTTACCCCCCGGAGCAGCCGGCGTTTAACGAAAGCCTGCCTGTCCAAAGCGACGGCGGCGAGCCATCATCGGATGCACAGTCGAGCGAGCTTAGCGAGGACACCTCTTCCAAGGCTGGGGATACGCAGTCCTCCTCCAAGGTGTCATCCTCTGCGAGCTCGTCCTCCAAGGCGGCATCCTCCAAGCCGACATCCTCTGCCGGTTCATCTTCCAAGGCGCCATCTTCTCAGGAAACGTCCTCGGCGGCGCAACCCAGCCAAAACACCGCCGCGCCCGCCGATGAGCTGCGTGCGGTATGGATATCCTACCTGGATTTAGAGACCATGCTAAAGAGCAAGAGCCAGTCAGCGGCAAAATCGGCCATTAACAAGGCATTTGATAACGTAACAGACCGCGCCATGAACGCTGTAATTCTGCAGGTGCGTCCGTTTGCCGACGCGCTGTACGAGTCGGATTATTTTCCGTGGTCACGGATTTTAACCGGCACACAGGGCAAGGACCCCGGGTACGACCCGTTGGAGCTGATGGTCGCCAGTGCCCGCGCGAGAGGGTTGGAGGTCCATGTGTGGATAAACCCCTATCGCATCTTGACATCAACAAGCTATTCCAATCTTGCAAGTGGTCACATCGCGCGGGAGTGGAACGCGCAGGGTAACGACTATACCATCGTGGTAGACGGCAAGGGCATCTTTTTTAACCCCGCACGCAAGCAGGTACGTGACCTCATTGTAGACGGGGTAACCGAGATTGTCGCAAACTACGATATCGACGGTATCCATTTTGACGATTACTTCTACCCCACAACCGCAGCCTCCTTTGACAAAACGGCTTACAGCGAGTACAAGGCGGACGGGGGCGGTAAATCGCTTAGCGCATGGCGAATGGATAACGTCAACAAGCTGATATCCGAGACCTATTCGGCGGTAAAATCCGTCGATTCGTCGGTTCAGTTCGGCGTAAGCCCCAACGGCAACATCGACCAAAACTACTCCACGCTCTATGCCGACGTGAAAACATGGTGTAAAAACGAAGGTTATATCGACTATATCATGCCGCAGCTTTACTACGGCTTTGAGAACGCCACCTGCCCTTATGAGCAGACGCTCAAGGCATGGAACGACATGATTACCGTAAAGGGCATCAAGCTCTATCCCGGGCTTGCGGTGTATAAAATCGGTACGGAAGACCAGTGGGCGGGTGCTGGGTCGCAGGAATGGCTGTCTACTACCACCATGCTGCGCCGACAGGTTGCCTCTGCCAGAGCCTATTCCAAATACGACGGCTTTGCCCTTTACCGATACGATTCCGCCGTCAATCCCGCATCCGCGGTCGCCTCACGGGTTGCCAAGGAGATCGATAATCTGATTTCTATCTTATAGTTAATTAGACCATAGACTATGGCAAACCGCACGCATTCGCGTGCGCCGTACGGTTTTCGTGCGGTTCAAAACGGGTTCGTTAAAGTTTGCTGAGCATAATTCATCCGCGCTTAGGCGCAACCGATTACAGGGGGACGTAAAAATGACGAGAACCAGAAAACGAAACCGAATTTTAGGCGCAGTTGTGGGGATCAGCTTTTTAGTTATCACCCTGTTTGCGGGCGTGTATGCATTTGCAATGGACGGTTCTTCCGTGCTTCCGCCGAGCATTATCAACGCAAACGACAGCAAGGTGAATCCGGACGAGCCATCCGAACCGCCGGTGGAATCCGAGCCGGAGCCCGAACCGGAGCCAGAGCCCGAGCCGGAGCCGGTGTTCTCCCGCCCGAGTGAACTGCGCGCGGTCTATCTAATTCCGGGTGAGGACTTCATTTTAAACGGCACAACCTCCGCCGCTACGGTGCAGGGTGAGATTGACGCAGCCATTCAAAGCTCTGCTTCGATGGGCATGAACTCGGTTGTTGTTGACCTGCGGTATGGCGATACGGTTATCTATAAATCGGATCTCTTCCGCTCCAAGGTGGGTGATTTCGACGCGCTTGATTACCTGACCAAACAAGCCGAGCAAAAGGGGCTGTACGTCTATGTGTTGTACGAGGCGCTCAGCATACCGTCGGGGGATAAGATAGTCACGGCGGACAACATAAGCGGCGACACGCTCGACATTATGATGAATGGTGTCAAGGAGATCGTAGCGGGCTACAAGGTCGACGGCGTAATTATAGAAAATTATCTCAACGAGACCACCGAAAACTCCTATGCCTCTTATTCGGAGAACGGGCTTTCGATGGGGTTTGAGAACTATATGTACCAGAACACCGAGGCGGTTATCAAGTCGATAGCCGAGGCGGTGCGCAAAGAAAACCGAAACGTGCAGGTCGGTATCTCCACCACCAGCGTGTGGGCGAACAAGGAGTCAAACGAACTGGGCTCGGATACGTCGGCAACCTATCAGATGCTTTATGACGGGCACGCAGACGTGAAGAAGTACATAGAACAAGGCTATGTGGATTTTGTATCGGTCAAGGCGACCGGTTCGCTAACCGACAGCGCGGTTCCATTCGCCAAGGTCACCAAATGGTGGGGCGAGCTTGCGCAGGAAAACGGTATCCCGATGTACGCCGTGCATTCCGCGACCAAGGCATGCACCGACAGCGCGGGCTGGAGCAGCCCCGACCAGCTGACCCGTCAGGTGATGGAGGCAAAGACCGTCACGGGCTACACCGGCAGTGCGTTTAACTCTCTTAAGGCACTCGCGGCAGACCCGAACAAGAGCACCGATCTCTTGATTAAATACTTCAACAATCAGGTACAGGAGGCGCATGTCCTTAAGGACCTTGCGATTACCCAGCCTACCAAAAAGACCTATACCACAGCCGAGCAGACCGTCGCGTTCCAGGGTGCATCCGACCCGAACTTCCCCATTACGCTCAACGGTCAGGAACTCGAGCAGGATAAAAACGGTTACATCGGTTATGAGGCAACGCTTTCTGCGGGTACCAATACCTTTGTATTCGAACACAAGGAAAAGACAGTCACCTACACCATCACACGTGATGTGCAGGTACTCAAAGAGGTATATCCCGCAGGCTCTGTGTCCGCCATCGGCGGCTCGCAGCTGACGGTAACCGCTGTGGCATACAGCACCGCAACGGTTAAGGCGACCTTAGGTGGTCAGACCATAACCCTGAAAGAGGACACAAACCTTGAAGACTCGGACGAGAAGGATTCAAGCTACCGCCGCTTTATCGGCACGTTTACCATGCCCGAGGGTACCAGCTCGACGCAGTCACTGGGTACAGTGAAGTTTTCGGCAAGCGCCGAGGGCTTCTCGGAATCGGCTTCCGGCGCAAGCATCAAGGTAGCCGAGGCGATCTCCTACGATACCTCGGACGGAAACGGCAGACAGCTTCAGGTAACCGCGACGCAGGCCGAGACCTTCCCCACCAATACCATCAACGATTATTCCCACCCCGAATACCATCCGCTGCCCAAGGGTACCATCGATAAGGCGGTCAGCGACGCCATCAACTATTCCGACGGCAAGAGCTCGTTTACATACTACATCCTGTCCTCTGGTGTTCGCGTCTACGCGCAGGACATCAAGTTTATTGACGAGCTGGATCTTTCCGACAACAAGATATCTGCATTGACGGTGACAAACGACGGGCGGTACACAACCGTTTCGCTCAGCATGAGCTGGCAGGTACCCTACACTGTTGCACTGTCGAACTCGCAGATGAAGATATCGTTTAACAACACCTCATCCATCCCCGCAAGCCTTGCGTCACTCAGCAAAAACCCGTTGTTCTCCAGTGCCACCTGGTCGGGCTCTACGCTCACGCTCGGCATTAAAAACGGCGGTTTGATGGGCTACCAAGCCTCCTACAACGGAACAACACTCAACCTGAAGTTTAACAACCCCGCGCCCATACAGAGCGCGTCTAACAGCTATGGCTATACGCTGAGCGGTGCCAGAATTGTACTCGACCCCGGTCACAACGACTCCGACCCCGGCGCTTTGGGCTTCTATCCCGATATGCATGAGCGCGAGATAAACCGCGCCATCGCAGCGAAAACCAAAGCCATCCTTCAGGACCTGGGCGCTTCCGTACAGGTTAACCCCACACCGTCCAGCTCATCACTTACCGGACGCATCGCAAACGCTCTCTCGTTTGAGCCTCATCTGCTGATATCGCTGCACAGCAACTCGGGCAGTTCCAGCGCGACGGGTTCTGAAAGCTACTACTTCAACTCGTTCTCGCAGCCGCTTGCAGGATACGCCGCAAAACGTGTATCTTCGTTTCTCGGTATTACAAACAGAGGCGCTAAATTCTCCTACTTCTACATGACGCGTAGCTTCGCGTTCCCCGCGACGCTTACCGAGTACGGCTTTGTGAGCAACCGCTCGGAATACGAGCTGCTGGTCAGCTCCGCGGGACAGACTGCCGCGGCTCAGGGAACGGTTAAGGCAATCATCGATTTCTTTGAAAGCCGATATGGTTCATCCTCCACCGGCACCGAGTCTACCGGCAAGGTCGCCACTGTCAACGTAACCGGTGTAACGCTTGACCAAACAAAACTGACGGTAGAGGTGGGTAAAACCGCCTCACTAAAAGCGGCGATTGCCCCCGCAGACGCTACCAATCAAAACCTTACGTGGGTAAGCAGCAACACATCGGTTGCCACGGTGGACGCAAACGGCGTTGTTACGGGTGTTAAACCAGGCACCGCCAAGATTACCGTAAAAACCGAGGACAGGGGCAAGAGTGCCGTTGCAACGATAACCGTAAAAGAAGCGTCCTCATCGTCTTCGTCCTCCTCGTCGTCCTCGTCTTCATCATCCTCCTCGTCAACAGGGTCTTCGGATTCAGAATCGGGCTTATTCATGCTTTACGATGAAATACTAATGGATGGAATTAACTCCGAAGATACGTTGCCGGTCAAGGTTAATGGCGTAGAAGTTCCGGGTACCGATGTGACATGGAGCACCTCCAACTCCGCTGTCGTCACAGTGGATGCCAATGGTAGGATTGTATCGAAAAAGTCAGGCACTGCTACGATAACGGCAACCACAAAGGACGGTAAATACACCGCAACCTGTATTGTTAAAGTACCGTAAAAGCTATGGCTTCCATTATGAAAGCAGCCCGCCGTCGCGGGCTGCTTTTTGCTGGGAATTTCGCACCCCGGTGCCATTAATTATTTGACGCAGCAGCAATATGTTTGTATAATTAGATAATGCCTACGAACCTTATGGATGGGGAATTAACAGATATGAGCCAACAGATAAAACAGAGCATTGACCCTGCCGAGCTTGCGCGCCAGGATGATTTTGCGCGGCGGGTCTTTGATATAAACGACGAGCATTTTCATAAAACAGGCACACAGCGCCTTGCCTTAACACACAGCTACGGCTGCCAGCAGAACGTCGCGGATGGCGAAAAGCTGGACGGTCAGCTTGCGCGTATGGGCTACGGCTTTACCGACAACCCCGACCTTGCGGATGTTATCATCTATAACACCTGCGCGGTGCGCGAGCATGCGGAGGATCGGGTGTTCGGCAATGTGGGCGCGTTAAAGCACAACAAGCGTCGCAAGCCGGACATGATTATCGGCGTGTGCGGCTGTATGATGCAGCAGGAGCACGTGAGCGAAAAGATACGCAACCATTACCCGTTTGTCGACCTTGTATTTGGCACCTACGCCTCGCATAAGCTGCCCGAGCTCATCTACACCTGTATGACGAGCGGTCGGCGCGTGATGGATGTTGGCGAGCAGGAGGGCTACCTGCCGGAGGGTCTGCCCGTTCGACGCAGCGGGTCGCTTAAGGCGTGGCTGCCGGTAATGTACGGCTGCAACAATTTCTGCAGCTACTGTGTGGTACCCTATGTGCGCGGCAGAGAACGCTCGCGCGACAGCAAGGCGGTCATTGAAGAGGCACGCGCGCTGGTGAACGAAGGGTTTAAGGAGATTACCCTGCTTGGGCAGAATGTAAACTCCTACGGCAGGGGCG
Source organism: Bacillota bacterium (assembly GCA_023413185.1). GTDB lineage: Bacteria > Bacillota > Clostridia > Oscillospirales > Ruminococcaceae > Acetanaerobacterium. The sequence continues at coordinate 23,845 of JAEZQD010000121.1, forward strand.
TACAAGGCGAGCTGTCGTTTGCGCAGCTTGTGCGTGAGATAGACGCCATCGAAGGCGATTTTCGCATCCGCTTTATGACAAGCCACCCGAAGGACGCAACCGAGGAGCTGTTTTTGGCGATTGCCGACAGTAAAAAGGTCGAACGGCATATCCACCTGCCGGTGCAGTGCGCAAGCGACCGCATCCTGCGTATGATGAACCGAGGGTATACCGCACAGCAGTATCTGGATAAGATAGCCCTTGCACGGAGCATTATTGACGGTGTCAGCTTTACCAGCGACATTATTGTTGGCTTTCCCGGCGAAACGTACGACGACTTCAAGCAAACCCTTTCGCTTGTAGAAACGGTGCGCTACGACGCGCTGTTTACCTTCATCTATTCCAAACGCGTGGGTACAAAGGCGGAGCAGCTTGAAGACCCCATCCCGCACAAGCACAAAACCGAGTGGTTTTCCGAGCTTTTGCGCGTGCAGTCCGAAATCGGCAAGCAGCGTTACCGCGAGCAGATAGGCAAAACGGTGCGTGTTCTGGCGGAGGGTCAGGGGCGTACGGGCGAAGGGTGGCTTACTGGCAAAACCGAGCACGCCGTCGCCTGCGAGTTTAAAGCACCGCTAGAGTATACGGGGCGATTTGTAGATGTGACGGTCACCGATGCGCAAAACTGGTCGCTGATTGGCGAACCGATAGTATAAATATAACCGCACAGCCCGAATAACCGGGCAGAAAGAGGGATAACACATGGAGAACATTATTCTAACAACCAAGACCCTTGGCAAGCAGATACAGGCAAACGAATCCTACATCGCAATGAACAAGGCGCGAGAGGCGGTAGACGCAAGCGACGAGCTGCAGCAGCAGATTCAGGAGTTTACCATGCTTAAGATGACGCTCAACCAGGAGCTTTCCAAAGAGCCTCGCGACGACGCAAAGGTTGCGTCTCTCGACGAGCAAATTCGCACGCTGCACAAGACGGTGACCGAGAACCCCGTTATGCTTGCATACAACGACGCAAAGCTTGCGTTTGATACCGTGGTGGATATGGTAAACAAGATTCTGTCCGCCAGCCTAAACGGACAGGACCCCGAAACCGCGGATCAGATTGAGAGCTGCGGCGGCAGCTGTTCGTCCTGCTCGGGTTGCCACTAAGACGCGTTTTGCGCGTTTTGCGCGGTAAAATCGGTTTTTAACCACTGTTTTATCTGTGCTATTTCATCGGGGGAAAGGGGACAGGCTACGTGGCGGAGCTCTCACCAATGATGCAGCAGTACCGGGCTATCAAGGAGCAGCACAAGGATTACATTCTGTTCTTTCGCCTGGGGGATTTTTACGAGATGTTCTTCGACGACGCGGTTGTTGCGTCTAAGGAGCTGGAGCTTGTTTTAACCGGTCGCGACTGCGGGCAGGAGGAACGTGCGCCGATGTGCGGCGTGCCTCACCACAGCTGCGAGGCATATATCGCGCGCCTCGTCAAAAAGGGGTACAAGGTCGCCATCTGTGAGCAAACCGAGGACCCGAGCGCCGCTAAGGGCATTGTGCGCCGCGAGGTGGTGCGCATTGTAACCCCGGGCACCGTCATTGAAAGCAGCATGCTGAACGAGGCGGAGAACAACTATATCGCTGTGTTGTATATCCAAGAGGGTAGTGCGGGTGCCGCGTACTCCGATATCACCACCGGCGACATCAACCTCATCGAGCTAACCGACGAGGACATTGTATCTGCCGCAATCAACGAGACGGGGCGGTTTTCCCCAAGCGAGGTTTTGTTAAACACCGAGGCGGGCAATGGTAAGCGGCTCACCAGCTTTTTAAAGGAGCGCATTGCCTGCGTTGCTTCGATGCTCGGCGACGACTACTTTGAGGACGAGGTCTGCGCACAGACCGTGCTGACGCATTTTAAACAGCAAAGCCTTGCGCATCTGCAGCTTGACGACAAGCCGTTTGCCGTAAAAGCGCTGGGGGCGCTGTTGCGCTATCTGGGCGAGACGCAAAAAAGCGGATTGGAACGGCTTATCTCACTCAACCTGTACGGCGTAAACCAGTACATGAGCCTTGACGTCACGGCACGCCGCAACCTCGAGCTGACCGAGACCATGCGCACGCGAGAAAAGCGAGCCACCCTGCTGTGGGTTTTGGATAAAACAAAAACCGCAATGGGCAAACGCCTGATTAAAAGTTATATTGAACAGCCGTTGCTTAACCCTACCACGGTGATAAAGCGCCTTACCGCCGTGGATGAGCTGTACCACGACACCATGCTGCTGGGCGATACCCGCGCACAGCTTGAGGGCATCTACGACCTTGAGCGCATCATGACGCGCATTGTGTACGGCAGCGCAACGCCGAGGGAGTTAAAGGCTCTATCCCAGACCGCGCAACGGATACCCGCGCTCAAAGAGCGGCTTGCGAAAACAAACTCGCGGCTGCTGCAGGAGTGCCATACCCAGCTTGACCCGCTTACCGATGTTGTAGAACTCATCGAACGCGCCATCAGCGACGACCCGCCCGTTACCATAAAGGACGGCGGCGTGATCAAGATGGGGTATCACCAAAGTGTGGATGAGTACCGCGAGATCATTCGAAACACCAAGGAATATATTGCCGAGACCGAGCGCATAGAGAAAGAGAAAACTGGCATCAAGACGCTTAAAATCGGTTACAACAAGGTGTTTGGCTACTATCTTGAGGTATCCAAAAGCTATGCGGGGCAGGTGCCCGACGACTATATCCGCAAGCAGACCCTCGCAAATGGCGAGCGGTATATAACGGAGGAGCTCAAGCAGCTCGAAGCCCGAGTGCTCGGCGCAAGCGAGCGGATTACGGCGCTTGAGACCGAGCTGTTTGCCCAGATAAAAAGTACGGTTGCCGCCGAGCTTCACCGTATACAGCTTACGGCACGCGCCGTTGCACGGCTAGACGTGCTTTGCTCGTTTGCGTTTGTGTCGCGCGAGCGGGGCTACACCCGCCCCGACGTGGACGTTTCGGGGGAGATTATCCTCGACGAGTCCCGCCACCCGGTTATTGAGGTCATCCTCGCCGAGCAGTTGGGGGGCAGCGCGCCGTTTGTGTCCAACAACGTGCGGCTGGATATGGACAAAAATCGCATCGCCATCATAACAGGTCCAAACATGGCGGGTAAATCCACCTACATGCGACAGGTAGCGCTGATTGTGTTGATGGCGCAGATTGGCTGTTTTGTGCCCGCCAAAAGCGCAAAAATCGGCATTGTCGACAGCATCTTTACCCGCGTTGGCGCATCGGACGACCTTGCGACGGGGCAGTCCACCTTTATGGTGGAGATGAACGAGGTCGCTCATATCCTAAAAAACGCCACGTCAAAAAGCTTAATAATCCTTGACGAAATCGGCAGAGGAACAAGCACCTACGACGGCATGAGCATCGCTCGTGCGGTGCTCGAATACATAGCGGATAAACGCCGCCTTGGCGCAAAAACGCTGTTTGCAACCCACTACCACGAGTTGACCGAGGTGGAGAATCAGGTGGACGGGGTGCTCAACTACAACATCGCCGTAAAAAAACGCGGCGACGACATCACCTTCTTACGCCGCATCGTGCGCGGCGGCGCGGACGACAGCTACGGCATCGAGGTGTCTAAGCTTGCGGGTATTCCCGATAGCGTCATCACCCGCGCAAAGGAGATTTTAAAGGGTCTCGAGGATGGGTGCGACATCACCGTCAAGCGCGGCATCCGCAAGGACGAGCCTGATGAGGAGCAGATGCAGCTCACACTCGAAGGCGGAAAAAACAGCGAGATTATCGAGCGGCTGCGCCGTATCGACATGAACACCCTTACGCCGATAGAGGCGCTCAACCTGCTTTACGCCATATCCGCCGAGCTAAAATAACATGGGGGGAGGGGAACGCCATCCCACGCATTAACATCCTGTCAAAACACGTTTCGGAGCTGATTGCCGCGGGCGAGGTGGTGGAACGCCCCGCCTCGGTTGTCAAAGAACTGATAGAAAACTCCATCGACGCGGGGGCAACTGCCGTGACGGTGGAGATTCAAAACGGCGGCGTGTCGTTTATCCGCGTAACCGACGACGGGTGCGGCATTGCCCGCGAGGATGTAACAAACGCGTTTGTCAGCCATGCCACCAGCAAGCTGCTTGATGTCGATGACCTTGACCATATCGCCACACTTGGCTTTCGCGGCGAGGCACTCGCGTCAATATCAGCGGTTTCGCGCGTGACGATGCTCACCAAAACGGCGCAGGAGCTTGCGGGCACCGAGGCGGTTGTGGAGGGCGGCTCACCCGTTCGCGTCAGTGATGCGGGCTGTCCGATGGGCACCACCATCCTTGTACGTGACCTGTTTTACAACACCCCCGCCCGCATGAAGTTTTTAAAGAAGGATGTTGCAGAGGGCAATGCCGTTGCCGCCTGCGTACAGCGGGTGGCGCTTTCGCACCCGGAGGTGTCCTTTCGCCTTATCCGCGAGCAAAAGACGGTGCTGCATACGGCGGGGGACGCGAGCCTGCTGTCTTGCGCCTACGGCGTGTTTGGCAGGGAGTTTACCGCGGGGCTTACCGAGACCGCCCACGACTACGCAGGCGTCTCGGTAAAAGGGCTTGTCTCAAAGCCCGAAGAAAGCCGTTCCACAAGAGGGATGCAGCATTTCTTTGTAAACGGGCGCTACGTGCGCACCCGTACCGCCATGGCAGCGCTGGAAGAGGCGTTCAAGGGCAGCATCATGGCAGGACGTTTTCCGTCCTGCGTGCTGCACATTGCCGTCGCATACGACGCAGTGGACGTCAACGTGCATCCCGCTAAGATTGAGGTGCGCTTTGTCAACGAGCGCGCGGTGTTCGACGCCGTGTACTTCGCCGTAAAGAATGCGCTGACTAAAGTCGATATGCCGCCAAAGCTTACGTCGGCACAAACGACAAAGCAGCTGTATCACGCAATGCAGCCGCCACCCCTTGCTGAAATAGTCGAGCAGCAGCGGATTTCTTCCGCTTCGCCCAAGCAGACGGTACCCGCACCTCAAAGCACCGCCCCCTTTGCCCGGATGACGGCACAGGAGTACCGCGCGGGGGTCTTCGTGTCCGACGAACCGCAGCTTTCGCTTCGAGATGAGGCTGCACCGATATACGGGCAAAGAAAAGCAGCCATTCTGTGGACACCGCCGGAGAAGACGTCGCCCGCCCCGCCTACACAGGCGGTGGTTACGGAGCCCGTATTACATAATCAACAAGCCGAACCTGAACCGATTGTCCAACACAAGCCGCAACCCGAACCGACGCCGGTTCGTTTGATTGGCGAGGCGTTTGATACCTACATACTCGTGCAGCGGGGCGACGACATCCTGGTGGTGGACAAGCACGCCGCTCACGAGCGAATCATCTACGAACGGCTTAAGGCGCAGCACCGCACACTGGTTTCGCAGACCCTGCTTGCACCCGTTACGGTTACCCTGCCGCAGGAGGAGTACACCGCTGTCACCCAAAGCATGGCGGCGCTCGAAGAGATGGGGTTTCATTTCGAGGACTTCGGCGGGGGAGATATCCTTGTGCGCGAATTTCCGCTGGAGCTTGCAAAAGAGGATATTGCGGCGGTGCTCGGTGAGCTTGCGGAGAACCTGATAAAGGGCAAACGAAACGTGACGCCCCACGTAATCGACGAGTTGTATCACTCGATAGCCTGCCGCAGCGCGGTTAAGGCGCACGATACCTCCGACAGGAGCGAGCTTACGCGCCTGCTTGACCTCCTAGCCCAAAACTCCGAGCTGCGCCACTGCCCGCACGGCAGACCGGTTGCCGTTGCCATAGAAAAAAAGGAGCTGGAAAAGCGTTTTGGCAGAGTATAGCCCTACCGCAAAGCACAACGACCATAAGCCGTTGCTGGTGGTGATTGTGGGTCCCACCGCGTCGGGCAAAACCGCCCTTTCCCTTGCACTTGCGAGGGAATTTGGCGCGGAGATTGTGTCGGCGGACTCGATGCAGGCTTACAAAGGCATGGACATCCAGACCGCTAAGCCCACGCAACAGGAGATGTCCGAGATACCCCACCACCTCATCGGGGTGCTAAAACCCGACGAGTGTTTCAGCGTTGCCCGATATCAGACGCTTGCCACGGCTGCCATTGACGATATCCTGTCCCGAGGCAGGCTTCCCATCCTGGTGGGCGGCACGGGGCTGTACATCAGCGCGGTGGTGGATAATACAAGCTTTGGCGACATGGTAATCGACCCCGCCATACGCCCGCGACTGATGAAAGAGGCAGCCGAGCTTGGCGGGCAGCAGATGCTTGCGCGGCTGTCCTGTCACGACCCCGAGCTTGCGGCAAGGCTGCACCCGAACAATCTCGGGCGTATCATCCGCGCGCTCGAGGTATTTGAGGCAACAGGCAAAACCCTCAGCGAGTTTCAGGCAAACTCAAGGCTTGCCCCATCGCCCTATCACGTGCTGATGCTGGGCGTTACCTTCAAAGACAGGCAGCGGTTATACGACCGCATCAACGACCGTGTGGATGAGATGCTGCGTATGGGTTTGCTTGCGGAGGTAGAGGCGGTGCAAAACACGCCGCTTTCGCACACCGCCGCGCAGGCAATCGGCTGCAAGGAGCTGCGCGGCTATTTCGACGGAACGCTCACGCTGGAGGAAGCGGTGGAAAACCTTAAACGCCAAACCCGCCGCTACGCAAAACGCCAGCTTACATGGTTTGTGCGGGACGAGCGGGTGAACTGGCTGTATCAAGAGGACGGCGACGTAATTGCCCGTGCGCGGGAGCTTTTATTGCCGTATCTTTCAAACCGAAATCAGCGATAACACGGAAGGTGGTGCACGGCATGAATCGAATTCTATACCGCATTATGGGAGCTGTCATATCCGTAGTCGTGCTCTGCTATCTGGGGTATCAGATCTACAACAATATGCTTACGCCCTACCGTACCGAAACCGCATATGAATACATTCAGTCCGATTATGTTGCGGCCGACGGTGTGATTGTGCGGGATGAGCTTGTGCTTTTGGCGCAAAACGACGGCGTAATCAGTTATCTGTACGAGGACGGAGACAAGGTGTCGCTGGCTATGCCGGTCGCCCGGGTGTACCAAACCGAGCAGGACGCCGCAAACCAGACCGCCATCAAGAAGCTGGAGCAGGAGATTGCGCTGCTCGAACAGGCGTCCGCCCCCGGCCGTGCGGATTACATCAATGCCGAGGTGCTCAACGGGCAGATTAGTGACCGACTGGCGCGCCTTTCACACACCATCCAATCGCGCAGTCTGTCGGGTCTTGACGGGCTAACCACCGATTATCTGATGCTGCTTAACACTAGGCAGATCGCAACCGCTAGAGCCACAAACTTTGATGGGCGCATTTCACAGCTAAAGGACGAGATGCAGTCGCTCAAAAGCTCCACGCAGCCCCCGCTCTCAACGGTCACCGCAATAAAGCCTGGCTATTTTGTGGGCATTGCGGATGGCTACGAAGAAACCCTCACCACCGCCCAGGCGGGTGCGTTATCGCCTTCCTACCTAAAACAGGTCATCGATACCCGACCCAACGCCAATGTGATGCAGGGCGCTGTCGGCAAGCTGATAACCGGTTTTGAGTGGTATTATTGTGCGCTTGTGCCCAACCAGTCCGCCGCGCGTTTTCGCAAAGGGCTTACGCCCTCGGTCACCTTCCCCTTTTTATCCGACACGGTGTATTCGGCGCTTGTTACAGCCGTTACGCCGGAGGATGGCACCGACTATACGGCGGTGACCCTGCGCATCAGTAACATCAACGCGGAGGTGTGTACCATGCGCACCCAAAAGTCGGAGATATCGTTTGCCTCATATCGCGGGCTGAAGGTGCGTGCGGACGCTCTGCGGTTTCAGGATGGCGAGCCGGGGGTTTATGTTGTTAACGGTGCCGGCGTTCGGTTTAAAAAGCTGGACATCCTCTTTTATGGCGACGGGTATGTGCTTTCAAGACAGCGCACCGAAGACGGGTACCTTGCCCTGTATGACGAAATGGTCATTGAAGGGCGAGAGCTTTCGCAGGGGGCATAGGAAACAATCGACCAGCCGTATTGTCCAATCTGTGCATATTGGACAATACGGTAAAAATGCGATACAATAGATAGGAAATGGTGTCGGTGCGAATTACGCAACTGTTCACAACATATTTGTTGACATCATGCCGAAAAAATTAGATAATGAAAAGAAGAAAAGCCTGCCGACGTGCCGGCGGTCCCGCTTTATTGTTGACTAGACAACACATAATAAGCTTTGGAGGGTTGGCTGTATGAGCTTTATGGACAAATTCAAGAACATCATGGGTGTTCCTACCGACGAATACGATTATACCGAGGATGAGATGCCCATCAGCAGAGCGGAACATTCATCGCAATCGATATATGAGGATTCGGGTTCCAAAAAGAACAAGGTGGTCAACATCCACACTACCACTCAGGTACAGGTCGTTCTGGTCAAGCCCGAGCGGTTTGATGACGCAAGCTCAGTGGCGGACCATCTTAACGCAAAACGCACCGTGGTGCTTAACCTGGAATCAGCGAATAAAGACGTATCCCGCCGTATGATCGACTTTTTAAGCGGAGTAGCCTATGCAAACAATGGGCAGATAAAGCGTGTTGCCAACAGCACATTCATTATCACACCCTATAATGTTGACATCATGGGCGACCTGCTTGACGAGCTTGAGAGCAGCGGCGTTTTTTACTAATATAGATTATTATGAATCTTTCTATGGGTCAGGATAAGCTGCTGGCGGCAAGGGTTTCCGATGCCGTGTACAGCGCGCAGAATCGGCATCAAACCAAATTCATCGGTTTTTTGGGCGAGCATGACGCCGCAGCTGCGGCCGACATTGTACGCGGCCTGCACTACACCGCCTATCGTTTCTTTGGCGGGTACGAGGGTGCCGCACGCGTTTTTCTCGGTGTATTCTCGGCCTATGATGAGCAGCTCGACGAGAGCTTTCCCATTCGGCCCATAACGGTTGTTTATCGAAAGGCGGATACGCTTACGCACCGCGACTTTTTGGGTGCACTGCTTGCGCTGGGGCTTACCCGTGACAGCGTGGGTGACATTTTAATCAGCGAGGGTGCGGCGGTTGTATTTGCCACAGAGCCGTGTGCATTGCTAGCCGCAAGCGAGCTTACCAAGATTGGCTCGGTTGGGGTAGAGGTTATGCATGGCATCACGGTGCCGATAGAAGTAAAAAGAGAGTTTGACACAATCGAGGGTTCTGTCGCGTCCCTTCGGCTTGATTGTATGGTGGCACTTGTCACAAGGCTAAGCCGCGAACGCTCATCGGCGCTCATCACTTCGGGGCTTGTGGGTATAAACGGCAGACAGACGGACAATATTTCGTATAAGCTTTCTACCGGCGATTCCTTTTCCGTCAGAGGGTACGGAAAGTTTTTGTTTACCGAGGTTAATGCCGTTACCCGTAAGGGGAAACAGCGTGTTACAGTGCAAAAATATAAATAAAAAAGCAGAAGCAGGGAGGTTTGCGCAATGCTTTCACCGGGGGATATTAACACCAAGAAATTTGAAAAATCAGCATTTGGCTACCGGATTGATGATGTCGACCAGTATTTAACAACTGTGGCTGAGGAGTATGCCAAAGTACTGCATGAAAATGATGAGCTTGAGAAGAAGATTGTGGTACTGGCGGACAAGCTTGAAGAATATAGGGAGCAGGAAGCCAGCTTAAGCGCTGCACTGCTCGGTGCGCAGCGGATGGGTGACAAGCTCATTATCGAAGCAAAGGATCAGGTTGCAAAGATCATCGGCGAGGCGAATGCCCGTGCGGCTAAGATTATAGATAACGCTCAACGCGAGGTTTCCAGAGAGCGTGTCGAGCTTGTACGCGTGCAGCAGGAGATTGCGACGTTTAAAAACAGGCTGCTTGCCATGTACACCTCGCAGATGGATATGATTAAGGCATTGCCCGACGCAGACCGTTCTAAGCAAGAACAGCCTGCGGCGCAGCCGCAGCAGGAGAAGCCTTCGCGGTTTGTTTACAACGACGTGCAGGAGGCAGAGGCGGTAAAGCCGCTGCAGCAGCCCGAGCCCGAACGCATGACCTTTGAGGACACCCCCGATGAGGTTTTCGCCGAGCCGGCAAAGCAGTTTGTGGCAGAAAAGCAACCCGAACAGCCTAAGTACGCGCAGCCTGAGCCGCAGCGTCCGGTTAGTGCGCCCAAGGGGTTTGTGCCAAACTTAGCCGACGATGAGATTGCCGAAAGCGCGTATCAAACACCACCCGTAAGCCCTGCAAAGGCCAAAAAGCCTGTGTTTGGCATCGATATACCGTTTGAAGAGAATGCAGGCGACGACATTCCGCTTGCCGCCGATCCGTCCTCCTCCCGGTTTGGGGAGCTTAAGTTCGGTGCTGGCTACGATCTCAACCGCGACGGCAGCTTTGGTATGGGTAAACGTAAAAAGAGATAGGGGCTAACTGACAAACTGTATTCAGAAGCTTCGCAGACTTTTAAGGGGAGAAGTAGTAAATGCCACAGGATTACAACGGCACATTGAACCTGCCGAAAACCGATTTTTCTATGAGAGCGGGATTACCGCAAAGAGAGCCCGAGATGCTCAAACAGATGGAGGAGCAGGGGCTGTACTATAAAATGGTCGAGCGTAATGAGGGTAAGCCCCTCTACGTGTTGCATGACGGACCGCCCTATGCAAACGGCGACATCCATCTTGGTACGGCACTCAACAAGGTGCTCAAGGATATCATCGTTAAGCACAAGAACATGTCGGGCTTCCAGTCACCCTACGTACCCGGCTGGGATACCCACGGACTGCCCATTGAGCTTAAGGCAATGAAGAAGATCGGCGCCGCCAACATCGGCTCGCCCGTCGAACTGCGCCGCCACTGCCGCGAATTTGCGCTGGGCTATATGGAAAACCAGAAGGAGCAGTTTAAACGCCTCGGCGTTTTGGGTGATTACAACAACCCATATCTTACTTTGACCGCCGATTTTGAGGCAAAGCAGATTGAAGTCTTTGGAGAGATGGCCAAGAAGGGCTATATCTACAAGGGCTTAAAGCCCGTTTACTGGTGCCCCGAGTGCAAAACGGCACTTGCCGAGGCGGAGATTGAGTACGCCGAGGATCCGTGCTACTCCATTTACGTCAAGTTCGCGGTTAAAAGCGACAATGGCGCGCTTGCTCGCATGGGTGCCGACGTTAAAAACACCTATTTTGTCATCTGGACCACCACCACATGGACACTGCCCGGCAACGTTGCCATCTGCCTGGGACCGGAGTACGAGTACGCCGTTGCCAAGGCGGGGGACGATTGCTATGTGATGGCAAAAGAGCTCATTCCCGCTGCGATGAAGGCGGCGAAGATAGAGGATTACGAGATTCTGCCCGTTACCGTTATGGGCAAGGAGCTTGAGCATACCGTTGCCCTCCACCCGTTTTTGGATCGCGACTCGCTGATTATCGTGGGCGACCATGTCACGCTCGAAAGCGGTACCGGTTGCGTACACACGGCGCCCGGTCACGGCGTAGAGGACTTTGAGGTTTGCCGCAACTACCCCGAGCTGCCCATCGTGGTTCCGGTGGATTCGCTGGGTATATTGACCGAGGAGGCGGGCGAGTTCGCAGGGCTTGCCACCGAAGACGCCAACAAGAAGATTTCGGCAAAGCTCGAGCAGACGGGCAACCTGTTTGCGATTGAAAAGATTATTCACCAGTACCCGCACTGCTGGCGCTGCAAAAGCCCCATCCTGTTCCGTGCCACCGAACAGTGGTTCTGCTCGGTAGACGGGTTTAAGGAGGATGCGGTAAACGCCATTCGTTCGGTGGAGTGGATTCCCGCATGGGGCGAAGGGCGCATCGAAAACATGGTGCGTGACCGCAGCGACTGGTGCATCTCACGCCAGCGCACCTGGGGCGTACCCATCCCAATCTTTTACTGCACCGACTGCAAAGAGTATGTCATCAACGACGCAAGCATCAAGGCGGTTTCCGCATTGTTTGCGAAGGAAGGCTCCGACGCGTGGTACATCCATGACGCGATGGATATCCTGCCAAACGACTTTGCCTGCCCGCATTGCGGCGGCAAGCATTTTACCAAAGAGAACGACATCATGGACGTGTGGTTTGACTCGGGTGTATCCCACGCCGCCGTGCTGATGCAGCGCGACAATCTGCACTGGCCCGCCGACCTTTACTTAGAGGGCGCCGACCAGTACCGCGGATGGTTCCAATCCTCGTTGCTTACTTCCGTAGCATGGAAGGGCGTAGCCCCGTATAAGGCGGTCTGCACCCACGGCTGGGTGGTGGACGGCGAGGGACGCAAGCAAAGCAAGTCGCTCGGCAACGGCATCGCACCCGAGGATATCATCAAGGAGTACGGCGCCGACATCCTGCGCCTGTGGGTGGCATCCTCCGACTATCACGCGGACATCCGCATCTCCAAGGACATCCTCAAGCAGCTTTCCGAGGGGTACAGAAAGATTCGCAACACCGCGCGCTATATCCTGGGCAACCTGTATGATTTTGCGCCCGACACCGACGCCGTTGCTTACGACGAGCTCACCGAGCTTGACCGCTGGGCGCTCATGCGGCTGGACGATGTAATCAACAAGACGCTCGAAGCGTACAACCGATTCGAGTTTCATATCGTATACCATACGCTGCACAACTTCTGCGTTGTGGATATGTCCAACTTCTACCTTGACGTCATAAAGGATAGACTGTATGTCGAGGCGGCGAACAGCAAGGCAAGACGCTGCGCGCAGACCGCGATGCACCTGATTCTGAGTGCGCTTACCCGTCTGCTCGCGCCTGTTTTGGCATATACGGCGGACGAGATCTGGAGCTTTATGCCCGAGAGCAAGGCGTATGACAAGGGCAGTGTGCTGTTTAACGATATGCCTACACCCGTGCGCGCCAGCTACGACCCTGCGTTTGTTGAAAAGTGGGCGAAGATCAGCCTGCTGCATGACGATGTAAAAAAAGAGCTCGAAAACCTTCGCGCGCAAAAGATTATCGGCAAGTCACTGGACGCGAAGCTGACGCTGTATGCGACCGGCGAGGCGTACGACTTCGTCAAATCGGTGCAGGAGCTGCTGCCTACCATCTTCATTGTCTCGGAGGTGGAGGTGGTAAACGGCGAGGGCGGCGAGATGAAGGGCGAGTTTGAGGGCGTTGCCGTTACCGCACAAAAGGCGGGTGGCAGCACCTGCGTGCGCTGCATGACACACAGCGAAACGGTGGGCACCGATGCGCAGCACCCGGAGATCTGCGTACGCTGCCGCGATATCGTTAACACCCTATAACCTGATAGTATGCATGTTACGCGAAAAGCGGTTTCCCCGTTTTTCGCGTAAGGTTTGTACCGGGTAGGGCTGCGAGCACAACGCCAAGACAGATTTTTCGGAGGGAATATGATTGTTTATATCGCGCTATTTTCAGCGGTGCTGCTGGTAGCGGCAGACCAGCTGATTAAATACTTGGTACTAGAAAGCCTAACAAAGGTCGCCACACTGCCCCTGATTGAGGGGGTACTTCACCTGACCTATGTGGAGAACCGCGGCGCCGCGTTTGGCATCTTTCAGGGTCAGCGGTGGATCTTAATCGGGGTGACGGGTGTTGTTTTGCTTGCCGCGATTGTTTTTTTACTAAGCGGCAAACTAACCGAACGCCTGATGATCTGGGGCGTTGCGCTGATTATCTCGGGCGGCATCGGCAATCTGATCGACCGCATTGCGCGCGGCTTTGTTGTGGATTACGTTGATTTTCGACTAATCAACTTTTACGTGTTTAATCTGGCGGATGCCTGTGTGTGTATCGGCGTCGGTCTTGTAATCTTGTATATTCTGATTATAGAGCCGGTGCAGGCAAGGCGCGCAAAGCAGGCGAACGCGGCTGGGGTTGGTGAATCCGGTGAGCAGGTCTGAACGGTACCTCGTGGGTGAGGAGTTTGGCGACACACGGCTGGATGCCTTTTTACGCAACGTTGTGCCCGAGCTTTCGCGTTCTCAGGCGCAAAAGCTCATTGATGAGCGCATGGTAACCGTAAACGGTATGCTGCAGAGCAAAAACCATAAACTGTCCGTGGGGGATGCGGTGTCGGTTCGTTTCGCCGAAGCGGTTGCGCCGACTGCGCAGCCCGAGGATATTCCGCTTAGCATCCTATACGAAGACCAGGACATCATTGTTGTAGATAAGCAAAAGGGCATGGTGGTGCACCCCGCGGCGGGCAACTACACGGGCACACTGGTCAACGCGCTTTTGCACCATTGCGGCGACAGCCTGTCGGGCATTAACGGCGTTGCGCGCCCGGGCATTGTGCACCGCATCGACAAAGACACCAGCGGCATCCTGATGGTCGCAAAGAACGACTGTGCCCATCGGTCACTTGCGGAGCAGATTAAGGAGCACTCGTTTGTCCGCGAGTACGAGACGGTGGTTTACGGCGGTCTTCCCCATGACATAGGCAGGATAGACGCAGCCATCGGGCGGCATCCTGTTCATCGCAAAAAGATGGCGGTGACGGAGAAAAACGCAAAGAACGCCGTGACCCATTACCGTGTAATTACCCGATACTCGGGCTTTACCCATGCCGCCGTGCGTCTGGAGACGGGCAGAACCCACCAGATACGCGTGCACATGGCGTATATCGGGCACCCTGTTGCGGGGGACGCAGTGTACGGTCCCGCAAAACCGATTAAGGAGCTGTGTGGGCAGTGCCTGCACGCTAAGATTCTCGGCTTTGAGCATCCTTCAACCGGCAAGTGGATGATATTTGAAAGCGAGCTGCCCGCATACTTCACCGCGTTTTTGGAGAAGCTTAATCGTAGGGCATGACGCAGTCGCACTTCTGTGCGGAAAAGAACCGATCCCATACATCAATAGGGGCTTGCGTATTCACGCAGGGCAGGAAGGGGTGGATAATACAACCATGGCAAAACGCATCTCGGACTTTTTACTGGTAACCGATCTGGACCAGACGCTGCTGGACGGTGAAAATGGCATACCCAAGCGTAACCTAAGCGCCATCGAGCGGTTTCGCAAGGCGGGCGGCAGGTTTACCATCGCAACAGGCAGAAGCATCGAGTCCGCCCGCAAGGTAATAGAAGGGCTTGGCATCGATACCCCTGCCGTCGTTAACAACGGCTCGGTCGTATACGACTACAAAACCGAACAGATACTCGCGCAGCACCTGTTGCCGGACAGCATCAAGCAGATTACCTACGACCTGCTGGAGCGGTTTCCTTCCGTGGGAGGGGAGGCGTTTTCGGGGCGGGACGTTTACATACTTCAGTACAATGACCAGATTAACCTGCATGTGGAGCTAGAGGGATTTCCGATTGTTGAAGCATTGCGCGGCACGCCGACCTCAGATTGGACAAAGGTGCTGTTCGCCGATACGCCTGAGGTTATTTTGCAGATGAGCCGGTACGCCGCAACGCTGCAAACGGTGGACGCCCAGTTTGTGATGTCCGCACCCATCTACCTTGAGATACTGCCCAACTCGGCGAACAAGGGAACTGGGCTTGCGCATCTGGCGGAGATTATGGGCATAGCCAGAGAAAACACCGCCGCCATCGGCGATTTTTACAACGACGCTGAGATGATACACGCTGCGGGCATCGGCGCGTTTGTAGAAAACGCCCCCGATGACCTAAAAAGAACTGCTGATATTGTCGTCGGTCACTGCAAGGACGGTGCGGTAGCCGACCTGATTGAATATATCGAGACTTTGTGCTTATAATAGGGCGAAGCGTGGCCGTTATACTGCATTTTCGCGGTTAACATAATTGAACATAACGGAGGTAGACAAACAAATGGATGCCAGTAAAAAATTAAGGCTCAAGCAGCTTGCCTGCAAGGTCAGAATGGGTGCGATCGAGGGCACCTTTCACGCCAAAAGCGGACACCCCGGCGGCTCGCTTTCGGTTGCCGATGTGCTGACCTATCTGTATTTTGAAGAACTCTCTATCGATCCCGAGCATCCCGATAAGCCCGACCGCGACCGCTTTGTACTCTCGAAGGGTCATTGTGCGCCCGGACTGTACTCGGTGCTTGCGCAGCGCGGGTTTTTCCCCGCCGAGGAGCTTAAGCGCCTAAGAAAGCCCCATGCCATGCTGCAGGGACATCCCGAGATGAAGGGAACCCCCGGCGTGGACATGACCACCGGTTCGCTTGGGCAGGGAATCTCTGCCGCGTGCGGTATGGCAATCTCGGCTAAAATGTTCGGCGACAGCTACCGCGTATACGCGGTACTCGGCGACGGCGAGCTGCAGGAGGGTCAGGTTTGGGAAGCGCTGATGCTCTCTGCCCACCGCAAGCTTGATAACCTGTGCGTGTTTGTCGACAACAACAACCTTCAGATCGACGGCACGGTCGAGGAGGTTTGCTCCCCCTACCCAATCCCCGAAAAGTTTAAGGCGTTCGGCTTCCATGTAATAGAGGTAAACGCACACTGCTTTGACGAGATTGACGCCGCGGTAAAAGAGGCGAGAACCATTAAAGAGAAGCCCACCGCAATCATCTGCAGCTCGGTTAAGGGCAAGGGCGTATCGTTTATGGAAAACAACGTGCATTGGCACGGCACCGCACCCAATGCGGAGCAGTACGAGCAGGCAATGGCGGAACTAAACGCCGCGCTTACCGCGTTACAGGCGTAAGGCAGAACAACTCGCATAACAGCAGAATGGAGAGTAGACGATGGCTGATGTAATAAAAAAGGCGACCAGAGAAAGCTACGGCGAAGCACTCGCAGAGCTTTCCGAAACAA
>JAEZQD010000139.1 GCA_023413185.1 Bacillota bacterium
AGTTGCGTTATCCAGTAAACTGTATAGGGGCACACACAAGAATGGTTACGATCAGAGATATCTCCGCAGCATGCGGCGTTTCGGTTGCTACGGTGAGCAAAGCGCTCAATGGCTACAGCGATGTCAGCAAGGCGACCAGAGAACTTGTGTGCAAGACGGCGGAGCAGATGGGATACTTCCCAAACTCGCAGGCGCGTGCCCTAAAAACAAACCGTACATATAATCTGGGCGTTTTGTTTGTTGACGAGGCGCAAAGTGGCTTGACCCATTCGTATTTTGCACAGGTTTTAGACAGCTTTAAGGTAGAAGCCGAGAGCCGCGGTTACGACATCACGTTTATCAGCCACAACATTGGCAACAAAAGCATGTCGTATCTGGAACACTGTCTGTACCGCAAGGTAGACGGTGTGGTTGTTGCCTGTGTAGAGTTTTCTCATCCGGCTGTTATCGAGCTGGTTAACAGCGACATCCCGCTCGTTACCATCGACCATGTGTTTAATAACAGGACATCCATTGTCTCTGCCAACCGAAACGGCATTCGTGAGCTGATTGAGCATGCCTATGCAAAGGGACACCGAAAGATTGCTTATGTGCACGGCAAAAAGAGTGCCGTGACCGAAAGCCGGCTTGGCAGCTTTTATAAAACCATGGCGGATTTAAACCTTAGGGTACCGTTTGAGTACCTGCAAGAAGGGGCTTACCAAGAGCCCGAGGTCACGCGCTCGGCAACAAAACGGTTGTTGCACATCGCGGATCGTCCCACCTGCATCCTGTTTCCGGACGACTTTGCCGCCATAGGCGGACTAAATGCGATTGAAGAAGCAGGCTTACGCGTACCCGGTGATATATCCGTTATGGGATATGACGGGCTGTTTATCTCGCAGGTGCTAAAGCCTGCGCTTACCACCTTCAAACAAGACACAAAACGTCTTGGCAAAGAGGCGGCGGTACAGCTGATACAGCTCATCGAGCATCCGGTAACCACCCTTACCGAAAGGGTTGTTATATATGGCAAATTTCTTGAAGGCGCATCGGTCAAAAATCTTATCGAAGAATGATTTTTGGCGCTTTTAAGAAGGTTCTATCGTTTGGAATCAGAACCCGATTATCGAAGGAGGAAAAACACCAATGAAAAATGTAACCCGTATCGTATCATTACTGTTAGCTCTTGCTATGGTAATGGCTCTTGGCCTGACCGGTTGTGCTGGCACACCTGCAGCGCCGAGCGCAGCTCCCTCTACGGACGCTCCCGCTCCTAGTGATGAGACTCCCGTAGCGGAAGGCGTAACCGATGACCCCAGCGTTAAAACCCTTAACCTGTGGTCGTTCACCGACGAAATCCCCAAAATGATGACGAAGTTCAAAGAGGTTAACCCCGACTTTGCTCTCGAAATCAAAGAGACCATTATTGCTACGACTGACGGCGCTTATCAGCCCGCTCTGGATGCTGCACTTGCAGCCGGCGGCGCAGATGCTCCTGACATCTATGCTGCAGAGGCGGCATTCATTCTGAAGTATGCGCAGGGCGATGCTTCTCAGTACGCAGCAGCTTATAAGGATCTTGGCATCGACGTAGATGCGAAGCTCGCAGAGGCTGACATTGCCAAGTATACCGTAGAAATCGGTACCAGAGGCGACGGACAGCTTGTAGGTCTTGGCTATCAGGCGACCGGCGGCGCATACATCTATCGCCGTTCTATCGCTAAGGACGTTTGGGGCACCGATGACCCCGCTACCATCAAAGAGAAGATCGGACCCGGCTGGGAGAAGTTCTTCGCAGCTGCTGAAGAGCTCAAGGCTAAGGGCTACGGCATCGTTTCCGGTGACGGCGACCTTTGGCATCCGGTAGAGAACAGCTCCGAAAAGGGCTGGGTTGTTGACGGCAAGCTCTACATTGACCCTGCTCGTGAAGCATTCATGGATCAGTCCAAGATGCTCAAGGACAAAGGCTTCCACAACGACACCACCGACTGGCAGGATGCTTGGTATGCTGACATGAAGGACGCTGGCGCTCAGAAGATCTTCGGCTTCTTCGGTCCCGCTTGGCTGATCAACTATGTAATGGCAGGCAACTCTGGCGGCACAAAAGCCGGCGAAGGCACCTTCGGCGACTGGGCTGTTTGCGAGCCTCCCACAGGCTTCTTCTGGGGCGGCACATGGGTTCTTGCGAACAAGGACACGAAGGTTCCCGCTTCTGCAGGCAAGATCATTGAGTGGATCACCCTCGACAGCTCTGAGACCGGTCTCCAGTACTTCTGGGCAAACGGCACCTTGAACGGCCCCGGCGGCACCAAGGACACCGTTGCTTCCGGTACAGTTATGGCGAAGTCTAACGGCGAACTCGAATTCCTCGGCGGACAGAATATGTTCGATGTATTCGTTCCCGCTGGTCAGTTTGCTTCTGGTAAGAACCTGACCCAGTACGACGAGACCATCAACACCCAGTGGCGTGACCAGGTTCGTCAGTATACTGCTGGTTCTAAGACCAAGGAGCAGGCGATTGCCGACTTCAAGCAGGCTGTTGCTGACCAACTCGGTATTGCAGTAGAGTAAGATTTAACCCGAATATAGGGGCGGGCGCCTTACCGTCCGCCCCTACTTTATATCCAAATTTAAGCACTACGCATTATATCGGGAGGTGAACGCTTATGCGCCGAAAGAGCGTTAGTTACGCCAAGTACGGTTACATATTTTCCATACCGTTCGTGCTTGCGTTCCTTGTATTTTCTCTTTATCCCATCATCTACACTTCCGTTATCGGGTTTACAGATCTCAGGGGATTGGGAAAAACAGATATTAATTTCTTGAGCGATCCGTTTGAAAACTTCAAAGCGGTTCTGTCAGCGCCGACATTTCAGACTTCCCTGTCAAACACTGTTTTGATGTGGGTTATTAACTTTATTCCGCAGATTTTAATTGCCCTTTTGCTTACCGCATGGTTTACCAGCCATCGGTATAAGATTAAGGGTCAGGGCGCATTCAAGGTACTTGTATATATGCCCAACATTATTACTGCCGCAACGATTGCTATCCTGTTCAACTCGTTGTTTGCGTACCCCAAAGGTCCGGTTAATGACCTGCTGTTGACATTTAATTTAATCAGTGAGCCGATTAACTTCCTCATTTCGAGGTGGACGGCAAGATACATCGTGTCATTTATCCAATTCTGGATGTGGTACGGCAATACGATGATTGTACTCGTTGCTGGTGTACTGGGTATTAACCCCACACTGTTTGAGGCAGCCGAGATTGACGGTGCGTCAAGCTCCCAGACCTTTTTCCGTATTACCCTGCCAAACCTAAGAACCATCCTGTTATACTCCCTTGTTACGAGTATGATAGGCGGTTTGCAGATGTTTGATATCCCAAAACTGTTTATTATCGGCGGAAACGGCGGTCCGGATAACGCAACGATTACCGCAAGCGTATTTATCTACAACCAGGCGTTTAGCGGAAGCTATATGTATAATCGTGCGTCCGCGGCAAGCTTAGTGTTGTTTATCGTTATCATGGCACTTTCGCTCATTCTATTCTATGTAATGCGCGACCAGGATGGCGTTAAGCACGATAAAGAAGTGAAAGCACTCAGAAAAGCTGAGAAGATGATGGCGAGGAGGGCTGGGCGATGAGACAACGCAGATCAATACCTCGTGCCATAATGATGACTATTATCTACATTGTGTGCATCTTCTTGTCCATATTAAGCATCTTCCCGTTTTGGATTATGCTTATGAACGCAACACGCGGAACGTTTGAGATTCAGCAGAACGCCGTTTCGCTTTTGCCTTCCTCTCACTTAATCAGCAACCTGCAGATCCTGCTGGGCAAGAGCTTTAATCCGTTCGTAGGCTTTATAAACTCAATAACAATCTCAACCGGCGCGACGGTATTGTCAATCTATTTTTCATCCCTTACCGCATATGCGCTTACCGCGTATAGCTGGAGATTGCGTCAGCCGTTCTTTACCTTTATTATGGCTGTGCTGATGATTCCCGCGCAGATGTCAAGTATCGGTTTTTATCAGATGATGTATAGCCTGGGCTGGACCAACAACTTCCTGCCGCTCATATTGCCTGCGATTGCGGCACCCGCAATTGTGTTCTTTATGAGACAATATCTGATAGCCACACTGTCGATTGACATTGTAAACTCTGCGCGCATCGACGGCTCCGGCGAGTTTTACACGTTTAACCGCATCATTCTGCCTATTATGAAACCCGCGATAGCAACACAGGCCATCTTTGTGTTTGTTTCAAGCTGGAACAACCTGTTTATGCCTATGGTGCTGCTTACCGACAAAGCAAAATACACGATGCCAATCATGGTTAGCCTGCTCAGAGGCGACATTTACAAGACCGAGTACGGCTCCATCTATCTAGGACTTTCACTGACCGTATTGCCGCTGTTTATCGTTTACTTCCTGCTTTCGAAGTACATTATAGCCGGCGTAGCATTAGGAGGCGTAAAGGAATAAAGTGCATTACCAATGTGCGATTGTGCAGTTGTGCAGTTTTTTCTAACAACGTATAAACCGCCAACGATATGGCGGTTTATGCTTTATCGTTTGCTTTTT
>JAEZQD010000075.1 GCA_023413185.1 Bacillota bacterium
CCGCGGTTAACCACAAAACCCACCAGTAGGGAACGGTCTTGACCGTTCCGTTTGTCAACCATTTATCCAATTAACCCGCCTGTTTAAACTGGTCAAGAACGGAGCGACGAGGGCGTCGCTCCCTACGGCGGGTTATATCAATCTGGTCGTAGGGGACGGCGTCCTCGACGTCCCGTGAGGTGCATTCCCGTAAATGCGGGCGATTGCCAATGCCAACCACGGGTGTCTTGACCGTTCCGTCTATTTACGTGCAAATCAATTGAATGCATCCTCAATACAACAGTCCCCCACGCCTTGCGGCGCGGGGGGCTTTTTGTGTGCCTATGAAGTCTGGTTTTTACTCCAGATCAATCTTGCTGTAAAGCGGCTTATCCTCTACATCCTTATTGGGCACCGCCTTGGGTTGTTGGCTGGGTGCGGGGGTGGCGTTACGGTCGCCGTAAGGCTTGCGGTCACCGTAGGGCTTACGGTCACCCGAATAGGGCTTCTTGTCGCCGCTGTACGGCTTGCGCTCGCCCGAATAAGGCTTTTTCTCGCCGCTGTATGGCTTGCGGTCCCCTGCGTACGGGGGCTTGCGGTCACCCGAATAGGGCTTCTTATCGCCGCTGTATGCGGGCTTGTCCCCATATGGCTTTTTGTCGCCGTAGGGGGGTCTGTTGCCGGTAGAGCGCGGCGCGCCGGTACGGGGTGCGTACCCCTGCTTGGGCGCGGTCTTTGAGGAGATAACCACCCGACGGTTCGGCTCTTCGCCTATCGATGAGGAGGTTGCGCCGTCCACCGTCTGCACCGCGGCATGGATAATGCGGCGTTCGTACGGGTTCATCGGCTCGAGTGTGCTGCTTCTGCCCGAACGCACGGCGTTTTTGGCAAGGCGTTCGGCAAGCTCGGTCAGGGTCTTTTCACGCTTTTGGCGGTAGTGTCCGCTGTCTATGGTTACCCTGAAGTAGTCGCCGTCCATCTTGTTGGCGGCAAGTCCGGTCAGGTACTGCAACGCGTCGAGTGTTTCACCGCGTCTGCCGATGATAACACCAAGACCCTCGCCCTCTAAGGTGAAGGTTACGCCGTCCTCGCGCTCGGATACGGTTATCTCGGTGTGACCAAGCCCCATCTGGGCAAGCACTTCGGTCAGGTACTGCTGTGCACACTGCACCTTGGTCTGCGCATGGGTTACCTTTACTCTGGCAGGTGTGGTGCGAAGACCCAGCATGCTCTTTTTGGGCAGATCAAGTATCTCCCACTGTGCGTCTTCTCTGGCGATACCAAGCTGTTCACAGGCCGATTCAATCGCCTCTTCGACGGTTCTGCCTGTCGTGATAATCTCTCTTTCCATTGTTACAGCCCTCCATTCTGCCGGCTGAAAACCGGCACCGCTGCCGGCAATAACCGTTCCGGCAGGAAACTCTGTGCTTTTTCTATTGCAATGCGGGATGTGTCCAGGGTATGAAATATTCCGTTTTACTACACAACCATACCGTGTATCGCCAAAAACATCCGTCGCATCGTCAAGCTTTGTTCTGTTATAACCGATTATACCAGATTAACTCATGCTGTCTACGAAAGCTCGTTGTGAAAAGCCAAACATGAAAGCGTATACTTAATTCTACTTGGACATATAAAAGTGAATTAGCTATAGTATATACGGAGCCGCTGTTCGAAAACAGTCGCAAACAGGTGCCTTGTTTTTAGAAGTCGGATGCAAAAAGGACCATTCTATCTCGCGCAAAAATCGGGCAAGGCCCGCATCCGCGGATAAAACGGTCCTTGTCTAATCCAAGGGGTAAGGGTAACACATCCACTCGGTGTGCCCTTTCCATTCAGTTACGCTATTTCAGATCGTCCTCAGTTACGTCAACATAAACCTCGCCGTAACGCTCGGCATCGCGTCTTCTCGCCTCTGCCAAACGGATGCGGTCAAGCTCCTTCTGCGAAAGGTTCTCCTGCACGGGGGTACCGTCAACCGTGGCAACGGGACGCTTGTTTGCGCTCTTGCGTGCAGCGCGGCGCTTCTCCTGCTCCTCTTTGGCCTCTTCGAGCATCTTGGCGGGGCTGTATACCTTGTTGAGGAAGTACTCCTGCAGCAGGCTGAACAGGGAGGATAGGGTCCAGTAAAAGCTAAGACCGGCAGGGAACGAGAATGCGATAAACACCGAGAACAGGGGCATCATGTACATCATCGTCTTCATCGAGCCGCCCGCGGGGTTTGCCGCACCCGACACGCTGTTGACGCGTTGGGTGTAAAAGCTGTGCGCAAACGCCGCCGCTCCCGAGAGCAGGGGCAGGATAATCAGCCAGTTAAAGCGGCCGTCTACCGTAAGCGCAAGCTTGGGGATGGCGGTAAAGTCGATGCCGAGAAAATTCAGGTTCAGCGAGCTCAGCTCGGTTAAATACTCGCCCGGTACGGCGGAAAACGCCTCGGGGTTATTCTTAAACAAACCCAGAATATTCAGCTGCGCGGTCAGATGCGCCACGTTGATGCCAAGACCCTCGCCGATGCTCTTGAGCTGGTCGATAATCTCGGTAGGCAGGCGCAAAAGATGCGTCATGGGCTTGTATACCACATCGATAAGACCAAACAGGATGGGGAACTGAATCAGCGCGGGAAGACAGCTGCTCATGGGGTTGTAGCCCTCTTCTTCGTACAGCTTCATCATGGCTTCCTGCTGTTTTTGCTTATCGTTTGCAAACTTCTTGTTTATCTCGTTTATTTTAGGCTGAAACACCGCCATCTTCGCGGTCGCCTTCTTCTGCTTAATGCCAAAGGGCAGCAGAATCAGCTTGGTTATTAGGGTAAACAGGATAAGCGCCACGCCGTAAAAGGGCAGTACCTTATAGCACGCCCACATAATCCACCCAAGCGGATAACCAAATAGCGTATAGATAAAATCCATCAATATTCCTCCCGTGGGGTTTATTTCCCTGTGTCTTCCCCGTCTCGAGGGGAGTTATCGTGTTTGTTTTTTCTAAATGCGTCAAAAAACCGCTCGGGCACATAATCAATGCCACCGCGCGAAAACGGGTTGCAGCGCAGTATGCGCCACACGGACAGTACAAAACCCCCAAAAAACCCAAACCGGTCAAACGCAGTGTAGGCGTATGCTGAGCAGGTGGGGTAGTATTTGCAGCGCGCGCCAAACAGCGGCGACAATACCCGTTGGTAAAACCGAATGGCAGCCTTAGCTGCCTGCTTTAGCATGGCAGTATGCCCGCCTTTTTTAGCTGCTTTTTCATTACGCTTTGCACCTCGTGCATCTTAACATGCGGGGTTTTGGTGCGAGCGACAAAGATGATGTCCCACCCGGGCGGCACATCGGGGGATAACAGACGAAACGCCTCACGGATAACCCGCTTTGCACGGTTACGCGTAACGGCGCCTCCTACCTTGACGCTGACGGTAATACCGTAACGGCGTCTGCCTGTCCTGTTTTTAAGGCAGTAGGTGACCAAAAGCGGGTGCACAAAAGATTTTCCGCGCGCGTAAAGCCTGCGAAAATCCCTGTTTTCCCCAAAGGTTTGCACCTTTTCCATAGTACCTCCGCCAAAAAGGAAAAAAACCTTTTGCGTTATTTGCTTCTTTTCACAGTAAAAAAGGGGCCGAACCGGTACAAAACAGCATTCATGCCCCTATTAACCGTACCTGCTTAAAGGCAATCGCCTGAAAGCCCATTGCGCCCTGACTTTAATAAAAAGAAAGACCACATTGACTGTGGCCTGCGACTAGTGAGTCAAACGCGCTCTTCCCTTGGCTCTTCTGCGAGCAAGCACCTTGCGGCCGTTTCTCGTAGACATACGCTTGCGGAAGCCGTGCTCCACCGATCTCTGGCGCTTTTTAGGCTGATATGTTCTTACCATATAAATCAAACCCCCCTTTCGAGGTTAACCTTGCAAGTCCTTATTATATCCTACGCACTGATTCATTGTCAAGCGTCTTGGCGGGTTTTTTCTATGCAAAAACACAGGGCGGTTGCACAAAAAAGCGCGGCGTGGCGCGGTTTTTCATACATCTTGTGTCGCAGTGTAAAATATGGGGGTACAGATACTATACTTTGTAAAACAGCCGGCATATTAATGTGGTCTATTTTCTTTTGTGCGCGCAGTTAATTCACCTGCTCCAATTTGTTCTTTACGCGCAGCTGCTTGCCCTCGGACAAAAACAGCCCGAGCAGCGTCAATGCCATACCGATGAGTGCCGCGACGGTTATGCGCTCTTTTAGGATAAAGTAGGACGCAACAATGGTGACAAGCGGTATCAGGTAGATGTAGTTGCTTGTTTTTACCGCGCCCAGCCTGCCCACACACCAGTTCCATATCACAAAGCACAGCGCGGACGCGCCCACCGCAAGAAAGACAAGGTTTAACAGGTTTATGGGGTTTGCAAAGCGGTCCAGTCCCAGCCGAAAACCGAGAAACGGCAGCGCGGGAAGCATAAACAACAGCCCGTAAAAGAACACCCGCCTTGTCACCGCGATGTTGTTGTACCCCCATGCGCCGATCTTGCGCATTAAAATCGAGTACACTGCCCAGAATACACAGGCAAGCACCGCCAATATATCGCCCTTGGGGCTTAGCTTTAATATGTAGCTGCCGTTAAAGGCAATCAGCACCACGCCCGCTATCGCGATAAAAAAGCCGGCGAAGAAGCGCGGCTTGAGCCGTTCGCCCTGCAAAAAGAAGTGGGCGAGCACCGCGGTAAAAAACGGCGCAACCGACACGATGATGCCGACGTTGGATGCCTGGGTGTAGGTTAGTGCGATGTTCTCGCACAAAAAGTACAGCGTTACGCCGCACAGCCCCGCGCCCGCAAACATCAGCTCCTCCTTGACTGCCTTAAACTTGATCATTTTCGGATGTGCCGCAAACAGGACGACAAAGCCCAAAACAAACCGATAGAACAAAATCTCGATGGGGGTGAAGTCGAGTAGCAGCACCTTGGTGGAGATAAAGGTCGTGCCCCATATCAGGATGGTGAAGAGTGCCGCGAGATGCGCGGCAGCCGATGAAGTGCGGTTGCTCATAGAAACGGTATTTCCTTTCCGGCTATTGATGGTTGTTCGTCCTGTGTAAAGATGCGCATGTACTGGCGGGGCGTCAGCCCAATTAACCGCTTAAAGCAGTTGGTAAAATGGCTCTGGTCCACAAAGCCGGTCATCAGTGCGACCTGCACAGGCGGTGTTCCCTGCTCCAGTAGCTTTTTTGCCCTTGTGATGCGCACGGTTTGCAGATAGCTGTAAGGCGAGATGCCCTTATGCTTTGTAAACGAGCGGATGAAATGATACTTGCTCATGGTAACAAGGGCGCACAGCGCGTCGAGAGAAACGGGTCTGTCGTAATGCTCGTCCAGGTACGCGCACACCGCCGCAAATTCGTCCGCTGTGGCATCGCCCGCGGCATCGGGCGCGGCACCCGCGTACTCCGACACCAGCTGACCGACCAAAAACAGGTATCGCTCCTCCTTCACAAAATCGGGCTCCCCCGCGCAGATAAGTCGGTGCAGCTCGGTTAGGCAGGCGGTCAGCTCGCTGCGGTACAGCACGGTTTGGGTAAAGGTTGGCAGGTAGGCGGTGCCCGTGATCTCGCGCACCGTTTTTTGCATCACCTCGGGGCGGATGTTAATGCTCTTGTAGTCAAGCGGTCTGCCGTCAAGCGGCTCACAGGCGTGTACGTCCCCGGGGTTAAACAGCACCATATCCCCCGGGCTTGTGGTGTACTCGCGCTGCTTGCACACAAGGTGGCGGCTACCCGCCTCGATGGTCAAAATAACGTAGTAGTTATGAAAGTGGTTTGGGAACCGCTGCAAAAGCCCCTGAAAGCGGTACGCCTCTATCTGCAGTCCGGCGTCGAATAAAACGGTGCGCTCCTCGTTTGACAAAGGCTGTACCCCCCTTCTTTGTGCTTCGGTTATATCCCCGCGTGATTGCCTGCTGTTACGATACCACGGCACGCGGGTGTTTGGCTTGTATTATATTGCTGTTTTGGCGGAGGAAATACCCCGGGCGCTATGGCGTGCTTTTGCGGGGTTAACGGGCAGAATTTTTCGGCTAAAACACCCCTGCATATCACAAACAGACCCTTTTCTAACGGGCAAAAATCTGTTATAATAGCAAGCAGGGTTATACTATTATAATATATACCCTGCATAGCCGGTTTAAATCTGCGGCGTTTCGCCGCTGTTTTTGCGTTTTTGCCCCCTTCCCCTATCCTGCGGGGGCGATAATTTGGCGGACAATCTTGTACAGCGGATTGTTTTGCACCATCTTTCCACTGCAATTTCACGGTTTTTTCACGGTTTGCGCGGCAAACTATGCAACTTTTGTATTTTCTGGGCTGTATGATGAGGGGCAACACACATCCCCCCTGCCACGCGGTCTTTTTCAGTCGACGCGCAGGGCGTTTTTCGGGCGGGTGTCCCCTGTCCCAAAATCTATTATGGAAACGGAGCACGGATGTTTATGGAATCATTTGACGATGTTTTTTCGCTTGTCCGCGATTATTGCAGGCAGGACCTGTCCGAAGCGGCTCATAAGATCTGGATTCAGTGCATCGAGCCGGTAAGCCTCGAAAACAACGTCGCAACACTCTATGTAAAATCCGATTTTCAGAAGAAAATCATCGACCAAAAGTATAAGGACCTGCTCGACCGCGCGTTCTGTGACGTGCTGGGCTTTGACGTATCGGTCAACGTCATCACCAGCTCCGACCGCGCCACAAACGATGCGGAGCACTACGCAATGAGCAACAGCCGCCTGCCCGCCGACATCGGCGCGGCGTTTGGCACGGGAGAGTACGAATACACCTTTCAAACCTTTATTGTGGGCAGCGGCAACAAGTTTGCCCATGCGGCATCGGTGGCGGTTGCCACAAAGCCGTCGGGTGCTTACAACCCGCTGTTTATCTACGGCGAATCGGGGCTTGGCAAGACCCATCTGCTCTATGCCATATTAAATGAAATTCGCAAAAACTACAAGCATATGTGCATCATCTACGTAAAAGGCGAGGAGTTCACCAACGAGCTGATTGCCGCCATACAGAACAAGACGACCACCGAGTTTCACTCCAAGTACCGCACCGCGGATATCCTGCTCGTGGATGACATTCAGTTCATCGGCGGCAAGGAGAGCACGCAGGAGGAGTTCTTTCACACCTTTAACTCGCTGTACAGCGCGGGCAAGCAGATTGTGCTGACCAGTGACCGCCCCCCCAAGGAGATTAAAACCCTCGAGGACCGCCTGCGCACCCGTTTTGAAAGCGGTCTGCTCGCCGATATTCAGGCGCCCGATTTTGAGACACGCATCGCGATTATTCGCCGCAAGGCGGAGCTTTTGAACTTTGATATCCCCGACGAGGTGTCGGAGTATATTGCAAACCGCCTAAAGAACAACATCCGCCAGCTCGAAGGCGCAGTAAAGAAGCTCAAGGCGTACAAGCTGCTTGCGGGCACCGCACCGTCGCTCTCGATAGCGCAGAACGCGATACGCGACATTCTAAACGACAACCAGCCCGTTCCCTACACGGTAGAGCGCATCATCGGCGAGGTGGCAAAGACCTACGGCATACAGCCGGTGGATATCCGCTCCAAAAAGCGTTCCGCGGGCATCTCTCAGGCACGGCAGGTGTCGGCGTACATCGTGCGTGAGATCACGCAGATGTCTATGTCCGCCATCGGCGAGGAGTTTGGCGGGCGAGATCATTCCACCATTGTTTACGCCATCGGTCAGGTAGAGGAACGCATGGCAAAGGACCGCCGCTACCGCGAAACGGTAGAGGACATCCTAAAAAACATCCGCGACAACTAAACGACGCGGCTTTTTGGGGAAAACACAGGGTGGTTTTTCACATTTTTGATTCCACAGTTTTCACAGCTATTTCCCGTTTAGTTGCTTTTGTTTACATAAAACAGGCGCTTCTTCACGAGTTTTCAACATTTTCTACAGAGTTTTCAACACCGCGTGCAAAACGGATTTTGTTTTTCACTTTCTCACTTTTTCTGCACAGCGGTGTACGCAAAACTTTCGCCCCGTTTTTGTGATGACGGCGCGGTTTGTAAGCAATGTCAACAAATCAACCGCCCCTACTACTACTACTATCTTTTTATATATTATATATACCGACATACAAAAAAAACGAATGGTTTTTTCGTCCCGCGCCACATTATGCTTTACCGATGCGCAAAACCCGGGCGTACAAAGCAACGGCAAACAGATTAGTATGGCACAGGTTCACACGACCCCATCCCCTTTACCCGGTTCACATGCAAATAGACAGGAGAGTGAAGGATATGATTATAAACTGCAACAAGGCGCAGCTCGGCGAGGCGATCAACAACGTTTCGCGGGCTGTGGCAGCCAAAACCACCATCGAGGCGCTGGAGGGTATTCTGCTTTGTGCGAGCAGCACAGGGCTGAAGCTGACCGCCTACGACCTGGAGCTTGGCATCAGCACCGAGATTGAGGCGGACGTCAAACAGGAGGGAGCCGTTATCATCTCCGCGCGGCTGCTGCTGGATATGGTACGGCGCATGCCCAGCGAGCGCGTACAGATATCGTGCGGCGAAAAGAATGCCACTGTTATTACAGGCGGGGCAACCCAGTTTGATATTATTGGCATGAACGCCGAGGAGTACCCCGAGCTGCCCCAGCTAAGCGACAGCGACGAGGTGTCGATCGGTGCGGTGACGCTCAAAAGCATGATTGCCCAAACCATCTTCTCGGTAGCGGTTACCGATACCCGCCCCGTACAGACCGGCTCGCTGTTTGAGATTGCCGACC
>JAEZQD010000133.1 GCA_023413185.1 Bacillota bacterium
CGTAGGTCTCGCCCGTTTCGGGGTCCTCGGCATAGATGATGCTGGTATAGTTCTGTTTAAAGTTTCTAAGGTCAATGACATCCTCGGTGTTAACCAAACGAAGAATATACACCGAAAGCACGGTAGCTACAATGCAGCCTGTGATGATACCAACCAGCAAAACGGTGGAAAATATCCTGCCGATTACGGCAAAAACACCCTTGGTCACACGCCACGCGTGGGACCCGCCGCTCCTTCTTGTTGTGCTGCCTGTCGTCTTTGAGCCCTTAGGCAAACCATTTTTATCTGAAAGCTGTGCCATAGCCGCAGTCAGCCTCCCTTTTCGTAGTTTCTTATTAAAGTAAAAGCAAAAAAATCAGCCACAAACCAAATCATCGGTTATTGTAGCACATCCCAGTCTACAATTATATCATATTATAAGGCTGTTTGTGCAACAAAAATTCGAAAACGCTTAGTAATATTTGAGATTTTACGAATACTTTTTTAAAATGCCGCCAACAATACATCGAACGAGTGTCTCACAATTATGTTTCTCTATCAGGCTCTGTTGTGTTTTAAACCCGAGCCGGAAAGGCAGGACCTACACCATGAAAGCTGTGCTGCGATGGTTGTTATGCACGGCGGCAACCGCCTCGCTCGTCACCGTGTTTGCCCAGTACCCCGCAATAAACAATCAGTCACCGGCTGACGCAAACGCCGTAGACATTGCGCAAACGGAACCGCTTACGGCGGACGATGCAGCTGTGATTGAACCCGACCCGCCCGCGCGGTTGCAGGGCTATTTTCTGCGGGAATATGACGGACGGCTTGCGGTGTTCCAGTCGGGCGACGAAACGCCGCTGCACGTCTTTAACGTGAGCATCGCTACCATGAGCGAATACGACCAGACCGAGCTGCGTGAAGGCATCTTTGCCGAAAGTCTAAACGACCTGCGCAGCTTAGTAGAGGATTACACCAGCTGATACGAACACCTGAGGTTTCTTCCTTCGATAACGATAGAGCTTTTAGCTGCCACATTAACCAATGTGGTACGAACAAACACGGCAAGGGGCGGTAATCCGCCCCTTGTTTGTTTTGTTGTGGTTCCGCTTTCCGCTAAGCGGCCGCATTTATCGGTTGCCCCAGGCAAGGGTGTCTATCACCGTAAGGGTTTTGGCGTCGGCACTGATAAGGCTGTTGTCCGACACGGTGTAGAGTACCCCATCCACCAAGGTGCCGCGCAGCAGAGCGTCCTGCGGGTCGGTAGATGCACCCTTTATGCTGCCCACCGGGGTCAGCTTGCCGTCTTCAATACGGTAAAGATGATAGCCTAAATACTCCTGCTGGAGCTGATTATTCTCCGTACCGCTCGTAACGGCTATCGGGATGCCCAGCAGTGCGTTTGCCTCGTCATAGAACACGGCGCTCAGGCTGCGCAGTGCCTC
Organism: Bacillota bacterium; assembly: GCA_023413185.1. Classification (GTDB taxonomy): domain Bacteria; phylum Bacillota; class Clostridia; order Oscillospirales; family Ruminococcaceae; genus Acetanaerobacterium. The sequence goes on from JAEZQD010000133.1 coordinate 1,425, forward strand.
GGTATAGCTGCCACTCGCGCCAATGGTTTGGGTAGACGTCACAATCAGGCGGTTGTTTTGGGTGTCAAACAGCGCAAGCTGTACCCCCTGCCCCACTCCGGTAACGTCCGCCGCATACACCCCCAGTGCCAGCGTGTCGGATAAAAAGACCAGATTGTCGGGCAGTGCCGCCTTGGGTAGGTCGGCAAGCGACTGCAAAACAGCTTGCTGCGCAAAGTCAAACCCGGCGATAATCGCGCCGTCCTCCTTTGCCCCCACATATGCCGTATCTCCCACAAAGGAGACATCGCCGCCCGCTAGGGCAACCGATGCCGTCGTACTGCCGAGTAAGGCAAACGTTCGGTCAAAGGCAAACGCATTGAGCATGGTTTCGGTCTGTGCGCCGCTGTGCTGGGTTACGACATTTACGCTGCCATACGCCGCGTCGCTAAGCCCGAGCAACCGTCCCGATACCTGGGTGCGCGCTACATCCACCGCACCCGATGGACTAAACAACAGCTTGAGCAGGTTTGACGCGTCCCCCTCGTCCGACCGGACGGGATTGACCAAAACCACGCCGTCGGGTGAGCAATAAACCTGAGCCGCTCCGCCAAGCACCGTTCGGGTAACCGCCTCGGCATTTGAATCAAACAAGTCGAGCGCGCTTACCGTCACATAGCTTGCATCTGCGGCAGTTTCGGGCACAATGATTGCACCCGCTCCGATCGGTCTTGTTGCTTCGCCCTTTGCGGTATCGTAAACACTCGGCACCATTTTTTCAATGGGCAGGGCGTCGCTGTACTCGAACGTCTGACGCTCGGATACCAGGTAGAGCGTCTGTTCTGTCACAAGGGAGCTGCGGTATGCGCCCTCCTGCGTAAACTGACGCGTTAATACAGGCCGGGAACGGTCGGTGATGTCAAACATCAGCACCGTGGTACCCACGCTTTGAATCGGCTCCAAGGCGTTGGGGTCCTGCTCGGGTTGCGTTATCGTAAAGCGGTAGTCGTTACACAAAACAGTCAGCGCGTTCTCGTGCTGATACAGCGAGATGACATATCGGTCGTCTGCCAGGATATCCAGCTGCGAAACAAACGAGAGCGTGCCGTCTTCCTCGGTTTGAGCAATCTTCACCGAGTCGCCCGCCGCATAGTACAGATAACTTCCATCGGTCTGTACAATATCGGTCTGCTCGCTTTGAACCGCGTCAGACGCGGGAGCGGTCTCCGCGCGTTCCGTACCCCCGGTTCCACCTGCCTCGGCTCCCCCGCCGCCTTTTCCGTCACTCTCTATGGGCGTCTCTTTCACCGCGCTGCGGGCGGTTTTTGCTAACGCCTTGCGCACGTCGGCATAGTCTTCGCCCTGCAAGGAATATGCTTCCTGCTGCGACGCACTGTCCGCCTGCTCCATGATGCCGAAGCCGACAGCGCCCCCCGAGTCGGCAGCGGATGCCGTGGCGAGGTTATTCGGTAAACTGTTTACATAAAACAGTGCTATGCATAATACTAGACCGGCACACAATACCGCCGCAATGTTCTTTGGCACAAACCACACCCGTTTTGCGGTAACAGCAGTTTGCTTATCGTCCAGCTTTTGCAGCATGATCTTGGGTGAGATACGGTGCGAGGGAACGATGTCTTGGTTGAGTTGTTCTAATTTTTTACGCAAAAATTCTATGTCCTGCTCCGGGTCATAGTTGTTCATTCCCCCGTCACCTCCTTTCAAGTTCGGTGCGCAGTTTCTTAAGGGTACGGTACAGCTTGGATGATACCGTTCCCTGAGGGCAGCCTAAAAGGTCAGCGATCTCGCGTGTTTTGTAGCCTTCTACCACCGCTAAGAAGAGTATAGTGCGTTCGGCGTGGTCTATGGTAGAAAGCGCCGACAACAGCGCCAAACGCTCGTCGTTGTCTGTATTGAGGTCAAAAGAGATTATGTGCTCGGAGATATCCTCTGGGTCGATGTTCTGGCGGCTTGAGACATACTGCTTAATCCTGCGCTTGCAGCGTATGCTGATAATGCGCATCATCCACGCCTTGAACAGCTTGTCATCCCGCAGGTTCTTCAGCCCGCGAAAGCCCTCCAAAAACGCCTCGGACACCGCATCCTCCGCATCCTCCCGATTGCCCAGCGTATAGTAGGCAAAGCGGTACAGATCCTTGTATATCTCGGAATAGAGCGCACCATACGCCTCTTTATCACCCTGTTTTGCTTTGTTGACCAGTGATAAGGTTATGTCCATTGCAGCACCACCTGTTCTGCACTGCTGCATCTATATAGTGCGCAGTACATATAGTTTTGTTGCCGACAGTTTCTACAATTTTTTAAGTGCAACCGTCACCTACCGCAAAACCGGCAGTACTTGACCAAATTGCACCTATTTACGCAAACCATTGTACTATAAACCATCCTGCAACCTGTTAACAAAATAAGAACGTTATCCCTTTGCCCGCACCTGACGGGGCCCCCGTTTTCCATAGCCGCGGTCGTAATCGCCCAAGGGACAACCCCGTTTGGTTTTTCTTTGTTTTATGCCTGCCGCCTCTTGATATTTATCAGCGCAATGCTCATAATAAATAAGGTCAAGGTCGGAAATAGGCAGTCTATATCAATACGGCACTGCCGTTTGTTTTCGTGGTTATCAGCAGCCCACATCGGCTGCTGTGATACGACTATCCTTGGGCTTCTATCATCGGCATTCGCCTTAAATGGGGCAAGCGCATATGCCCAACTTGTTTGCGCACAGGGTAAGGGGGACAACATGGAAAACCAAAACAGCTCAAAACCACTAAGGATTGCAAGACGCATCGGCGGCGACATCATCGGCTCGTTCCTATACGCCGTCGGGGTACACTGCTTTACCTCCGCACACAACATTGCACCCGGTGGCGCAACGGGCGTCGCAATCATCCTAAACTACTTGACGGGTCTGCCCATCGGTATTTTAATGTTCTTAATCAACATTCCGCTTCTGCTGCTCGGCTGGCGGTTTTTGGGGCATAAATTCACCATTCGCACCATGATCTCGGTGGCGATTATGACGGTGTTTATGGACTACGTGGTCGTCTACCTGCCGGTGTACCAAGGCGACACCCTGCTTGCCTCGCTGTTTGGCGGCGTTGTCATGGGCGCGGGGCTTGCCATCGTATTCATGGGCGGCTCCACCACCGGCGGCACCGACATCGTAACGCGGCTTGTGCAGATTCGCTACCCGCATATGCAGCTGGGTCGTCTGGTGTTTATGGTGGACCTTGTCGTAATCGGTGCCTCGATGCTCGTGTTTCGCAGTATCGATTCGGCGCTGTATGCCATTA
>JAEZQD010000150.1 GCA_023413185.1 Bacillota bacterium
GGTTGCACGGCATGTTCGCAATGGCATCGAGCGACAGCGTAAACAGCACGACGCTTGCCCCAAGCCTTGCCGCCGCCAGCGCCGCCTCGCACCCCGCGTGCCCCGCGCCGATTACGGCAACATCAAAGCTACCCGCGTTGTATTGTGTCATATCGGTGTTTCATTCCTTTATCTTTTACAGTGGGTTGTTATCCTTAGCTTTGGCTACGTTTGTAGCGATGATTCGTAATCTTTGGTTTTGTTTATACCTATTGTATTGTTTGTGGTTAGGGTTTGCCGGGTTTTTGGCTATGAATCAAGGTTAAGTATAATGCAGTGGGGCTGAACTGGCAAGGGGGTTGTGGGGGGAAATGCTTTTGCCATGATGAAAAGGCAACCCCCGGCGGTACCGCGGGTTGCCTTTTTTATGTGCCGTTATCTGTAGGCGGTTAGTTGCTGTTGGGTTTTGAATAGTATACGGCGGGTGCGTTTGCGGCTATCGCCTCGGCATAGCTGGTATAGCGATTGTCTAAATAGTCTCGCTTATCTTGGGCAATACGTGTTCGCTTTTCCTCGTTGGTTGCCCTTGTGGACGCGATTAGCATGATGTCGGGGTTGGTGGGGTGCGGCTTTACACCGGCGGGCATAGTCAGGATATCCGCCTTGTAGTACAGCGTTTCTTCCCCCACAAGCATGCCCTGCTCGTTGAAGTAGCTGATGACAAGAACAACCACATCGCCGTCCTTGCGCTCGGATACCCTGTAATCTTGGGAAAGAGACAGGGTGATGTAGGAAAGCAGGAAGAAGTCCTCTGCCTTGCAGTACACGGGCGGCGCGGTCTGTGTTGACGACAGCTCCGGCTTGGAGGCGTAAACGAAGGTGTTTTGTGACATGTAATCGTTCCATCTCAGGGTTTGCTTTGTTAAAATCTCTTCCTTTGTGCAGCGAATGAGCCGATTATCGGTCGTAAAGGTCATGGAATTTTCGGAGTGAATGTCTCTTTCGCTCAGATTCAGGTATAGCTGGTATCCCGAAACAGCGGCGGTATTTTTGATATAGCCTGTTTTTGACGCGTCTTCATAGCCGTTATGCAGATAGCTTTCGAGATTACTTTGCATGATCTCCTCGTCGGCATACACCGACTCTAGCCCGTTGGGTCCCGCCTTCTGCCCCGAGATAATCGTTATCCTTTGCTGCATCGAGGCAACAAAGCCATCGTCGTCAAAGCTCAGCAGCATGTAGCTGTATACCGGCGACCCGTCGGTGCGGGTTTGCTTCATCAAGACGTAATCATCGGTCGTTGGCGTGAAGTAGGCGGTGTCGCCGTCGCTCTGCTCAAAGCCTGTGGCATATACCTCCTGCGGGAACACCTTGGATGCCATAAACGCATCGCCATCCCCCGCAATGTCATCGATGGAATACGAATTATTCCACACAACCGCCCCGTTTGCAAAAAGCAGCAGCTCATAGCGGTCTATCTCCCGTAGGCTATGCGCCCCCTCGGGCAAATGCAGCTTTATCTCAAACCGGTCGCCACTACGCTTGATGTCGGGTCTCTCCTCTTCTTGCTGTTCGGAGTCTTTACCGTGCAAGAGCGCAATCAAGAAATCCTCGTTCGCCTTGTCAAACAGGATTATGACACTGTAGTCGGGTAGTTCTATATTCATTTGATACTGTACGTCGGTTAAATCGGGGGCGTTTTGCCCACTCCAGTTATATGCCTGTACCACCGACTCCACCTGATCCACGCCGTCGATGACTAAGGTGGCGGTGGTGTCGTCGAGGATATCCACATAAAGTCCAAACGGCGGGTCTTGCTGGTCAATATGCGCTTCACCGCCTGCCGAGGTGTCCTGCGCATCAGTAGAACCGTCCGGCGATATCGCATCAGGCGCACCGCAGGAAGAAAACAACGCAACAAGAAGCAGCGCTGCCGCTGTAATAAAGTAAATCTTTTTCATCTGTCCTCTATCTCCCAAGGCTGTATTTTAGTTTATCGCAGTCTACATTATACCGTACTGCTTCCCAATTCTCAACCACGCATGAAAGAAGCAAAAAAAAACCATTGCCCCACAAGCAAGGCAATGGTATAATAGACTGTACGACCACAGTTATTTTTTATTCATATCATTCCATAATTACTATAGCACAAAACGTCTTGCTTGTCAATGGTTTTATTAAAAATGTGTGAAAGGGGTTTTTAGTATGGAGCTGTCCGAATCGCTTTTCTCGCTTATTCCGCACTCCGCCCTGCAGTCGGTTGCGGCTTTGCAGGTTGTCGCACACAACAATACATCGGCGCGTTACGGGCTTAGTCTGACACACGCCGAGGCCACCGAGCTTGTCGCCACCCAAAGCCGCGCCCTCGCCGACACGGGACGGGTATCGTTTGGCGGCGGGGTGATAGAAGCCCTCATCGACGCATTCTGTGACTCACCCTACCTTTCACAGCGAGACTGGGCGGAAGCGCTGCACGAGCTGGTGGAGCTGTTTTACTACATGAAAACCGAAACGGATGATACCATTGGGGACGGAGAGCTGATTGACAGGATGAAGCGATGGTTTGACGGACGGTGCGGCGGCTCGCTGGAGCTGCTTGCCGGACGGGAGCTGGAGGCACTCGCCCGTCGCATCCGGTTTGGGGAGCAGGACGACTTCTGCCTTGACGGGGAGGCTTCGGAGGGTTCGGCGTATGACACACCCTATGGGTATGACGTGCCCCTGGGGCAGGAAAACTGGAGGGATGATCTGTGAAAGACACTGCGATGCAGGAAATAATGCAACCGATTACCCCCGCAGAGATTGACGAGGCACGGTTCTTTGAATCTGTTTTGCTTGCGGCGGCTAATAAGGGGCTGATAACCCCGCAACGATTGACCGTGCTGCAAGCCGAGCTTGCCCTGCTGCTGCAAAACAGGCTGATCCTGTATACCCACGGCGAAAGCAGCTCGGTAAGAACCGAGACGGCGGCAAAACTAGGCGCGTCGGTTTGCTATACGCTCGGCGCGCGGCTGGCGGAGTACCCAAGCCTTGACGACACGGTGTCTGCGCTGAAAAGCATAAACCTTTCTGCGCTGTTTTCTGAGGGACGGCACAGCGTGCGGCAGACCGTCGCCCGCGCAAACGAACTACTTAAACAAGCGGTCGTGACGCGTATACCAACCGAAAACCTTGCCTATAACCAAACACTGGACGAGGCGCTGCCCGGCTTTTTTGCAGACTACGAGCCGGAGTTTGCCGCGCACGACATCCCCTGCCTCATTGACTACCCGCTGTGTGGCGGTGAAATAAAACGCGTCGGCGCGGGGTATATCGCACAGTATCTAACCCGTCTGCTGGGGGAAAACGAGCTGTGCGGGCGGTTTGCCCCGGACGAGGTACTGCTTATACAGCGCTGTTATCACCCCGACTGCGACAACCTGCTGGTTAACCTGTGTGAGCTTGTGCTGGCAAATGCCTTCGGACGGGTGCTGCTGGGCAAAACACCTGACTCGCTGATGCTGACCGCCCGAGACATCGCTGGGCTGATTCGCTTGCTGTCCACCCTTTCCCCCGCACAGTATGCGCAGCGGATAGAGGTTGCCATGGGTATGCTATCCCGCGTGTTTGACGTACAGCCGGCTTGCCAAGGCACCCTGTTCGACGCGCTTGCCACAATCCGGACGCGGCTTGACGGGGCGGTATCGGGGCGGTCGCGGGACTTCCCGTTTGTCGCACTTGACCACGATACCGTGGAGCCGTCCGTTTTATTTACCGACGCGCCCCGTATGACCGACGAGGCGTTTCGCGATGTGGTGGGTGAGCTTACCGCCTGCCGCTATCCCGAGGATAAGCTGACAATCATCACGCAGCGGATACACAGCTTTACCGACCTAGTCGACCTATTGGGGGCGGGGTGCTTGTTTGACGCGGAGTTTACCGACCTGTTTGGCACGTTGGGCAACGCCGAGCTTGCGCTGCTTTACCAAACCGCCAAAGCCGACGGCGCTGACGACCTGCACCGAAGCGCCGCCCAGCAGGATTGGCAGCGTGCGTTCTTTGATTATTGGAACACGCTAACCCCCGCGCGTCGCGATGAAATCGACGCGTTGCAGATACGTCTATAAAACTTTGCGGTGCATCGCTACAGAAAGACACACTGCCCTGCTTTTGCGCAAAACAAGCAAAGGGGTGCCGTTAATTTTCAGACGGCATCCCTTTTATGTTTCTATTCTGTATCGTCCACCCTACGGCTTCAGCCCCTCCGCGTGCTCGCGGGAAAACTCGCACGCCATATCGGCGGCGCGCTTGATGCGGCGCATCGTCTCGCGCTTGAGGCGGTCGCTGTCGCCGGGAATCTCCTCGGGGTCCAGGCTTTCATCAGACAGCATCTCGCAGCTTACCCCAAACAATGTGCCGTAAAGCACACAGGCGGTTAAGTACCCGTACAGCTTACTGGGTACCACGCTGCCCGTCCGGTGCAGCTGCTCGTAGGGCAATATCCCCCCGCCCACCAGCAGATGATGTGCATAGCCGCCGTATACATAGCTGTTGTTTTTCGTCACAATAAGTTCCTTGGGGTAGTCAAGCTCGGTGATTAAGGAATAGATCGGGGTACCCTCTGCAAACAGCGTACAAAGCTCATCGATTGCATGCAGGCTTCTCTCCCCAAAGATTCCGCCCTGCTCCTGCACAATCACCACATCGACACGCTCGCACACCGATTTCCACTCGGGGCGTTGCAGCACCTTATAATGATCCTCGAGCCGGTAATCGTCGGCGCACTGCTTATGCAGATGAACGGTTCGGTACTGCTTTGACGCAATGCGGCAAAACTGCTCGGGCACATCGCCATCGGTCAGCAGCCGGTCGCCCACAAAAAGCACCGTAATTTCGCTAAGCTTGTTGAGTGAATTCATTCTTCTTCTTGCTCTCCTTCAGCGCTTTGCAAAGCAAATATACTTTCGGCAGTAAACGGGTACCACCTTGTCCCTGATAAGATAAGATAGCACCCGTGTGGTAGACAGACACGGTTTCGTTACAAAGCGACATACCCTATTAAACCAGTCTGGACGGAAAAGTACAACCCAAAACACGAAAGTCCATTAGATTTCACAAACACAACAAAAAGTTTTCCACACATTTCGTACAAACGGAGGAAAACTTTCTGCGTTTACGGGAATTGTACAGTTAATAGAAAGCCTAATTGCATTCGGTCGGGGACGCAGCGACAAGTAAGGCGCGAAAAACCGCAGGACACCGACTTGTAGGGAACGGTCTTGACCGTTCCGATTAACACCGTGGGTTTTCAATTCAATTGCCTGTTTAAAACCGGACAAGGACGGAGTAATTGGGCTTCGCCCCCTACTGCGGGTTATATCAATCTGCTTGTAGGGGACGGCGTCCTCGACGTCCCGTGACAGGAGGACGGACGCTCAATGCGCGCCCCTACGATTTGCTCGGTAATTTGCCGAAAACCAGAAAACCAGAGAACCAGAGAACCAGAAAACCGAAGGTTTTCAGAATGCCAAGCTTTAGCTTGGCTATGCGAAGGTTTTCAGAATGCCAAGCTTTAGCTTGGCTATGCGAAGGTTTTCAGAATGCCAAGCTTTAGCTTGGCTATGCGAAGGTTCTCATAATGCGAAGCTTTGCTTCGCTATGCGACGAGGGCGTCGCTCCCTACGTTTTGATTGATACCACGCCGAAAACCACAGGTTTCAAAACGCCAACCGCAAACATCAAATAGAACCGAGAACCGAGAACCGTAGGTTCTCATAATGCCAGCCTTTGGCTGGCTATTTCCCGACACAAAAGCGTTCGAATACGCTGTCGATTACCGCTTCGCTTGCCTTTTGTCCGGTCAGCTCCATCAACGCGTCGAGCGCGCAGTCGATGCTCGCACACACGGCGTCGAGGGAAAGCCCCAGGGCGTCCCGCGCTTCGCTTAGCAGGGTGCGGGCGCGCTCGGCGCAGTCGCGTTGCCGTTCCCCCGCAAGCACGGCGCGCATGGGGTCAAAGCGCTCCACCGCAAACAGCGCGGTTATGGCATCTCGTAGCGCGTCGGCGCCCTGCCCTGTGGCGGCGCTTATTTCTACAATGTGATGAAAGTGTGCGGATATATACGCTCTGTCAAGACGCGGCGCAAGGTCTGTTTTGTTGATGACCGCTATGCGGGGGGTGTTATCCTTGCGCTCGACGAGCCGTCGGTCTTCGTCGGATAGCTCCTGCGAGCTGTCAAATACCGCAAGTATTAAGTCGGCCGTATTCAACCGTTCCTCGGCAAGGCTGACGCCCAAACGCTCGACGGGGTCGTCCGTTTTACGCAGACCCGCCGTATCCCATAGGTGCAGGGTGATGCCGCCAAGGGTTATGGTGTCCTCCACCACATCGCGGGTGGTGCCGGGGATGTCGGTAACGATGCTGCGCGTTCTGCCCGCAAGCAGGTTCATCAGGGTGCTTTTGCCCACGTTAGGCTTACCCGCTATCGCGGTGCGGATGCCCTCGCGGATATACCGCCCCGTCACAAAGGTATCGAGCAGTGTGTCCAGACGGGTAGATGCCGCGTCAAGCTGCGCGCGTACCGCACCGCTCTGCACGGCGGGCACATCCTCCTCGGGGAAGTCGATCCACGCCGTCAGGTCGGCGGAAAGGGTAATCAGGCTGCCGATGATGTCGGCTATTTCACGGTGCAGCGCACCCTCCCGGGCGGATAATGCCGCACGTGCCGCCTGCTCGCCGCTTGCCGCAATCAGGTCGCACACCGCCTGCGCCTGGGTCAGATCCATCTTGCCGTTTAAAAAGGCGCGTTTGGTAAACTCCCCCGCCCCCGCGGGCGAAACGCCCTGTGCATACACCGCGCGTAAAACGCGCTGCAGCAGGTATGCCCCGCCGTGACAGGAAAGCTCCACCACGTCCTCGCCCGTATAGCTTTTGGGCGCGCGAAAGACCAGCGCCACCGCCTCGTCGATGTCGCCAACCGCGTCGTACACCCTACCGTAGCGGGCGGTATAGCCCTTGGCGTTGGTCAAGTCGTTTCCGTTTACCGCGCGAAACACCGCGCTTGCCGCGCGTACCGCGTCCGCACCCGAGATGCGTATTACGCCAAGACCCGCGCCGCTGCCGCCCGTTGCGATGGCGGCTATGGTATCGCTGTGCATATTGTTCACCTCAAATCATGGATGGATGTATCCTTTGCGTATATGTTATTGCCAATAATACATCGTTATAAAATGTCAGACCTACGGCTTATTCATTTAGCCAGCTTGCAGCGGACGCGCAATGCGCGCCCCTACTTGATTGGCGTTTCGAATAACACCGCACATTGAAATTGTTATGCCTAATAAAACTGGTCAGGGGCAGAGCAAAAATGCCAACAACCAAGTTGAAATAGAGCGGAGAACCAGTAAACCGAGAACCGAGAACCGAGAACCGAGAACGAGAAAACCGAAGGTTTTCAGAATGCCAAGCTTTAGCTTGGCTATGCGTAGGTTCTCGCAATGCCAACCGCAAATCAGAAATAGAGCGGAGAACCCGAGAAGCGAAGCTTCTCGTAATGCGAAGCTTGCTTCGCTATGCGACGCCCTCGTCGCTCCGTTAGTCCTCTACATGTTAAAATTACAATAAAGAGGGTTTCGCCTCGGGCGACCTACTTTTTTTGCTTGAAAAAAGTAGGCAAAAACAGGCCAAAATAGAGCTGAGAGCCGAGAACCGTAGGTTCTCGTAATGCCAGCCTTTGGCTGGCTATGCGAAGAGTTCTCGTAATGCCAAGCTTTAGCTTGGCTATGCTATGCGTCCCTCGACGTCCCGTGGTAGGAGCTAATATAAGTCTGTAGGGATAGTTTCGCCTTCGGGCGACTTTCTTTTGTTGTTCGACAAAAGAAAGGAAAAACGAATCAAGGGCTTCGCCCTTGAATCCCAGGGGTTGTGCAGCACGGGCGAAGAACGCGCGCTGTCCTATCGACGAAGAACGGTCGGCGTTTGCATCAAATGGCAGAGGGAGGAGTTTGATGCAAACGTCAAATGCATGCGCATTTGATTCCCTCTACGTTCTATCGGAATGATTCCGATTCGCCCGTGCGGGTTGCTTTCCACCCTATCGGTAAGCTTCAGTAACTTAGCCACGGCTCTAGCAGAACCACAGAAAACCAGAGAACCGAGAATGCTCATAATGCCAACCGCAAAACTGAAATAAAGCGGAGAACCCGAGAACCGAGAACCGTAGGTTCTCGTAATGCCAAGCTTTAGCTTGGCTATGCGTAGGTTCTCGCAATGCCAGCCTTTGGCTGGCTATGCGAAGAGTTTTTGTAATGCCAAGCTTTAGCTTGGCTATGCTATGCGTAGGGGCGAATAGCGAAGCAAGCTTCACTTTATCAATCGCCCGCGGTTAACCACAAAACCCACCAGTAGGGAACGGTCTTGACCGTTCCGTTTGTCAACCATTTATCCAATTAACCCGCCTGT
>JAEZQD010000023.1 GCA_023413185.1 Bacillota bacterium
AGATGAATTTCCGCCAAACAGCGTCGAACGTCTGATTATCGAGCAGATGGCGGCAAGCGGCACCGAATACAAGTTTGACAGCGCAAAGGAGCTGTGGTTTGAGCTTTCTCTGCGCAGGGAGCTCATTGCCGCATCCAACGCCCTTAACAGAAGCGGGCTGCGGTTTGCAATATTCCGCGAGGCGGAGTGCAACCCCGATTTTTGGGAGCTGACACCCGAGGGCGGCTTTCGGCAAAGAGAGGATGTCAAGGCGTCGGACGCTGTTCGTGACATCTTCACAAACGGGCGAAAGTACGCAACCGAGTGCGCCACCGGTATGGTTATTGTGTACCTCGGCGCGCTGCTAAGCCTGTTTGGCGACGAAAAATTCAATCAAAATTTCAGCGGCATCTATCTCATGAACTGGCATGGCTTGCACCGCAACCTGCGTGAGATTGGTCAGATGAACACATATCCCGATTATTTCCCCGGGGACCGCAGGTATTTTGCAAACCCGGACGTTGACCCCGTGACCCCCGAGTGGCAGGGGGAGAATGCCATCGATCTCAGCGGCGGGTTGTATTACGGGCACGGCATGGGCAAACGCAATGCGGAATCCATTATCGCCGCCCTCAACAAACGACGCAAGGAGGGTGCGACACGCTCTGCCTATCTGATGGACTCCGCCGGACGACCAAACTTTAAGCGGCTTGCATCCCTCTATTACGGCGCAACATAGAAGGGCATCCGCCCATGGGGGACCCCTCCAGACCGCAGGCCCTACCTAGAATTAGGCGGCGGGTCAGGCAATGGTTATCCATAATAGCAGGGTTTGCTGGGTTTCAATCATGTTGCACAGTATTTTTGCATTAACACAACAAAAAGTTTACGTTTTCGGTACTGTACATTTGAGATTGATTCAGTATAATTGTCTTGAGTACTAAGGAAGCTGGCTTGAAAACACGATAACGGTCTGAGACTTACGGCTGACATGATACATTCCTGCTTTGGCAGTGACCATGCATTGAAGAACCGATTGCCCTGACTTGTTCTGTTCAAGTACATCCTTGCGGAAAGGGAATGGGAATGAATTTACTTTCACATCTTCGCATGGCGCGTCGTCTGCTCGCACCCTACGGGGGAGGGCAGGGGGGTGTCAAATCGCTTGCTTTTTTATTTGGCAACATTCGCCCCGACATCATGGGTGGCTTTTTGGTGCTTCCGCACACACCCGCAGCTCGCGCAGAGATGATTAACCGTAAGATAGAAAAGTGCATTGCCGATATGCAAAACGGTGAGCGCGGCGGCATTTATACCAACTACCGTCTGGGTGTCATCTGTCATTTCCTTGCCGATTTCTTTTGCTATGCGCACAACGATTGGGCGCAGTTAACGAGTAAGGATCACTTTACGTATGAGATGCGGCTAAACCGTGCGCTCAAGCAGTCAGATTACGATAAGGACAGCATTCCGCTGCCTGCTTGCGATGCGCAGAGCATTATCAACAGCATCTGGCAGGCACATAAGCAGTATGCGAGCCTTACCCCGAATCCGTTGCAGGATATTGAGTATACCGGCGATGTATGCGCCTATCTGCTCAGCTCCGCCCGTTACCTTGCCCACCGGGGCGGATATGCCCCCTTCGAGGAAACGCCGGTGCCCGCTTACGCTTAACGCCGTAGCGTTTCATGGCAAAGTTTGTGCAGTACTATCCGGTTAAATCAATTAAAAGCCAGCGGTTATGGCTTTTAGCAAAGATGTTCTCGCTCACAGAATAAGTGAATTTGGTGTAAAGACCGTCCGAAAGGGCGGTCTTTGTTTGTTACACAATGAGTTGACCATGATTCGTATAAGAATTGCATTTACCGCACACGAAATTTTGTGTATAATAGTAAAGGTGTTTGGCTTTTTCTTCAAAGCACCAAAGCTGCACAGAATATCAAAGCAGGTGTTAACACCTGCTTAACAGCAGCATGAAAATCGGTGCTCGTGGTGCTTGTTGCATCGGTTCGGCGATTGTGTCATGTTTACACATGTGCCGGAAAGGAATGATAGTAGCGATGAGAATCATCTTTTCGATAATGATTGCCGCGCTTGCGGCCCTTGTTGTAATGCTCGCGACCCTGTACCTGTCCGAAGACACACAGCACGCGGACAAGCCTCCTCAGGTCGCGCCGCTGTACCACATTCAACTTGTTACTCAAAGCGGAAACGAGCATTTTTGGACGATGTTTAAAAAGGGTGCGCAGAGTGCCGCCGTGGACAACAACGTCTATGTAGAGTTTGTAGACATTGCCCAGCGGGAGGTTAACCTCTCGGTACAGGCGGTGGACTATGCCATCTACGCGGGGGTGGACGGTATTGCATTACAGGCGGCGGACTTGGCACGCACCGAGACCGCGCTTACTGCCGCAACGGCTGCGGGGCTTTCGGTAATCACATTTGAAAACGACGTATTCTTTACCCCAAACGCGGCGACGGTTGGCTCCAACAGCTACGACATCGGTTACGATGCGGGCAAGATGGGCGCAACCGCAACCGGCGGCAGAGCCAAGGTCGCGGTGCTTATTGATGATATATCCGAGGAAGAAGAGGGTATTAGCCCATACAAAAACCTGAAGCTGCAGGGAATTATGGAGGCGTTTTCGGAGTACCCCGCAATGGAGCTTTTGGGTGTATACACCCTAAGCAGCGGCATGTTTGACGTAGAAAAGGTCACAACGCGTATCCTAGAGGAGCACCCCGAGGTCAGCCTTGTTATCTGCACACAGGAGAAAAGCACACCGGGGGTGGCGCAGATGGTGGTGGATGCAAACAGGGTTGGCGACATCAAGGTGGTAGGCTACGGCGCAATGCCCCAGACGCTGGAGTACATTGATCGTGACGTCATCTACGGCACCATCTGCCCCAACGCCTATGAGATTGGCTACACCACGGTAACCCAGCTGTTTTATATGCTGCAGGGCAAGCAGATCAGCGACCTGATTAACACCGATGTTTACGCCATTACGGCTGACAATTTAGAGGAGTACGAGGAGACCTTCAGCGCACAAGGATAACGAATTGCTACAACCGCACAAGCTAGCACGGAGGAATGGCATTGAAACGGATAATGGACTTGAAATACCGCACGATTTTAATACTGTTTTTTCTGCTTTCGGTGCTAATCGCGTTTTTGGCGGGTCTGTACTCGTATCTCTCCGCACAGATTTTGCTCAAAGACAGCGCGCAGCTGTTTAACAAAAACACCGAGCTTGCCGCAGTTTACAAGGAGATCGGCGAGATTCAGGAGGAGATAGCGCTCTACCTATCAACCGCAAGCACCGACAGCCTGCTTTCGTTTTACGACCATACCACCGTGATTAACCAGACCACCGACCGTATGCTGAGAACCGCCGACTACACCGAGCGCGGCGTCAAGATTAAAAATGTGGCAGGAATGGTGCGGTATTACCTCGACCTGGGTGAGGACACCGTAACCGCCCGAAGAGGGCGCAACATCGATGTGTACACCGAGGGCTATACGCAAACGGTTAAGGTAAACAGCTACATCATGCGCTATATCGAGGAGATCATGAGCGGAGACCTCATCGACAGTGCGGACAAGTACGAGGTGATTAACAGCCGTACGCAAAACGCCACGCTGTTTAACAATCTGCTTATCGCGCTGGTGGTTGCCTTTGTGAGCTTTGCGATTGTGTTGTTCTCCATCCGAATCACACGGCCGATTGGTCGTTTGGCAGACTATGCAAGGCAGATTGCAAACGGCGATTACGATGTTCATATCGAACCGCTGAACACAAGCGGCGAGATTACCGTGCTGTTTAACGTGTTCGCCCTCATGGCAAGCAGCATCCGTCAGCATGTGAGCGAGCTGCACGAGAAGCAGCAGCTTGAAATGATGGTTAACGAGCAGAAGATGAACAACCTAAAGATTAAAAATGCCCTGCGGGAATCGGAGCTGCTCGCCTTGCAGTCGCAGGTGAACCCCCACTTTATCTTTAACACCATCAACATCGGCGCAAAGATAGCGATGATGCAGGGCGATGACATCACCTGCAACTATCTCGAGAATGCGGCGGATGTGTTTCGCTACAACCTAAAAGGGCTCGACTGCAACGCCACCCTGCGCGAGGAGATTGACAACGTCATCTCCTACATGCAGCTGCTCACCACCCGCTTTGGGGATGCGGTTCATTTCAAGCTGGACTGCCCGGACGACCCCGAGACTCTCGCAACGGTACTGCCGCGCATGACCCTTCAGCCCATTGTGGAGAACGCGTACATCCACGGCATCGGTCCGCGCGAGGAGGGTGGGGTGATTCGCCTTATCGTATCGCGCGACGAGCAGTACGTTTATGTCACCGTCAGCGATAATGGGGTGGGTATGACGCAGGATACGATTACGCGCCTGCTGCGGGAGGACAAAGAGGACAGCGCCCCCATGCGGCGGGCACAAAAAGGGCACACCACGGGAATCGGGGTGGACAACGTGCTCAAGCGTCTGCGCCTGTTCTTTGGGCGAACCGACGTGATGTGTATTGAGTGCGGCGGCGGGGAAACAAGGGTAATCTTTACACTGCCCATTGCCCAACAGGAGGATGCGAATGAATCGGTATAGCGTGCTAATCGTTGACGACGAGCCCATCGCAATCGATTCCATAGCGTATATCATAAAGGCGAGCTTTCCGAATATTGAGATTGCGGGAAAGGCGCGTACCGGCAGAGAGGCGATTGAAAAGGCACATGCCGTCCACCCGGACATCGTCATTATGGATATTAACATGCCCGGCATCAACGGGCTGGACGCGATGCGCAGCATACGCAAGGCAAACGCTGATGTGCGACTGATTGTGTCAAGTGCCTTTGACTACTTTGATTACGCCGTGGAAGCGGTAACGCTTTCGGTGGATGAATACCTGCTAAAGCCGGTTCGGCGCGAAAAGATGGAGGAGGCGCTCAACAAGGTCATCAAAAAGATTGATGAGATGCGCAATCAAGTCAAGCGTGAGCTGGAGCTAAAGGAGAAGATCGAGATGGTTTTGCCGGTGCTCGAAACCGGATTCATCAACGCCATCTGTATGTTTGACAGCAGCGAGCAGGACCTGCGCTCCTATACCAATCTGTTCGACTGCGAGGGTCAGGGCGGCTACGTCATGACCATCGAGTTCGGCGAAAAGACGGGAGGGGAGGTCTTTAACAAGATCGGCGAGGGCGTGCGCGGCAACCGTCTGTATATCGGTTATCGCGATATCCTCAAATCGCTGTGCCGGTGCGTTGTGGGACCCCTGATGCTCAACCGCATTATCGTGTTTGTGTTTGAGGATAAAAATGACGACCCGTTTGAGCAAAAGCTTGCCGCCACCACTATTGCGCAGAGCTTTTTTAACAAGTCACAAAGTATGAGCCCCAACCTGTCTATCGGCATCGGTGCATGGTGCGACAACATCTCGCAGAGCAAGCGCTCGTACCACGAGTCCTTGCGTGCGCTGCGCGTGGTGGACAACCGCAGCTTCGAGCTGCCGATTGTGCATTTTGATGATGTGATAGACGAAATCCCAAGCGACGAGATGGAGGAGCTGTTCGGCCAAAGCGTGTACACGGCGATGGCGGCGCAGGACGTATCCTCGGCAGGGCGCGCGTTTGACGAGCTGGTGTTTGAGCTGCACAACGCAAACGCGGACCTTGAGACCATAAAAAGCCGCACCGTGCTTTTGATGGCGGGTATAGGTAGACGGTACGGCGCGGCGGTGCATGATCTTAGCGGAACGCTTTCGGATGTGATCTCGGCAGGGGATGTTTCCAGACTGCGTGCGGTGTGTAAGCGACACATCGAGGAGGTCGTAAGCCAGATAACCTCCGGCAGGCAAAAACGCGTCAACGCCGTGGTCGAAAAGGCCGAGCAATTTATGCGCGAGAACTACGACAAGGACATCGCGCTAGAGGATATATCGCGCGCGGTAAACCTAAGCCCCTTTTACTTCAGTCGGTTTTACAAAGAAGAAACAGGTGTTAACTTTATCGATAGGCTAACCGGCATACGGATGGATAAAGCAAAAGAGCTAATCGCAAGCAGCGATCTATCCATGAAGGATGTGGCACGCACCGTGGGGTACTCGGACCCCAACTACTTTTCCAAGCTGTTTAAGAAGGTGGTCGGAACAACGGCTTCCGAGTACAAGGAAATATACGGAAAGTGAGGGCTTGTAGATGAAACGACTTGTTTGCAGTCGGATACCCCTGGTGTTAGTCATCGTTATATTTCTGTTTGTACCTCTGATTGGCGGCTGCGAGAGTGGGAGCACGGCGTCGAGTGAACAATCGCAGGACAAACCGCTTTTGGTAGGGTTTTCTTTGGCGACGCTCAAGGAGGACAGATGGCTGCGCGACCGAGACATCTTTCTCTCCAAGGCAAAGCAGGCGGGTATTGATGTGATTGTGTCCAACGCAAACAACGACAGCGACCTGCAGTTTTCGCAGGTGCGCGATATGGTTGCGCAGGATATCGACATCCTTATCATCATACCGCACGACCGCGAAAAGGCGGCAGACTGCGTGGCGATTGCCAAAAAGGCAGGCATCCCCGTTATCTCGTATGACCGGCTGGTCAACAATGCCGACGTGGACGTGTACGTATCGTTTGACAACGTCAAGGTTGGTCGTCTTCAGGGCGAAGGCATTACAAAGGCAGTACCGGCGGGCGGCTTCATTATCCTAAACGGTTCGCCCAACGACAACAACAGCCCGATGTTCCGCGAGGGCTATATGAGCGTGCTCCAACCCCTGATTGACAGCGGAGAGATTGAGGTCAAGGCGGAAACGTGGGTGGATAACTGGCGGCGCGAGACGGCGTATGAGTTTGTTTCGAAGGCGCTGGAGGACAACCCCGGCGAGGTAAACGCAATCCTAGCCGGAAACGACTCGCTGGCGTGGGGCGCTATCGATGCCCTTGCCGAAGCGCGGCTTGCCGAAACGGTTAAGGTGGTGGGGCATGACGCCGACCTTGCCGCTTGTCAGCGAATCGTGGTCGGAACCCAGATGCTCACCATCTATAAGCCAATTCGAAATCTGGTTGAGGCGGCGGTGGATCTGTGCAAGCTGATTGCCGCGGGGGAGAGCCCGAAGGCGGAGAACACCATCTTTGACGGCACCTACGAGGTACCGTATGTGATGATTGATGTCGTCGCCGTAACAAAGGAGAATATGGACGATACTGTCATTAAGGACGGCTTTTACCTCAAAGAGGACGTGTATCGAATTGCAAAGTCGGACGAGTAGACCGACCGAAAAAATAACACCGAGTGCATGCCCCAAGAGGGCAAACGCTCGGTGTTTTTATATCACTACTTATGTTACCGGTATACATTATGTTATCAGTATATAATCCCGCCGTATCGCGCGGCAATCTCGGCGAGACGCTCGCGGGGGATAAAGCTTTGTGAGTCCACAAGCGCACGCCCCTGGTAGTGCAGCAGAGCCTGCTCCAAAGAGGTCTCGTCGTCGCAGTGCACCAGAATCGGCAGCGCTGCCATATGTGCGTTTTCCGCCAGCAGGTGCGCGTCGTCAACGCTTGTAACCTCAATCGCAATGACGTCGATGCCGCTGGTATCCGCCGCTTCGATGAGTGCCTCGCTCATGTCAAGGGTACAGTGCAAGGGGTGGCTTATTTCGGGGGCTTCGGGCAGAAAGAACGCCTCTTTGTGGTTTGCCGCAAGCAGCTCGCCTTCGGTCAGTGCCTTTTGCGGCAGATAATCCGTATAGGCGGCGTCCTGCACCACCGCGTTCATCGCGCGGATGTGCGCAGGCAGTACACCGTAACGACCGCCGATAATCTGTGCGCCCGCCCGTAAAAGCGACACCGATTCAAACGCCATGCTCTGGGGGGAAAGGTCGTACAGCTGCGGCAGCACAGGGTTCGGGCTTCCCGCATCCACCCTTGCTATCAAGGGGACGGTCGCGTATGGATACAACCGGCGCAGGGAATCGATGAGCGGGGCAATCCCCCCCGAGGCGGTAACGCCGAAGGCGGCAACCCCCAAGCTCTGGGCGGTAATCAGCGCCGCAAGAACATCGGCATCCCTAAGGGCAGTGCGACAGTCGTCGCCAATCTCCATTGCCGCAAGAACGGGAAGAGAGAAGGAGCGCGCAGCCAAAAGCGCGGCGCGCAGGTCGGCAATGCTCGTAAAACCGTCCAGATAAACAAACGAAAGTCCTTCGTATACACGAAGCTTGTCACGGTAAAAGGCAATCAACCGTTCAAAGGTCGCGCTGCCAAACGGAACGATGTCGATATCCGACAGCAAAACAATACCGCCCACGGGAACCTTGCCGTCCGCCGCAGTAGTCACCGCCCGCACAAGCGTCTCATCCGGGTACGGAACCAGCACCGCATGCGAACCCGCGGCAATATACTCCGCCGTCCGCTGCGCAAGCTCATCCGGGTCAGGCGTGCCTTGATTATCTGGAGCAAAAAACGAAATGCCGTCAAGTAAAAAGGGCCGTTTATCGGGTATGTCCATCTCGGTTACCATTACCTCCGTTGGCGGTTTCGGTCTGTGCCAAAACGCTGCCGTCATACAGTATTCGCTTACACAAGTTGGGCTACATGGTTTCGGGCGCGGTAATCTTTAAGAGCGCCAGCACGTTTTTAAGCGTGATGCGTACCGCGCTGCACAGGTTCAGGCGTGCCTGCATGAGCGGCTCATCGTCACTCTTAACCCGGTGCGCATTATAAAACTTATGAAACATCGTCGCGAGCTCCACACAGTAGCGGGTCATGCGGGCGGGGTCGTAGTTCTTTGCGGCCTCGTCCACCTCTCCCGGCAGCTTTGCCAGGTGACGAATCAGCTCCATCTCCTCGCGGGAGGAGAGCTTACTAAGCTCTGCGGGGGTACAGGCGCGCAGGGTTGTACCCTCTGCGCCTAAATTTTTAAAGATGCTGCAGATCCTTGCGTGCGCATACTGTACGTAGTACACGGGGTTTTGCGCACTCTGTTCTACGGCAAGGTCAAGGTCAAAATCAAAATGGCTGTTGGGCTCGCGCAGGTTAAAGTAGAAGCGCGCCGCATCCACCGGCACCTCGTCAAGCAGGTCGTTAAGCGTTATCGCCTTACCGGTGCGCTTGCTCATGCGCACCACGGTGCCGCCGCGCACAAGGCGAACCAGCTGCATCAATACAATGTCCAGCCTGTCGCTGTCAATGCCAATGGCGGTCATCGCGCCCTTAAGCCTGCCCACATGACCGTGGTGGTCGGCGCCCCAGATGTTGATAACCTGGTCAAACCCGCGCTCTACAAACTTATTGTAGTGGTATGCGATATCCGCCGCAAAATAGGTGGGAATGCCGTTGGCGCGAACCAGAACATCATCCTTTTCTGCGCCGAAGGCGGTGGCCTTGTACCACAGTGCGCCGTCCTTTTCGTAAGTATAGCCGTTTTTCGCAAGCAGTTGGAGTGCCTGCTCAATCTTGCTGGGCTTGCCGTCGTGCAGAACGCTTTCGTAAAACCACTCGTCGTAGTTCACACGGTACTGCCCAAGGTCGTTTTTGAGCTTCTCCACATTGCGGGGCAGTGCAAACTCAACGAGCGCCTTCTTGCGCACGTCTTCGTCGGCACTGACATACCCGTCCGCGTGAATAGCGGCAAACTCCTTTGCACGCTCCTTGATATCGTCACCCTGATAGCCGTCCTCGGGGAACTCAATATTATCCTTGTACAGCTGCAGATAGCGAGCACTTAATGAGTTTGCGAACTTCTCAATCTGGTTGCCCGCATCGTTAACATAAAACTCTCTTGTTACGTCAAAGCCCGCATACTCCAGCACCGCCGCAAGACAGTCGCCCAAGGCGCCGCCGCGCGCGTTGCCCATGTGCATGGGACCCGTGGGGTTTGCGGATACAAACTCCACCATCGTTTTTTTGCCCTTACCGTAGCTCGTGTGCCCGTACTGCTCGTTTTCGGTCAAGACCGTCAAGACGCTGCTTGCAAACCACGAGGCATCCAAAAAGAAGTTGATAAAGCCCGGTCCCGCAATCTCGCAGCGGGCAAACGAGGTGCCCTCGAGTACGCAGTTGTCGCAGATAATCTCGGCGATGCGTTTGGGCGGCAGGCGAAACGCACGCGCGCTAACCATAGCGGCGTTGGTTGCAAAGTCGCCGTGCGTGGTGTCTGCGGGAATCTCAATGGTAAAAGCGGGCATTGTTTCCGCGGGCAGCTCGTTTGCGGCAACCGCGCGTCCCAAGGCTTGCAGCAGAATATCCTTCAGCTCGTTTTGAGCGGTTTTAATCATATCGGCCATTGATGTGATCCTTCCTTTCTGGGTGCTGCGCGGTTTGGGTTATCCATGTTGCGTGGCTGCGTATCCCAAAGCACAAGACCCGTTTGAAAGAGCTATCTTTCAAACTTTTGACATTCCTTGACGTTGATGTATACCTCGTTTTCACTGGCAAGGCTTGAATTGATATCAAGCGAGTATTTAAAGCTGATGTCACCACCGCATTCGCTCAGACTGTTGGTAATGCTGTCAGAGAACACCCCGATCATAATCTCGCCCTCGCCGGTATCGTAATGGCACAGGTGACGCCTGCCCTTTTCAATAATCAGCTCCGATCGGTTTGCGCCTCGTCGCTTTAGCACCACGCTGTTGTCGCCTTCAACCTCCAGCATCGTTGTCGTGCCCGCAAAGCCTGTAGCCTCCGACTCCTTGTAGCAGATAATCTGCTTGCCGTTTTTGGTAAACAGGTTGCCGAGTGTGGTAAGCTCCATCGTATCCGACTCGCCGTCTATGCTGGAGATTCCCTTAATAGAAATCAGTACATCCTTTTTCATTGCAAAGCCCATGCCTTTCCGTATTGCTGCCTGGCGGTATCACCACAGAAGAAAAATCGCCAGACCGGTACAGTTTTAGTAGTTTTCTATGTCGATGATATGTACGTTATCCTTAATATGCCCTCCGAGAAAACGCTCGGCAATCGACGTGAAATCGTCCGCCTGATCGCTGATATAAAAGCTTGACTCGCCGTCCTCTGCGCGGTCGCTCACAAGTCCCATTGCCTTGAGCGATGCGGCGGCAAAACGCGCCGTTTCCTTACCCGCGTCAATCAAGGTGATGTCCTCACCCAGTATATCCGAAATGACAGGGTACAAAAGCGGGTAGTGGGTGCAACCGAGGATTACCGTGTCAAGCTCCTCGTTTTTGAGGTCCTGCAGATACCCCTCTGCCACCATTTTCGTCACAGGGTTATCCCGGTCGATAAAGCCGTTTTCAACGAGCGGAACAAACAGCGGACAGGCCTTGCCCACCACACGCGCGTTTGGCTTAATGGAGCGGATTGCCTTACCGTATGCACCGCTGCGAACGGTTGCACTGGTGCCGATGATGCCGATGCCGCCGCCCCGGTTCGCGGCACATGCCGCCTGAGCAGCGGGTCCCAGTACGCGGATGACAGGGATGGTGTACTCCTCAGCCATCTGGTCGGTCAGGATGGAGCTTACCGTGCCGCAGGCGATAATAATTAGCTTGACATCGTGCGTCAATAAAAAACGGATGTCCTGCCGCGCGTACTTCAATATAGTCTCACGACTGCGGCTGCCATAGGGCACGCGCGAGGTGTCGCCGAAATACACGATGTTTTCATGGGGCAGCAGCTCCTTTAGCTCCTTGACGGTGGTAAGCCCGCCAAGACCCGAATCGAATACGCCGATGCTTCGATTATCCATTCCTACCTCCCAGTCCGCATAGGGTTTAAATATTACTGCCAGGTTAAATCATAAACTTACGCTCGAGCGAAAGGGTAATCAGCCGGTCTATCAGCTCGGGGTAAGGGATGCCGTATGCCTCAAACAGCTTAGGGTACATGCTGATGTGTGTAAAGCCGGGGATGGTGTTAATCTCGTTAAGCAGCACCGAGCCGTCCTTCTTTACAAAGAAATCCACGCGCGAAAGTCCCGCGCAGCACAGTGCCCGGTAGGTTTGAACCGCCATTTCACGAACGGTTTGCGCCGTTTTTTCGTCAATGCGGGCGGGGATGTATAGGTCGGTGGTGTCGTCGATATACTTTGCGTTGTAGTCGTAGAATACCGCCTTGGGCGCAATCTCACCCACAACCGAGGCGATGGGTAGGTCGTTGCCGAGCACCGCACACTCAACCTCCTGCCCGACAACCGCCTGCTCCGCAACCACCTTTTTATCGTGAGAAAGGGCGAGTATAGACGCCTGTCTTAGGCTCTCTTTATCAGTTGCACGGCTTACCCCAACCGACGACCCCGCATTGGCGGGCTTTATGAACATGGGGTAGCCTAGTTTATCGCTCAATCGTTTTTCCAGCGCGTCAAAGTCACTCAGGGCATCGGCGTAAAACCAGTCCCAAGGCGTACTGGGAATGCCTGCGCCGTCGGTGGTAATGCGCGCAATGACCTTATCCATACACACGGCACTTGAAAGGGTGTCGCACCCCACAAACGGGATGCCAGCAACGGTAAACAGACCCTGCAGCGTGCCGTCCTCGCAGTTTTTGCCGTGCACAACGGGGAACACCGCATCCAAACGGGTCGTCGAGGCGGTACCGTCGGGTGCTATTTCAACAATACCGTGAATAGAGCGGTCTGGGCTGACGAACGCGGTGGTGGTATGAGCCGAAGCCGCCCATCGGTTTTTGGCAATATCCTCGATGCTACCGGTGTAGCGCAGCCAACTCCCGTCCTTTGTAATACCAAGCATGACAACGTCATACTTTTGCCTGTCGATGTTATTAAGCACCGAGCTTGCACTAATCAGCGATACCTCGTACTCGCTGGATGCGCCGCCGAACACAACCCCGATAGTCAGTCTTGACAAGATGCGTCACACTCCCGTAATATAAAGGATAGAATACCTATATTAATATAAAGCATATTGAAAGCGAACAAAAAGTAGTACGGCAGCGCGGGTAAAACCGCCCCGTGACTACAAACAATACAGTTCATTCTAGCAAAATACAAGGGCAAAAGCAATATTTATTCGCCGTTACATGAAAAAACCAATGGCAAACGCACAAAACATGGGGACTTGCTGTTGACTTATAATTTAATCTATGCTATATTTATGATACCTCTAAAAGGGTTATTTTTTTTGCGCGTATTTTTATGTGCCAAAAAGTAGCTTGCGGCTACGCCGCACCATGGGACCAAAGGGTTCTTTGTTTTTTCGAGGGAGGCAAAAAAATCCGTTTTATTGGAGGTGCCGATATGAGAGTTCGGGTTACCATGGCTTGCACCGAGTGCAAGCAGCGCAACTACAACACCATGAAGAACAAAAAGAACGACCCTGACAGACTGGAAATGAACAAGTATTGCCGGTTCTGCAAGAAACACACAGCCCACAAGGAAACCAAGTAAGGGAAGAACAGGGGGGACCAAAATGACCGCGAGTTCAGAAAAGAAAGAGCGCAAATTCAGTCCTGCACGTTTCTTCCAAAGGATAGCCCGCTTCTTTAGAGACATGCGCGGCGAAACGAAAAAGATCGTTTGGCCGACATGGAAGCAGCTGTGGAGCAGCACCCTTTTGGTGTTAGCCATCATGCTGGGTGCGGGAGTAATCATCTGGGTGCTTGACGTTGTGTTCGGCGCGTTGGTGAAACTAGTCCTTGGTGCCTGATTTTAGCGTAGGCGGGAGGAAACACTATGTCTGATGCCGCAAAGTGGTATGTTGTACACACCTATTCGGGTTACGAGAACAAGGTTGCGGGCAACCTCGAAAAGATGGTTGAAAACCGCAGGCTTCAAGAACTAATTCAAGAGATTAGGGTTCCCACCGAAAAGGTAATTGAGTACAAGGACGAAAAAAAGCGCGAGGTAGAGCGCAAAATCTTTCCCGGATATGTTCTGGTAAAGATGATTATGGATGATGACTCCTGGTACGTTGTACGCAATATCCGTGGTGTCACCGGCTTCGTGGGTCCGGCATCCAAGCCCATTCCTTTAACAGAAGAGGAAGTAGCGGCGCTGGGTGTTGAGAAAAAACAGATTGAGGTCCGTTTTGCCGTAGGCGACTCCATTCGTGTTACGAGTGGTCCGCTCGAAGGCTTTATCGGTACTGTCGAGATGATAGACGTGGACAAGAACAAGCTGCGTGTCATCGTTTCGATGTTCGGCCGCGAAACTCCGGCAGAGCTTGAGCTCGATTGGGCAGAGCCTGTGGAGTAACCACCGCAGTCGGTTGTTTTTCATCCGGGTTATTCGGGGTAACGCCCGGCACAAAAAATCCCCTGGCTTTTCGCGCGGCGTAGTTGCCGTGCATGGGCGCGCTCCGCTTGTCGGGGTAAGCGTCCGGTGGGAGGAATAAAAATACTCTTTATTCCGTAATCTACCACGTTATTTTGGAGGTGCAAAAAATGGCTCAAAAGGTTGTGGGCTTTATTAAGCTCCAGATACCGGCCGGCAAGGCCACTCCGGCGCCGCCCGTTGGTCCTGCGCTGGGTCAGCACGGCGTCAATATTATGGCATTTACAAAGGAATTTAACGAGCGTACGAAAAACGATGTGGGTCTGATTATCCCTGTCGTGATCTCCGTTTATGCCGACCGTTCTTTCAGCTTTGTAACCAAAACCCCGCCGGCTGCGGTGCTTATTAAAAAGGCATGCGGCATTGAAACGGCTTCGGGTGTGCCCAACAAGACCAAGGTTGCAAAGATTACCAGGGAGCAGATCAGAAAGATCGCTGAGCAGAAGATGCCCGATCTCAATGCCGCTAACGTTGATACCGCTATGAGCATGGTAGCCGGTACAGCCAGAAGCATGGGCGTTGAAGTCGTAGACTGATTGCTTCCGGGTGGGAGGAAATTTCCGCTATTAACCACTCAATTAGGAGGAACATGAGATGAAACACGGCAAGAATTATCAGGACAGCGCAAAGCTCGTCGACCGCGCAAAGCTGTACGACGCGCAGGAAGCGCTCGATTTATGTGTTAAGACCGCTAAGGCAAAGTTCGACGAAACCGTCGAGATTCATGTGCGTTTGGGCGTAGACTCCCGCCATGCCGACCAGCAGGTTCGCGGCGCGGTTGTACTGCCCAATGGTACCGGTAAGAAGGTGCGCGTACTGGTGTTTGCAAAGGGCGACAAGGCAGACGACGCAACCAAAGCGGGTGCGGAGTATGTAGGAGCCGAGGATCTGGCTACAAAAATCCAGAACGAAGGCTGGACCGACTTTGACGTTGTTATCGCAAGCCCCGACATGATGGGTGTGGTAGGTCGTCTTGGTAAGGTGCTTGGTCCCCGCGGACTGATGCCAAACCCCAAGGCCGGCACCGTAACCCCCGATGTTGCCCGTGCGGTAACCGAGGCTAAGGCCGGTAAGATTGAGTATCGTCTTGACAAAACAAACATCATCCACTGCCCCATCGGCAAGGCCTCTTTTGGCATTGAGAAGCTCAGCGAAAACTTTGATACCCTGATGGGTGCCATTGTAAAGGCTAAGCCCGCTGCGGCAAAGGGTCAGTACGTCAAGAGCTGCGTTATCGCCACCACCATGGGTCCCGGCGTACGCATAAACCCCTCAAGATTTGTCTGATAACCGAAAGGTCTTGACAAAATGCCTTAACGGGCAGTATAATAATCACGTTGTCTTTTCCAAAGACAGCAGGCGCCCACTTGTTTTGTATAAAGCATTGGGCATAATGGGTTAAATTCTCCCGCCTGCCGAGGAACTGCAATGATTTTCGTTATAGGCAGTACGCTTGTAGAGGATATTTCATTGCCCTTTCTTCCGGCTTTCGGGAGAAAGGGCATTTTTGTTGCGCAAGAACGCCTTTTAAATTTCTGGGAGGTGAACTTCAAGTTGCCAAGTGAGAACGCATTAAAATCCAAACAGCAGTTTGTCGAGGAGCTTTCTCAACAGCTTAAGGATGCTTGTGCCGGCGTACTCGTCGACTACAAGGGCATTACGGTTGCTGATGATACCAAGCTTCGCCGCGAGCTGCGTGAGGCAGGCATTGAGTACGCTGTTGTAAAAAACACCATGCTTCGTTTTGCCGCAAAGAACGCAAGCCTTGACGGTCTGGACTCCGTGTTGGAGGGTACCACCGCTCTTGCAACCAGCAAGGAAGACCCCGTAGCGGCTGCAAAGATTCTGTGCAAGTTTGCAGATGCTTCTAAGGGTAAGTTTACAATCAAAGCCGGTTTTGTGGACGGAGAGATTCTCGACGCCAAAAAGACCGCCGAGCTTGGAAACCTGCCTTCAAAGGAACAGCTGCTCTGTCAGCTGCTTTCCGTACTCAACGGCAATATCCGTGGTCTTGCCGTTGCGCTTAACGCCATTGCCGAAAAGCAGGGCGAGGCTGCTCCCGCTGCGGAGTAATTCTACGCATCTTTTAATCCTAACATGGCTGTGAGCCGTAAATAAAAATATTGGGAGGTAACATTTAAATGGCTTCTGAGAAAATTACTAAATTTGTAGAAGAAATCAAGACATTGACCGTTCTTGAGTTAAACGAGCTGGTAAAGGCAATCGAGGAGGAGTTCGGCGTATCCGCTGCTGCTCCCGTTATGGTTGCTGGTCCTGCTGC
>JAEZQD010000063.1 GCA_023413185.1 Bacillota bacterium
TTCACAACAATTTTATGCGCGGCAAGGTTACCATCATCGGCTGCCCCAAGCTTGACGAGGGCGATTACAGCGAAAAGCTGACCGAGATGATTGCGCGCAACAACATCAAAAGCGTAACCATTGTCCGAATGGAGGTTCCGTGCTGCGGCGGTCTTTCGTATGCCGCACAACAGGCGCTGCAAAACAGCGGCAAGTTTATACCATGGCGCATCATCACCATCGCGACAGACGGCACCATACTTGAGGACTAACGCAAAAGAGCGGTTTCCCTGTATAGCGCCGCAGTTATTAGTTAGAATATAAACAAATATAAAAGATAAGGGAGATAAGTACAATGCATAGTGAGATGTTTTGTTTTCAGTGCGAGCAGACAGCGGGCGGTAAGGCCTGCACCGTAAAGGGGGTCTGCGGCAAGGAGAGCTCCACCGCAAACCTGCAGGATGAGCTGACCGGCGTGCTGGTTGCCGTTGCAAAGGCGGCAAAGGATAAGCGCACCCGCGATACCGACAAGCTGCTGATGGACGGACTGTTTACCGCAATTACCAACGTTAACTTTGACGACGGCGCCCTGCAGCGCATGATTGCAAAAACCCGCGAGGCGTTGGCAAAGCTTGACCCCGCCCAAAAGGAATACCCGCTGGAGGAACTGTGGGGAGACAACGAGGACATTCGCTCACTTAAAAGCCTTATTTTGTTCGGCATCCGCGGCATGGCTGCCTATGCGTACCACGCTGCCGCGCTGGGCTATACCGACGACGAGGTCAACACCTTCTTCTACAAGTCTCTTGCCGCCATCGGCAGCGACACCGCACAGGACGAGCTGCTTGCGCTGGTCACCCAGACCGGTCTTGTAAACCTGACCTGCATGGCACTGCTTGATAAAGCCAACACCGAAACCTATGGCAACCCCGTCCCCACAAAGGTGCCCATGACCATTGAAAAGGGACCGTTTATCGTCATATCGGGTCACGACCTGCACGACCTGTACCTGCTGCTGAAGCAGACCGAGGGCAAGGGCGTAAATATCTACACCCACGGCGAGATGCTGCCCGCCCATGCGTACCCCGAGCTGAAGAAGTACCCGCAGCTCAAGGGCAACTTCGGCACGGCATGGCAGAACCAGCAAAAGGAGTTTGCAAACATCCCGGGTCCTGTACTGTTTACCACCAACTGCATCATGCCGGTACGTGACAGCTACCGAGACCGCATCTTTACCACCGCGGTGGTGGCATACCCCGACATGGTTCACATCGGCGAAGATAAGGACTTTACCCCCGTCATCAACAAGGCACTGGAGCTTGGCGGCTACGCAGAGGATACAGTGATGACCGGCATTAACGGCGGCAGCATGCTGACCACCGGCTTTGCAAGGGGCTCGGTGCTTGCGGCAGCAGACACCGTCATAGACGCGGTTAAGTCGGGCGCAATCAGCCACTTCTTTTTGGTGGGCGGCTGCGACGGCGCGCGTCCCGGGCGCAACTACTACACCGATTTTGTCAAGCAGGCACCGTCCGATTCGATTATTCTCACCCTTGCCTGCGGCAAGTATCGCTTTAACGACCTGGATCTCGGCACCATTGGCGGTTTACCCCGCATTATGGATATGGGGCAGTGCAACGACGCGTACAGCGCCATTGAGGTTGCGCTTGCCCTTACCAAGGCGTTTGACTGCGGCGTAAACGAGCTGCCGCTGACACTGGTGCTTTCGTGGTACGAGCAAAAGGCGGTATGCGTTCTGCTTACCCTACTGGCACTCGGCATCAAGAACATCCTAATCGGACCGTCGCTGCCCGCATTTGTGTCCCCCAACGTGCTCAACGTGCTGGTGGAAAACTATGGGCTTACCCCCATCACCACCCCGGAAGAGGATCTGGCTCGCATTCTGGGCAAGTAAACCGCATCGATAAGCCGTTTTTCATCTCCCTAATCCGTTTGTGATGTTGTCACGGAGAAAAATTTGCCAACTGCTATAATGGTATCAGATAGAGAACACCGCAACATCTCAAAACGGAAAGGGAGATGGATATGTCAATCAACGTAACAAAGGAAAATTTCAAGAGAGAGGTTATGCAGTCCGATAAGCCGGTACTCATCGATTTCTGGGCCCCATGGTGCGGTCCATGCCGCAGGGTAGCCCCGATTGTGGATGAGATTAGCGAGGAAACCTCCGGAACGATAAAAGTCGGGAAGATTAACATCGACGAACAACCCGAGCTTGCCGAACATTTTCAGATTTTGAGTATCCCCACCATCATCGTAATGAACAAAGGCAAGGTAAAGTCCTCCGCAGTCGGGGCAAAAAGCAAAAGTGCAATCCTTGAAATGCTTAGTTAAGCAGCAAACAAAGCCAGCTTCCGCCGCCTTGGTATCTCCTAAGTACCTACATAGTGCGGCCCTTTGATAGTCGGTTTTGGCAAAACAACCACACACCGCAACCCCTTATACCATTAACTTTCAAAAAACCCCACCCCACACACTCCTTTCACTTTCACTTTACAAAACAAGAAGCTACCCCCTTAACAAGCAGCTATCCTTACCTTTTTAAGCACTCCGCCAAGACCGTCATCCTAAATGAATTACTCCTCCATAAAAACTTCACTTTCAAACAACGACGCTCCGTGTCCCCCACACGGAGCATCGTTGTTTTATTTTTAGGAAAACTATAGTATAATACAGGGGAGGCGTAAGGACTTTACCCTAACGCCAAACGGAAAGGTGTGGTTGGGATGGCACTGACCGATGTCAGGATCGCGTTTTTGCGCGAGGTGCTCCCTTTTTGGGATAACCTAAGCGTCGAGCAGCAGCGTGAAGTAGAGCAGACCGCAACGGGCAGAACCTACCGCAAAGGCGAAAGTCTTCACAACGGTGCCACCGACTGCTCCGGCATGCTCATCATCAAAAGCGGGCAGGTGCGCGCGTTTATCCTATCCCCGCAGGGCAAAGAGATCACCCTTTACCGCCTGCTGGAGCGGGATACCTGCCTGTTGACCGCCTCCTGCATCCTAAAAAACATTAGCTTTCAGATTAACATCGAGGCAGAGCGCGACACAGAGGCGATGTTTATCCCCACACGAGTATACCAAAAGCTCAGTCACAGCTCAATTGCGGTGGCGGACTACGCGAACCAGCTGATGTCCTCTCGCCTTTCGGATGTGATGTGGGTGATGGAACAGGTGCTGTTTTCAAGCTTTGATAAGCGCCTTGCTAACTTTTTGCTTGAGCAAGCTGTGATGGACGGCGGCGATACACTGGAGATTACCCACGAGACGATTGCGCGGCATCTCGGCTCCGCCCGCGAGGTAGTAACGAGGATGCTAAAATACTTTCAGTCCGAGGGCATGGTGTCGCTTGCGCGCGGGGGCATTACCCTGACCGACACCGAAAAGCTTGAACGGCTGACGGAGGAGTAACCGTCTTTCGTAACACAATTAGAATCCCAAAGGAGTGGCAAAATGAGCAGTATCTTTCCCGAACCTGTAACACGCCTGCCGCTTGCGGATATTCCCCTTGAAGGTATCACCGCGTATCTTTCTCAAGGTGCGGGACACCAGATTATCTTCAT
>JAEZQD010000084.1 GCA_023413185.1 Bacillota bacterium
TGGGGCTTCCCCAAGTATCAGGGCAGCGGCGTGATTATCAACGCCCGGTCGGAAACCGCAAGCGAAAAGCGCACCTTTTCAGGCGCGCTTGCGGCAAGACGTTGTGTGATACCCTCAACAGGCTTTTATGAATGGACGCATACGCCAGGACAGAAGAAAGAGAAGTATCTGTTTAACGACCCCCAAAGCCCCCTGCTGTACATGGCGGGGCTATACACCCCTGCGTCGGTCGCCGGCGAGCTGCCGCGCTATGTCATCCTCACCACCGCGGCGAATGATTCTATGAAAGACATTCACGACCGCATGCCGGTGATTTTGCGCAGGGATGAAATCGAGGACTGGGTGGCACGGCGTGAGTGTGTGAATGAAATGCTGTTCCGGGTACCGATGGGGCTGGGGAAACGGTTCGTGGGGTAGGGCGGCAGGGTGTAAACATAATCGGCAGTTCAGTGGGCGGCATCATGAATGTAAACGAAACATAATGGATACGAACGTGCATGTGCCTTAATGAAAGACATAATGATACTGCATGCCTTCTTTGTACCCTTGCTTTGATGATGATCCAGACTGCCAAATCGTAGATCTTAGTTGCGGCAAAGGTGCAATGACGAATGAACGATCTATTTGATACCCCAATAATCATCTAATAATAGGGAGGCTATTTTAAAAAGAAAAATAGCCTCCCTATACTCTATTATTTCGCACTATTTTCTTAACCAAGAGTGGATTATCTGAAATCCGCCCAGAACCTACTAGCGGTTCTGCGAACGATACAACGGTTACCTTCAGCTGTTATATGCACCGCTTTTTAGATTGAAACAACGAAGCGAAAATTGACAAAATCCCGACCCCAGCAAGAACAACCCGCCCCGCAATAAAGGCGGGGGTAAGCTCAAAATCAGCCGAACTTACCGTGATGTCAACAATCCCCGGAAGCGGTATCTGAAAAACGCTGACAATGAGTACAACCGCAAGCAGGGCATATACCGCTGCTGTTCGTCGGGCTCCTAAAAGCATTGCGGCACCGAACAGGAAGATTGACGGCGGCATAATAAGAAGCAGACCAGGCACAAGTAATACCCCAACACCCGTATAGTCAAAAATCAGCCGATAGAACACAAAGCAGGCTATCATCGGCAGCGCCGCGGTAGTCACAAACGCTGCGGCAATCGCACCGTACCGCAAAAGCCGAAAGACAGGCAGCGGCATGGGCGACGCACTGATAATTGCCTCGGCGCCGCGTTCAGACGGCATGGACTGCTTGGCGCATAAAACGAGCAGCAGAATAAAAAGAAACGGAGCCAAAGACGCGCAGTAGGTGCAAAAGGTCAGCAGAGAGAACGGAGCGGTAAAATTTGCGCCGAATAGTACCACGCCGCGGAGCAAGAACACACTGTAAATAAGTGTTGCAACAAGAAGCAGCAGGTACTGCTTTGAGAGCAGGAGCCTTTTTAATTCATACTTGAATATGGTACCGTTACGCAAGACGGATCGCCTCCTTTGTAAGCCCTGTCGCAGTCAAAAAATCGTCGTAGGTAATCGGCTGCCCCAAATGTGATTGGTACAGCTCGGAAAGTTTTCTCTGAAATGCCTTGGTTCCGCCAATCGCTTCTTCTCCTTTGAGCATCATGAGTGGCATGATGTCATAAAGGCTTATATTTACAAACGACCCCATGATGTTTGATGCATCCTCGTCAGAGAGCTTTGCAAGGCATTCGGGGTGCTGAATATAAAAGGCATTCTGATAAGTGTTCCAGCCTTTCTGCCACTCCTTTAAGTAATGTTCCTCTGCGTATTCCTCACCGAAATACTGCTCCATAAACCGGTAGGTGCTGTAGCAGGTTATGCCCTCTGCTGACCAGCTTGAAGTTTCGTCCTGCATCGGCATCGTGGCAAGCCCCCACCACTGGTGTGCGATTTCGTGAACCAAAACGTCGATGCCCCCACCTGAATCGGGCGTAAGGGATGCCGTAGGAGGATAGCCTGCTGCATTAAAGTTTGTTTCATCCATGGCACTCATGTTACCGGCTGCAAAGCCACCGCTGGCATAGGCCGGCAGTTCCAGCATGGTCAGCCTCTCACTATAAATCAGCGGACCGTAAACCTCTGTAAAATAGTCGATGGTGGCTTTGATTACATTGACAGCATCCATATCCGTTATGGACTTGTCGTGCTTCTTAAAATACTTGAGTTCAATATCAAGACCGCCAGCTTCAAAGGCGCGGGTCATGTATTCGGCGGCAAACACGCTTGTACCCTGAACGCCCGTACCCCCCGTAAACAGCCACTCGGTTTTTCCGTCTTTGGTCTCGCCTTTTTCTACCTTGTTTTTGGCAAATACCGGTTCCAAATTATTATCCAGTGACAATGTGCCAGAAAAAGAGCTATCGACAGCCACATTGATATCAACGCTTGGAGAAACGCCGAGCGCAGGCAACCAGATATACCCCTCAGAGATGCCGTTTGATGCTCTTTGGAGTATGGTGTTGTTGTTCATCATACGTCCAGAGTAGGCGAGCGTAATCTCATATTCATCAGCGGCGGGAAGCTCGATGCTCCAGTTTGCTGTACTTACTTCACCGGTTTCACCGCGAATGGCTTTGCCCTCTATGCCGTTTACCAGAACATCGTCAATATGAAGCCCTGTGTTCATTTTAAGCGGCAAGGTCTGCGGGCTACCGGTTGAATTACTCAGCTTGTATTCTACAAGCCCCGACAGAGTACGCCTTTTGGTGTCAACATCCAGATCAAAGCTCTTTTTTGTAAGTGTCAGATTGGGATTTCCAACCTCTGGCGCGCTGCTGATAGAGGTGGTTACTCCCGTTGCCGAGTTCATCATCCCGCTAAAATCCATCGGCTTTGAGTCGTCGAATATTGGCTCAAACGCGTAACTGGCGCCGGACAGCAAGAGCGTGGCAACGAGCGATACCGGTACCCACACACGACGGCAGTTCACAAAAATTGAGCCGAACAAACCACGGCCATAGCGCCTGATCGAACACAGCCCAAGCGCCCATATGCTCAGAGAAGCGAGCAGGCAGAACAGTCGGTTCCACGCAAGCATGTCAATCTGAAATTGATTCGTAATAAGGTCCGAAAAATTGTCCGCGGTCGTCTGCACCCAGAAAAAAAGATAGCTGGGGTTTAGGGCATACATACCTTCAAGCATCACAGAAAGCAGAATCAGACCTGCCATGATGATAAATGTTGCTTCGACACGCTTTGTCAACATATAAAGTCCGGCGGATATCAACACGGAGAAAACAATTGCGCCGAAAAAGATAATGCCCCAAGCCGCCAGAAAGGTGGCAAGCTGAAAATAATCGCCGATCTTCACCATCCCATAGGGCAGCGCAAACAGCGTGATTAGGAGAGTTGTAACGATTGCGACGCTAAGGAGCGCCAGCGTCCTGCGTATCTGGTGATGCATCGGGTCGGCGCTCGTCAGCACAATGACGTCTGTATGGTTCTTAAAATCCCGATGAAATTGTACGACAGAAAGAGTCGTAAAGAGAAAAGTGCCCAGAAACGCGCTGCTTTGCGCCGCGCTTACCATAAACGCGTCGGAAGCAGTTCTGCCCGTTGTATTAAGGCAGAACCATACGGCACCGGTTACGGTCAGCGCTATAATGAGCCACGTCAGGCGTTCACTAAACATTTTCCGCACTTCGCACACGATTTTTTCGGCAGCGTTCATGTGTTGTTCCTCCCGTCCATAAGAGCCATATAAGCGGTCTCAAGGGATGAGGTGTGTTTTTGCGCCATCAGTGCGTCGGGCGTTCCTGCGTAACGAATCTCACCACGGCTTAGCACAATTAGATGATCGCAGGCGGACTGCACGTCTTCAATGATATGTGTGGAAAGGATGACCAACCTGCTCTTGGCCGCTTCTGCGAACAGGTTTCGAAAAGCCACTCGCTCAGCAGGGTCAAGCCCGACGGTGGGCTCGTCAAAGATGAGCAGCCTTGGCTGCCCAATCAGGGCCTGCGCAATACCCACACGCTGTTTCTGCCCGCCAGATAGCGTCCGGATTTTGGCTCTACGCTTGTCCTCTAAATGGGTAAGCGCGATAACCCTGCCGATTTCATCCTTTGCCGCTTTCTTTTCAATGCCTTTCAGTGCAGCTATGTAGTCCAGAAACTGCACTGTTGACAGGTCCTCAAACAATCCGAATTCCTGCGGAAGATAACCAAGGCTTGATTTGAGCAGCGTTTCCTGCTCTACAATAGGCAATCCGTCAATCAGTATCTCTCCGGAGCTGGGAAGGAGGTTTGCAGTCAGAAGCTTCATTAGCGTGCTTTTTCCCGCACCGTTGGGTCCAACTAGACCGATGAGACTGGGGCTTGCAAGCGTTAGGCTTAGATCCTTTAATGCGGTCTTGCCGCCTTTATAGGTCTTTTGCAGGTTTTTCATTTCAATTTTCAAAAAAGCAACTCCATTCGTCGGTGATATTCTTAGAATAGTACCGGCGAATGGAGTAGTTATGAAACTATTGTGTAGCGATTATGAAATTCAGAAACTTATGGTAAATCGCATCCCTTCGGGCGATGTCATAGGTTCGAAGCGGTATTCTAGCTCAAGACGCCGCAATATGGTTTCCACAATGTACAGTCCAAGACCGTTGCCTCCCGTTTCC
Organism: Bacillota bacterium; assembly: GCA_023413185.1. Taxonomy (GTDB): domain Bacteria; phylum Bacillota; class Clostridia; order Oscillospirales; family Ruminococcaceae; genus Acetanaerobacterium. Next base: position 4,637 of record JAEZQD010000084.1, read on the forward strand.
CGGCTGCGTGAGATGTCCGGACGATAGAAGGGCTCTGAAAGCCTTGAGAGATGTTCTTTTGGTATCGGCGCACATTCATTTTCCACAATGAGGCTGCGTCCTTTGCAGTAGACGGAGAAACTGCCCTCCGGCGCGGTATAAATAACGGCGTTGGAAAAAATATTGGATAGAGCTTTTCCCAGTAGCTCCGGCGGTACTGTGACAGGGAACGCTGCGCTCCAGTCGATATATATAGAGAGACCCCTAGCGCGGGCGATGATGAGGTAGGGCTCCAGAACGTCTGAACAAAGGGTTTCCACGCTTTTTGTCACGAACGGCTCCGATATGCCATCAAGGCGCGAAGCGTCCAGAATGTCACGGAGTTTATCTGTCAAATTGTCCACCAGCTCTTTGCACTTTGGCAGCCACTGCTCGTGGTCTTTATATTTTCCGACACCGAGAATCATGTTGTCCATAATGACGCTGACTGCCGTGGCGGGGGTCTTCAGTTCATGAGAGGCGGCGCGCAGAAAATCGGTTTTTGCTTTTTCTGCACCCGCAACCTTTTTTAGTTCTGTCTCAAGGGAATCTATGGTACTGAGCAGATTTTCGTATAGCCCGTTTACGTTGGCAGCGAGCGCACCGAATTCATCCTTTGACTGTACTTTGCATCGCGCGTTCCGCTCAAGCAGGGTCATGTGGCGGGTTTCGTTGGAGATTGCCTTGATGGGACGGGTGATTACGCGGGCAAACAAAAACGAAAAAACGATGGCTATTACAACGCACAGAAGAATGGAAACAGGTAGCAACGATACGATAACTTTAACAGCCTCTTCTACCGGCGACAGGGCCATAGACACGGTAAGCGAGCCAGATTCGCCATCTATCGTAAAGTAGCGTTGCGCTGATATGGTTTTGCCGGGACTAGAAAAACGATCCGAATCATAAGATGGGCTGTCGCCCGGATCCACAAAATGTACACTTAGAACGCCGTCACCATCGTCTTCAAGAGTAATGGAGGACGACACAGTTTCTTCTGTAATCATGTCCGTTACCACGGTGGCAGTGGTCGTGAAGACTCCGTCCGACTGAGAGCCGTTACTCCACACAGTCATTGCGTACTTTTCCTCGCCAATCTTGACAACAACATTTGTCTGCCCTACTGCGGCAGAACGCCCCATTAAACGGATAATATCCTCGCTCTCTGCGACGTTTAGGTGCTGTTGCAATCGATCTGCCTGAGCGGCTAGGTTTTGCTGCATTTGATTGGTATACACAGCCGGCATCAGGGCATAAACGAGCCCATTGGCAAGAACAGCTATCAATACCAACAAAGCCAGCGTATAGCAAAAAGTCTTGTGAAAGATTTTCATCGCTTGTCCTCCAGTTTATAGCCCACGCCGGTGACGGTGACAATACAATCGAGGTTAAGCTTTTTGCGGAGATTTTTGATATGGGAATCCACCGTTCGGTCAAAGACGGGACGATCTTCTCCCCAAAGCTCGTCTAAAATACGATCGCGGGTCAAAACGCTTCCTCTGTGTTCCACCAAAAGCCTCAGTAGCATAACCTCTCTGGGGGTGACATCAACTATACCGTCTATTCCCTCAGCGGTGTAGCCGGTAAAGTCAACCGTCACATCCCTGTGACGCCATATGGTCGGCGCTTCGCTGGATTTCCCTCGCCGCAGCAGCGCCTCAACACGTTTTTGAAGCAAGGCGATAGAAAAAGGCTTGGTCACATAGTCGTCTGCCATTGCGTCAAAGCTAACAATCTGAGTATATTCATCCCCAACTGCGGTAAGCATGATGACTGGCACATCACTAGATTTCCGCAGTTCATGGAGCACCACAAGCCCGGTCAGTTTTGGCAGCATTACATCTAGCAGAACAAGGTCAAAAGCACCCTGTTTTGCCAGCTCAATTGCCTGCACTCCGTCATAAGCGGCAGATACCTCGTATCCTGCTTCACAGAAATATTCACAAACACCGTCACTGGTATCCCTGTCATCCTCAACAACAAGAAGCTTCAAGATAATCACCACCTAAAATCAATCGCCTTAATTGTATACCCGATAGTATAGTAACACAAAAATATGTAGCAGTTATGGAATTTTGTTAAATGACGGATTGAATTGTGGGGACAGTTTGCTCCACAAACAGTATTTTAGCCCAGCTATGTACTGCTTTTTGAGTTGAATTCTCTTGAATTGCTTGCTTTGCATTGCAATGGCTTTGTGTCGTGTTTGTTAGTCTGTTAGATAACCGGATTTGTCATTTGTGCTTTCCGGTTTTTGTGCGAGGTAACGTTTCCAATGCTCCTGTCCTATTTATGTATTGTTTTTGCTTTCATCTTTTATTGTTCCATTAATGCGTTCAAAAGGTCGATTCCCTCCCCAGACAACACAACGCTTATACTTGCAATCGAGGCGAACGAATCCATGCAGAAGATTTACGGTCACATGTCGGTGGTTTTGAATAAAGAAGAAATAGGGGAGTGGGTTTCAAGGCGCAAGAGTGTCAATGAGGTGTTGTACCGGGTGCCGATGAGACTAGAGAAACGATTGGTGGGGTAGGGGTGGTAAGGGGGTTGTAAACATTATGCGAGGCTCAGCAGGTGGTTTTAAGGACTATGGATTCACCAAAGTGGGATGTACATCCTACGGGCCGCCAAAATAGTATGACTTATGGGAAAATAAACAACTTGCCTTTTGCGAGAAATCGGTTCCAATCACTCTTTCCCAAATAAAATATGGATATTTAGCTTACCGTTATGATAACGAGCGCTTATAGAACCGTTCATTTGTTCCGTAAGCGTTTTTGCGATGGAAAGACCAAGACCTGTTGATTTTTTTGCTGCCTCAACCGTATAAAAGCGATCAAACAACTTGCCAACCTGTATCTCGTCAAGCTGTGACGCACTGTTTTCAAAATCAATCTCCCCAGCTTCGCTAAGTGTAATCTCCAAATCACCGTCGCTGTATTTTATGGCATTTGTAATAATGTTCCCAAAGATGCGGGACAGGGCCTCACGATCAAGCCTACGTAGAATTTTGCATTTCGGCATTGTTATTACCGGAGTAATTCCACTGTTCTTCAAAGCTGCGTAATAGGCCGAAACGCTTTCTTCCAAAACACTGTTTACTACCACATTTTCAAATCTCATATCAATTGGTGCAGACGCGACAATGGAGTAGCGAAACAGCTCCTCCGTGAGCAGCTTCATAGTTTCTGTACGATTCTCAATTACAGCAAGATATCGCTTTACAGCTTCTGGATTATCCTCTCGCTGCAGCAGATCCAAATAGCCACAGATGGCAGTGAGCGGCGTTCGCAGGTCGTGGGAAATGTTGGTCACGGCTTCCTTCAGCTCGTGATCTCCGTTTAGATATTGCCTGCGCTGCTTGCGAAGCAAACGCAACTGCGTGTTAATTTCTGAGGCTAGCCGCTTTGCGTGTGGATCATTGGAGGATATGGAGATGAGTGTATTGGTATCAATAGAAAGATGCTCGGTGAACCCCATGCGGATTTCATCCATGCTTTTATGCAGGATCAGTATCTTCACAACAAGCAAAACGAAAATCACGGACAAAATACCGCACAGAATCCAAGGAAGCATTTTATTACCTGCCGTTACTTTAAATTTTTCCTGCGAAAGGCGAAGATGCCTGCTATTGTCGTGACAAACGAGATTACCGCAGAGGATATCAATGACAGGATTGGGCGACCAATCTCAAGGTTTGCCATTAGAATTGCCTGACCACTCGGTAGGCAGTCAATCGAAAACTGATATATGGTTCGCGTCATTCCGCTCACATAATTCGGGTTGGGTGTTGGTTCTGCCATCTGCACACTAGTTCCGGACAATATATAGCCGCTGTTTAGCTCCGGCTCGCCAAGGCTGTTATAGAGTATAGAAGCGGCCACCAGCAATCCTAATGCAAGTAATATAGAAACAACTGTCGTAATTGCCTTGTTTGAAGAAAGCATACAAAGCAGCGTAAGGATGCCCGTTAATGCCGCCGTAAAGAATACGGAAATCAGGGTGTATAGCAATACTCCTCCGAAACCAATCTTCCAAACGCCAAAAGTGGGAATGCCCACCAGCCCGCCGATTAGCCACGCGGCGACAAAGCACACACCCGCAGTAAAACAAACAATATAATATGATAAATAAACTTCTGCGCGCGTACGACCGACAACTATTTTGTTGCGCATGGTGCCCTCGCTGTGTTCCGTTCCTATAAACAGGCTTGTAAAGATGGCACTGAAGAGACCGAGAAGAGGAGCTAAATTGAAATAATAATCATCCAGCTTCCGTGTATATCCCTCTGCCATCATAGCGGTGGACTGCCTAGAACCGTTCATCATCGTCCATACTGAAATAACCAATATGGCGAGCATTCCGATCCAGAAGATCTTATCCTTCCAAAGGCGATGGAATCCCGAAGATAAAAGATTACGCATTCTTGCCACCTCCCACCATGCTAACATAATAGTTTTCCAGGCTTTCGTCCCGTTCTTGCACGGTAATAAGCTCACAATTTTCCTTTGACAACGCCAATGTGAGTTGAGAAATGTTTACCTTTGCGAATACATCTGCAGTAGTATCTGATAGGATTTTATACTCTATTCCCATTTCGTCAAGAACACCTGCTAGTGCTTTTGTAGAAGAAACCTCCACCCGCATACATTTTCGGCAAGCCGCTTCAAGTTCCTCTGAACTAATTTCTTTCACCATGCGCCCGCTGTCAATAAAGCCATAATGCGTTGCAAGTTTAGATAGCTCATCAAGAATGTGGCTGGAAATTAAGACGGTGATCTGCTGTTCACGATTGAGCTTCAAAATGAGTTCTCGCATTTCGATAATGCCTTGTGGGTCGAGTCCATTTACAGGTTCATCCAGAACAAGAAAATCAGGATCACCACAGAGGGCAACAGCGATGCCTAAGCGCTGCTTCATACCAAGCGAAAAGTTTTTGGCTTTCTTTTTACCGGCGTCCGATAGTCCTACCAGCTCTAGAAGCTCAGGAATTCCTTCCAAAGAGGGTAAACCAAGAACACGGTATTGCTCTTGGAGGTTTTCCTCCGCAGTCATATCAAGATAAATCGACGGTGTCTCTACTACCGCCCCCATCCGCCTGCGTGATTTCACAATCTCCTGTTTATGGTTGGATACACCATACAGCGAATAGTCTCCCGATGTGGGTATCTGCAGCCCGCAGATTAACCGGATTAACGTCGTTTTGCCAGCTCCATTTTTGCCGACAAAGCCGTAGATAGCGCCCTTTTCGATGCGCATGGATAGCCCGTCCAGCGCTTTGAAGCTTTTATAGTGCTTAGACAGGTTTTCCACGGTCAATACATATTCCATATCAATGCCTCCTTTGGTTGATGGAGATATCGTAGCACGATATGGTAAAGACAATGGTTAAGAAAAAGGTTAAGGTTTTGTAAAGCTTTACGAAACCGAATGATTTATTTCTCATTGCAACTTGAACCCAATTCCCCAAACAGCCTCGATGTAATCCTTGTCACCGACCTCGCGTAGCTTTCTTCGAAGATTGCTGATATGAACTTTTAGGGAACTTTCCATGCAGTCGGGTGTTTCAAGGCTGATGAGCTCCAGCAGCCGTGACTTCGTAACCACCTGAGAGGGATTGAGCATTAGCTGCTTTAGAATGGCAAATTCCGTTTTGGTCAGCTTAACCGGGATTCCGTTCACTCGGATAGTATGTGCGGCAAAATCCATGACCAAATCCTCAAAGGTCAGCACGGGACAGGTCCCCATAGCGGAAGCGTTACGAAGCTGTACTGCAATACGAGCAAGTAACTCCTTCATATCAAATGGCTTTGCGATATAGTCCGCAGCGCCACCCATGAGCAAACCCACCTTGTCGCTTATATCTACCTTGGCACTAACGACGATAACTGGAATTCCTGCAAGCTTCGGCAGGATTTCTTCACCGCTCAAGCCTGGTAGCATCAAATCTAGAAGTATCAGTTCGGGACGGTGATTTGACAAGAGCAATAATGCCTCCGTACCGGAATATGCCCGCAGAACGCCATAACCTTCCTTGGTTAGAACCTCCTCAAGCATATTTCCGATGCAAACATCGTCGTCAATAATCATTATGCTTTTCATGGATATCATTTTGGAGACTCCTTTGGGTTCTTGTTAGTTTATTTAACGAAATTAGAATTTATCCGGGTGTAAGAGCATTAGTTGAATCATAATGGGTAGAAAAACGTACTTTCCGAGTTTCTCATGAATTGTTACGACATACATTAGCCATGATGTTTAGATGAACATCATGGCTTTCTAAACATAATCCTGCAGTTTGGAATGAAGCACTTTCTTGTTGTTCGACGAGCTGCATATAATTGCTATAACGTACAATCCCAACTCTTAATATTTCGACTAAATTCATTATAACCTTCCACATTTTTCATGTCAATTGATACCAAACAAAAAGACCCACAATCTAAGTCGTGAGCCCCAAAATACAATTTATTCTTTTATAGCACTTGCATTCCAATAAATTCTATGCTAAACTGGAAATAATTACAAAAAACCCCCCACAGCATGCACGTTGATGTCAACAACGCGCATGCATACGCCGATAAGATGGACAAACATCTTAAAGACTTATGGAAGGTGTTTTGCGTGCTACTATTGTAGCATGTGGACATACACTTGTACAAGCCTTTTGGATGCTCGTCTTAAAAGACATCCGGAAGGCTTGTTATTGCTTGATACGCGTTATGCGTATAAGATAGACACAGCAACCCGATTCTACGCCTTAGGGTGTAGAATCGGGTTGCTGCAAATGTAAAGCAATGCTTTGCTATGAACCTTGAAAAACGGTAGCAGGAACATTCGCGATGCGGTAACATCAAGAATGTGGACAACACCTGTTATTCAAAGAGCATGATAAGCTTGTTAAGCTGTGCGCGGGGGTGGTGAGCCGTCGAAGCGGGTCTTAGA
>JAEZQD010000094.1 GCA_023413185.1 Bacillota bacterium
ACTGTCATATGCAAGGAGGTGCGCCGATGCCTAATATTAAATCCGCAAAGAAACGAGTTAAGGTTACTCAGGTTAAGTATGCCCGTAACAAGGCGCTTAAGAGCAGCCTTAAGACCATCATCAAGAACGCCGACGCTGCAGTAGCCGCGAACGCAGAGAATAAGGATTCAGCGGTAAGGCTTGCGGTAAAAAAGATCGATCAGGCCTGCGCGAAGGGCTTGCTGCATAAAAATACCGCGGCAAGAAAAAAGTCCGGTCTTGTATCTAAGCTTAACAAGGTTGGCTAACCTCTTTTTCATCCATATTTGTTCAAACAAAGCAGCTTCCTTTAACTAAAAGGTGCTGCTTTTTGTTATTGTACGGTACCGAGGCCCTCATTATTGACAAGCCCTATCGCTTACGGTATGATTAACCTAAAATTGTATTCGTCGGCTAACGTTACGTTTTGCCGATACTACGGTGTAGCCTGACGGCGGCTTTACTCGTGCTGACTGCCGCAATCGTCACCCGGCGTGCCAAAGAAAGGACGCGAACACCATTATGAGCAAAAATCACTCACTGCGCAACCTGTTTACCCTAATCGGCATAATAACCGTTGTAGCCACCGCCGTTTTCTTTGTGCTTCGTCATTTTGACAAGCGCGCGCATGAAGAGAAATGGAAGGATTACTTTGAGTGCGGTATCTCGTAAACCGCGGGCACTCGATACAATACGCAGGCAGCCCTCCCTTTAAAAACTAGCGATGGAGACGCGCGATGAAAACACCCGGTAAATGGCAGTTTTTTCTGCTTAACACAAGACCCGAAGAAGGGTTTACCAGGGATATTGCGAGCAAAATCGTACGCACATTGGAGCTGAGCGTTCCGTTTGTGCTTGCTTATGTCGTTTACAGCATCACCCGTCTGGTTTCTCTGCGCGTCTTTGAGCAAGCGGAAAAGCAGCTGGTTCTGGTGCATTGGTGGTATGCCATTTTATCGGCGACCGTACTTGTGGTCGCACTTATTCTAGGTCGTAATGTTCGGCGTCATGCAACAAAGCTGCTGACCATTTCGATTACGTATAGTATTCTTTCGTGCCTATGGGCGGTGCTTTGCGTTTATCTTTCGTTTCACCGCCTTGACAACACCACCGTTTATTATGTGGCGATTCTCACTACGGCGTCACTCAGCTTCCTAAGACCCTTTTTGTCGCTTGTGCTTTATTTGGGCAGCGAAGCACTTCTGCTGACCCTTGCCGTCTGGGCTAAGGTTCCCCCCGACAGCCTGACCGAATACGCGATAGTCTCTACCATCATCACCGCCCTGTCGCTTATTATCTCCTATGCACGGTACGCCAGCGCACGAACGGTATACTCCACCCACCGCGCCGCTGTAGCCAAGCAAAAGGAGATTGAGGAGATTAACCGCAAGCTGCGGGTGCTGGTACACACCGACGACCTTACGGGATTATACAACCGCCGGTTTCTGGACGATTTTTTGCCCGGTATCTGGAACGGCGCCATTGACAGCCGCACCCCCCTTGCCTTCTTGATGCTGGATATCGACGACTTTAAAAAGCTAAACGACAGCGACGGGCACCAAGCGGGCGACCGCTGCATTGTTCGCATTGCGCAGGTGCTTGCCCAGCAGACCGACCGCGGTCGGGACTATGTGCTGCGGTACGGCGGCGAAGAATTTGTCGTTATCATGGTGGGCGTTACCCTAGAACAGGCGATAGAAACCGCCGAGCGCCTTCGCGCCGAGGTTGAGGCGCAGAAGATTCCCAATCGCGCCTCGTCCCTTTCTACTTCTGTTACCATCAGCATAGGGGTTTACCACGCCGTCCCCAGCACGGACTGTTCATCCCGCCGCTTCTTTAGCCGTGCGGATGAAGCGATGTACGAAGCCAAGCGCGCGGGCAAAAACCGGATTGTGGCATTTTGCCAAAGCCCCGAACACCCGCCCGGTCAGTACGAGCGCGTGCAGGTTTAATAAGAATTTTTTCGCCTCGGGTGCATACCCGGGGCGATTTTTATACGGTTTGGAGGAAACCATATACTATAGTTGTGCGAAAACACCGCGTTTTAAATATGCTGCGTTTCTTGTATGTTCTGTAAAAAAAATATGAACTCCCTTGACAGTCAGCACATTCAGTTGTACTATAAGAATTGTTAGCACTCTTGATAATCGAGTGCTAAAACATCGTTTCATACAAGTGAGGTGAGCAGGAATGGAGCTGGACGCGAGAAAGCAAAAGGTGCTTTGCGCCATTATAGAAAGCTATATCGAAACAGGCGAGCCAGTCGGTTCGCGCACCCTTGCCGAGCACTTTGGTATGTCGGTATCCTCCGCCACCCTGCGCAACGAGATGGCGGCACTTTCGGATATGGGATACCTTGAGCAGCCGCATACCTCGGCGGGACGTGTGCCCTCTCACCTGGGCTTTCGCTTCTACATCGACCGGCTGATGAACAAAAAACCGCTGACCGAGGACGAAAAGCAGGCTATTGATGAGCTGTTCCGCGACGCCGAGCCAAACCCCAGTGCGATTCTTGAGGAGGCAGGGCAGGTTTTGGCAAGCAAAACCGGCTGTGCAGCCATCAGCACCACCCCCACCACCCTTGGCGGAGGCACGGCGCACATCGAACTGGTGCCCACGGGACGCAAGCTGTACCTGCTGTTGTTTTTAACCTCTGCTGGCGTTGTGAAGCACAAGGTGTGCCGCATCGAGTTCGAGGTAAGCAGCGAAGCGGTTTTACGGTTTGTACGCATGATAAACGACCGCATCGAATCGGTTGCGGTAGAGGAGATTACCCCCGCGTTTATTCAGACCCTTGCCGCAAGCATGGGCGAATACGCACTGAGCTTTTCTCCCGTTATCTTTGCCCTGTATGAGCTGGCGCGCGAGGCATGCTCGGGCGAATTGATTGTGGAAGGGCAGAATAACCTGTTATTGTACAGCGAGCTGGTTACCGCCGCCAGGGATCTTTTGGGCTTTTTGTCCCGCGAGGATGAGCTTTTAAACCTGCTCTCTCACGGCAGCGCCCCCCTTACACTGGGCGGTAACTCAATGAATGTTTTGCTTGGCAAGGAGCTCAAAATGAGCGAGCTCTCTGATATCGGCATCATCGTCACGCGGTACCGTTTTGGTCAGGACGCGGGCGGCGCCATCGGGGTTTTAGGACCCGCGCGCATTGATTATGCCAAGATTATTCCCTACATCGAATACCTTGCGCTGGGGCTGGGCAGGCTGTTAAGCGATACCTTTGACGAGTCTTAACATTGTCGTATACCTATCTGCGTTAATCACTTAGGTTGGTATTGCCCCCCACGCGTTACAACACCAAAGGAGGAACCGAAACGATGACCGATACAGCCCAGCACAACCAGCCTGCCCCCGAGCAGGAGGCGGCGTGCGACACGGTCGAACACAAGGAAAAGGAAGAAAAGAACAAGAAGGGCAAGGCGGGCGCAAAGGACGCGGCACAGCTTGCAAAACAGCTTGAAGACGCCCAGATCTGCGCGCAAAAGCAGGAGGAGCAACTTAAGGAGCTCAACAACCGCCTTCTGCGCACGATGGCGGAGTATGACAACTACCGCAAGCGCTCCCAGAAGGAGAAGGATTTGATCTTCCCCGAGGCGATCAAGACGGCTTCGGAGACCTTGCTGCCGGTGCTTGATAATTTTGAGCGTGCGCTGGATGCCCCAACGACCGACGAGGAGTTTAAAAAGGGCGTTGCGATGATCTTTACGATGATGCAGGAGTCGTTTAAAAAGCTGGGCGTAGAGGAGATTGACGCCCTAAACCAGCCCTTTAACCCCGAGCTTCACAACGCCGTAATGCATGTAGAGGACGAAGCCTTGCCGGAAAGCACGGTATGCGAGGTGTTTGCAAAGGGCTACAAGCTTGGCGACCTTGTCATCCGTCACGCGATGGTTAAGGTGGCGAATTAACCCGCCTAAACCGTTACTTGCAGCACACCATTCTGCCTTTTTAGGTTGCGGCAGTATATAGATTTGATTATTATGGGAGGATTACATTATGGGTAAAATTATCGGTATAGACCTTGGCACAACCAACTCCTGCGTTTCGGTGATGGAGGGCGGCGAGCCCGTTGTAATTGCCAACGCCGAGGGCGCACGCACAACCCCGTCGGTCGTGGCTTTTTCCAAATCCGGCGAGCGCATGGTTGGTCAGGTTGCAAAGCGTCAGGCTATTACAAACCCCGACCGCACCATCGCGTCGATTAAACGCAAGATGGGCACCAGCGAGAAGGTGACGATCGACGGTCGCGGCTACACCCCGCAGGAGATCTCCGCCATGGTGCTGCAAAAGCTTAAGGCGGACGCAGAGGGCTATCTGGGCGAGACAATCAGCGAGGCGGTTATTACCGTACCCGCATACTTCACCGACGCACAGCGTCAGGCGACAAAGGACGCGGGCAAGATTGCCGGTCTTGAGGTCAAGCGCATCATCAACGAGCCCACGGCTGCGGCGCTTGCCTACGGCATTGACAAAGAGAATGACCAGAAGGTTATGGTATACGACTTAGGCGGCGGTACGTTTGACGTTTCTATTATCGAGATGGGCGACGGCGTGCAGGAGGTTCTTGCCACAGCGGGTAACAACAACCTGGGCGGCGACGATTTTGACGAGCGCGTCATCAAGTACCTTGCTGCAGAGTTTAAAAAGGACAGCGGCATCGACCTTTCTGCTGACAAGATGGCGATGCAGCGTTTAAAAGAGGCAGCCGAGAAGGCAAAGATCGAGCTTTCGGGCGTTACCTCCTCCTCCATCAACCTGCCGTTTATCACGGCGGACGCCTCGGGACCCAAGCACCTTGATGTAACACTGACCCGCGCGAAGTTCAATGAGCTGACCGCAGACCTTGTAGAGGCAACCGTTGGTCCCGTACGTCAAGCGCTGAAAGACTCGGGTCTTGACCCCTCGCAGCTTGACAAGGTTCTGCTTGTGGGCGGCTCCACCCGCATCCCCGCCGTACAGGATGCCGTAAAGCGTCTGACCGGCAAGGATCCGTTTAAGGGCATTAACCCCGACGAGTGTGTTGCTGTGGGTGCCGCGCTGCAGGCAGGCGTTCTGGGCGGCGAGGTCAAGGGGCTGCTGCTGCTTGACGTTACCCCGCTGTCTTTGGGCATCGAGACCTTGGGCGGCGTTTCGACTAAGGTCATTGAGCGCAACACCACCATTCCCTCTAAGAAGTCGCAGGTATTCTCCACCGCCGCTGACAGCCAGACCTCGGTAGAGGTGCATGTTCTTCAGGGCGAGCGCGAGTTTGCCAAGGATAACAAGACCCTCGGACTGTTCCGCCTTGACGGCATTCCGCCAGCACCCAGAGGTGTGCCGCAGATTGAGGTAACCTTTGACATCGACGCAAACGGCATTGTTCATGTTTCGGCAAAGGACCTTGGCACCGGCAAGGAGCAGCACATCACCATCACCGCCTCTACCAACATGAACAAGGACGACATTGACAAGGCGGTGAAGGAAGCCGAGCAGTTTGCCGCTGAGGATAAGAAGATGCGCGAGGCGCTTGATATCCGCAACGGCGCCGACCAGATGGTATACCAGTCCGAAAAGACGATTACCGACCTTGGCGATAAGCTGGAAGCCGCCGACAAGAGCGAGCTTGAAACCAAGATAGCCGCGCTCAAAGAGGCGCTCAAGGGTGATAACCTTGACGACATCAAGGCAAAGCAGGAGGACCTGCAGAAGAAGTTCTACGAGGTATCGTCCAAGGTGTACCAGCAAGCCGCCCCGCAGGACGGCGCACCCGGTGCCGCACCCGGTGCCGACCCCGCTGGCGCAAACGGCGACCCTGTTGTGGACGCCGAGTACCGCGAGGTTGACGACGACAAATAGTTTACTGCTTTATAACCTTACCAAGGGCGGGAGCCATCCCGCCCTTGCATTTGGTTTGTGTGCTGTTTTTATCGCACAGCTGTATTATTTAGCGCGGCGGTATGATATAATTCGAAAGGCGGCTTTTGCTTTAATCGGTAATACAGCCGCTATTACATTTGCAACTTCCCTGGGAAAGGATTGATAACCTTGCCTGACAAGAGAGATTATTACGAGGTCTTAGGGGTGTCTAAGGGCTGCACCGAGGACGAGATGAAAAAGGCGTACCGTGTGCTCGCCAAAAAGTATCACCCCGATTTAAACCCGAACGATAAAGAAGCGGAAGCAAAGTTCAAAGAGGCCAACGAGGCGTACGAGATCTTAAGCGATACCGAAAAACGCCGCAAGTACGACCAGTTCGGTCACGCGGGGGTAGACCCCAGCTACGGCGGGGGCGGCGCATACGGCGGCGCGGGTATGGACTTTGGCGATCTCGGCGACATCTTCGAGAGCTTTTTCGGCGGGGGGATGGGCGGCAGCTCGCGCACCCGCAACCCCAATGCCCCGCAGCGCGGCGGCGATATTCGCATGGGGCTTTCCATCTCGTTTATGGAGGCTGCCAAGGGCTGCCGTAAGGAGATAGAGGTTGCACGGTACGAGCAGTGTGACGAGTGCACCGGCTCGGGCTCCGAAAAGGGCAGCTCCCCCGAGACCTGTTCCGAATGCGGCGGCAGCGGTCAGGTGCGTACCTCACAGCGCACGATGTTCGGCGTAATACAGAGCACAAAAACCTGCCCGCGATGCAACGGTCGCGGTAAGCTGATAAAAAAACCGTGCCCCAAATGCGGCGGTGCCGGGCGGCTTCGCCGTGCGCGCAAGCTGGAGATCGCAATACCCGCGGGTATTGATGACGGGCAGATGTTTGCAATACGCGGTCAGGGTGACAACGGGCTAAACGGCGGACCTCCCGGCGACGTAAACGTCACCGTTACCGTGCGCCCAGATGCGCTGTTTGAGCGCGACGGCTTCAATGTGTGGTGCGATATCCCCATCACCTTTACGCAGGCGGCGCTGGGCGCAAAGATTGTTGTGCCCACCATCGACGGTAAGGTGGAGTACGAGGTTCCCGCCGGTACGCAGTCGGGCACCGTGTTCCGCTTAAAGAACAAGGGCATCACCGCTATCAATGCGCGCAGCCGCGGCGACCAGTATGTGCGCGTAAGCGTTGAGGTGCCCCGCAACCTAAACAACAAGCAAAAGAGCTCCCTTAAGGAGTTTGAATCGCTGCTGAGCGATGACGGAAACTATGAAAAGCGCAAAAGCTTTTTTGAAAAGCTCAAGGATTGGGTAAACGAGTAGCCCCAAAACATAACACGATTAAACGCAGGGCGCAGGATGCTCTGCGTTTTCTTTTTGTCTGGTTTATGCTTCCTACCGATTGTGTATAATCTGCCTATGCTGCGAAATACTACGAACATGCTTTTTCATATTCTTCTAAAAAGGGCGGTTGCCTCTTGTTTCGAGAGTATTTAGACCAATTTGCCGCGTGGCTGATGAAAAAACAGAACGCGGGTCCTCCACACCCCGATTCAGGCAATACCCCAAGCGAACCGCGGTCGTCGCTTAAAGAAAACTTGACACTTGTCAAGGGTATTCTGGGCGACAGCAACGACGTGGTTTACCGTGAGTTTTCGTTTGGGCATGGGCACACCTGCAATGCGGGGATTGTTTATATCGACGGGCTGGTAAACACAAAGCTCATCAACGAGTGCGTCATCGAGCCGATGATGTACCGTTCTCAACAGCTGCCGCTGAATCAAAGCGGTGCGCCTCTGAGCCTTGACGATATCGAGCGTTCGTTTGTCACCATAGGTGAAACAAAGCAATCGGGCAATATCGAAGACGTTGTGGATGCGGTGTTGTCCGGCGATACGGCGCTTTTTGTAGACGGCATTAGCAAGGTGCTTATTATGAGCACACGCGGCTGGGAGAAGCGCAGCATTCAGGAGCCCGGCAACGAAACCACCATCAAGGGCCCGCGCGAGGGCTTTTCCGAGAGCGTGCGCACCAACACCTCGCTGCTGCGCCGCAAGATGAAAAACCCGGACCTTGCGTTTGAATCGGTGATAGTCGGACGAAAAACACGCACCACCGTGATGCTGTGCTATATCAAGGGGCTTGCAAGCGACGAGGTGCTAACCGAGCTGCGCACGCGGCTTAGCAAGGTAAGCACCGACAGTATTCTGTCTGCAGGCATGCTCGAGCAGTATATTTCGGGCAACCCATACACCCCTTTTAGTACAGTAAACAACAGCGAAAAGCCCGACGTAGTGGCTGGCAGACTGCTTGAGGGGCGGGTTGCCATCATCATAGACGGTACGCCGTTTGTTATGACCGTTCCAATGTTTTTTATGGAGAGCTTTCAAACCTCCGAGGACTATAATATCAGCCCCTTCTTTTCAACGTTCCTTCGGTTGTTGCGCTATATTTCTTTTTCCATCAGCGTTCTGGCTCCCGCTGTTTATGTTGCACTGACCACCTTTCATCAGGAGCTGATTCCCACACCGCTGCTTAATTCAATGACCGTCGCGCGGGAGGGCGTACCGTTCCCCGCTGTAATTGAGGCGCTTATTCTGCTGCTTGCGTTTGAAATTATTCGCGAGGCGGGCATTCGTCTGCCACGTCCGGTGGGGCAGGCTATCAGCATTGTCGGCGCGTTGGTTATGGGGCAATCTGCCGTTGCTGCGGGGCTTGTGAGCGCACCGCTCGTTATTATGGTTGCCATTACCGCCGTAGCAAACTTTGTTGTGCCAATGCAGGCGGATGCGGCAACGCTGATGCGGTATATCCTATTGATTTTGGGCGCGTGGATGGGCGGTGTAGGCATTGTAACAGGGCTATTGATGATGCTGATTCATCTATCGGGAGTACGTTCGTTCGGCGTACCATTCTTATCGCCCTATGCACCGCTGCAGCCGAGTGATTTAAAGGATAGCTTTATCCGCCTGCCTATGTGGATGATGATACGCCGCCCCGCGACGCTTGCTAAGAACGACCAAAAACGTGCGGATATCCTTGTACCCGACACCAACGAGAAAAAGCATAAAGGCAGCAACTAATAACGGAAGGGCGATTAAACCATGCTCAAAAATATAGTGCGGCTGACCGCAGGGGTATTGTGCCTGATGCTGCTGGCGGGATGCTGGAATCGCCGTGAGCTCAATCAGCTAGGAATTGTACTCGCCGTGGGTCTGGACCAAGGCAGAACCCCGGATGAAATCAGTATGACGGTTCAGGTAGAAAATACCGCCGTGCCGTCCGGCGGTGGAGCAGGCGGTGGTGGCGGCGGTGGTGGTGGCGGTGGAGAGCAAAAGGCTTACGTCAACATCAAAAACTATGGCACCGAGGTTTTTTCTATTATTCGTGACTACAACAGCGTCATGACCCGAAAGCTGTATTTTCCTCACAATCTAGTGATTGTTTTGGGGGAGGATGTGGCGAAATCCGGGCTTAACCGCTACCTTGACTTTTTTTTGCGCGACCCGGAGTCCCGTATGACCGTGCGCTTAATGGTGGCCAAGGGCACCGCGTACGACGCCTTAAGCCAACAGCCCTATCTCGAGCAAGCTCCTGCAATTGATTTTACCCAGTTGATCGAGACCCAACATCATAACACCTCCGAAACGCCGGATGTTGATCTGTTTGACTATTTCGTCGCGCGGGTCAGTACCGGTTTCGTACCGGTAGTACCAATAGTCTCTTTTGAAAAAACGGACGAGGGTACAACCAGCGTTGTGGCGGGCTGTGCGGTGATTGCCGACGGGCGTATGGTGGGGGAGCTTAACGGCGTACAGACAAGGGGAATGCAGTGGATAACAGGGCAAGCAAAAAGCAGCATTATTAACCTAAACGCCGCGGATGGCGCAGTGTCAATCGAGATATCGCGGGTGAAGAGTAAGATTAAAACAACCGTAGGCAATGACGGCACCCCCAGTGTTAAGGTTGAGATTGATGTGACCGGCAACCTCGGGTCTCAGCAGGGTATGGTAAACCAGGCGCAGCCGACCACAATGAAGTATCTCGAGAAGCAACTGGCCGACTATGTAAAAGCGGAGGCTAAGCTTGCGTTATTGCTTGCGCAGGAGATGCGTGCGGACATCTTCGGGTTCGGGCAAAAGTTTTCACGGTATCACCCAAAGGAATGGGAACTGATGAAGAATAACTGGGTTACCATTTTCACTAAACTTGATGTGGAGATAACGGTGAACAGCACCATTAAAGGCACCGGCAAACTAACCCTGCCCGCTCAGCATCACAACGAGTTTTTGACGTAACAGTGCATACGGCTTTTTCGTATCGTTCTACTGCATCTTATGGCGTTAACTGAACCTACCTAGGATGGGATGGTGTGTCGCTTGAACCTTTTGTTTGCCGCATTGGTTGTTTTAATTGCCGTGTTTGAGATTCCCCCCCTAATTCAAAAGCGTCTGTATCGTGAGCTTTTGGTTTTTTTGGTTCTGTTTGTGTTTGGGTTAACCGTTACCGTACTGTTTGGGTTAAGCGGCAGTTTGCCAAGCCCCATTACGGGGGCAAAACATCTCATCGAGGACGTGCTGAGAATCAGCTACCACTAATTCTTTGGGGGAGGAAGCCGGTCATATGAAGATTGTAAAGGAAGGCATCACGTCACGACAGCTGTTGTTCTCCGTTCTTGCCTTTGTTCAAGGCTCGTCGCTTCTAACCGCCTTTTTTTCGGATGTGATGGAGCAAAACAGCTGGATGGGCGTAATTGTGGCGTACCTGGTGGGGCTGCCCATCATGCTGATGTATCTGTTTATTTTGTCAAAGCATCCCGGCAAAGGTCTTATCGAAATCAATGACATCCTGTTTGGGCGGGTGCTTGGCAAGGTGTTCTCGGCGTTGTATATCTTTTATTTTTTCTCACTCATTGCGCTTAACACCTACGATGTGTATACGTTCATCATCAGCTATATGATGCCTGACACGCCGCCGCAGGTACTCGCGCTGTTGTTTGTTCTTATTCCCATCCTGCTGTCACGCAAGGGCATGGACAGCACCGCACGCCTTGCCGCTCTCTTTTCCATTATACAAATCGTAAGCATGGTGGCGTTTATTCTGTTGCTGATTAAAGATTTTAACCCCGAAAACCTGTTGCCGTTATTCAACATGCCGCTTAAGAACTTTGTACAGGGTACGCATACCATTCTTGCTCTGCCGTATTGCGAGCTGGTTGTGTTTATGATGATCATTCCGATGGTCGATAATCAGAAAACGGTTAAAAAACATTTTCTTGTCGGATACTCGATTGGCGCCGTGATGTTGTTGGTAATCGTGTTACAAGAGGTGCTGGTGCTCGGCAGCGCCATCGGCTATTTTGGATTGCCGGGCTTTGAGACGATTCGGTTAATCAATCTCGTTGACATCATCAACCGTATGGATACGGTATACGCGCTGCTGTTGTATGTGCTGCGGTTCTTTAAGGTCAGTGTTCTGCTGTATGTGTGCTCCCTTGCGATTGCCCAATCAACGGGTCTGACGCAGTACCGTCCCATTGTTGCACTGATTGGGGTATTGGCGGCGCTGCTGTCGATTATTGTGCATGAATCCTCCGCAACCAACTTTGAGTGGGGTAAGAATACCGCTGCTGTATACTCCTCGTTCTTTAACCTGCTACTCCCCTTTATCGCCTTTGTTGTGTGCGTCATCCGCAGTGCCATTAAGGACCGAAAGCTCAAGCCTGCCACAGCCAAAACTTAGTGTGATGTGCAAAAACCCCCCGAGAGCCGTTCTCGGGGGGTTTCATTTATGTTGTATTATGTTCTTACCACCGACGCGCCAAACGGCATAAGCGCAAGCTTTGCAAGCTTAAAGCACTGTTTGCCAAACGGTATGCCGATGATGGTGATGCAAAAGCCACAGCCGATAATCGCCGCCTCTACAGCAAGGGGAATGCCCCCGATCAGAATCCATATGATGTTAAGCAAAAGCGAAACCGCCCCGCCGCCATATTGTACCTCTTTGCCAAACGGAAAAAACCCCACGGCGGCAAACTTAAAGCACTGTACCCCTATCGGTATGCCGACTATGGTAGCACACCATAAGATGCCTTCTATCACCCAACCCAGACCAATCCAAACCCCGCCGAATAAAAACCACAGTACATTGCCGATACATCCCATCTGTCATCCCACTTTCGTTGTTGGTAATATTATTTATTGACCAAATATATTTTCTACTAGTCTATTGTTGTATCATACGGCCAATCGATGATTCCGCCAAAGTCGTGGATCTGCGTATACCCCATTCGGGCAAGTTCTGCTGCGGCAAGTGCGCTGCGTCTTCCGCTGCGGCAGTATACAAGAATTACGGCATCCTTGTCCGGTAAAACCTCCTGCGCACGGGTGGCAATCTCAAAATCGGGCAGCAGCACAGCACCTGCAATGTGCCCCTCGTCATACTCCTCAACGGTTCGCACGTCTAGGATGACGCAGTCGGGGCTGTTGTCCATCATCTCTTTCGCCTGCTCGGGGGTGATGGTGTTTACGGTGGCGCTCTGTCCGCTCATGGGCTCGTCCTCCTTATTTGCAGCGCTTGCGGCTTGCTCGGGTTGTTTGTCCTGCAACTCCAGTTTTACGGCGGTGACCTGTACGGGGTAGCTCTCCCGAATCTCGGGCAGTATAGTAAACCGCACCGTCTGCCCTACCAGCAGGTTGAACCCGAACGGCTCAAGCTCCTTTGCAAAGCCAACGCTCGCGCGGTCACTCGACGACAGATCGTCGGTTGACACCAGCACGCCGTTATCATAAATCTCCTCGATTACCCCGGTAAACTGAATCGTCTTTTGATTCGTACAGCCAAAAAGCAGCACCGTCAGTACCGCAAGCAGCAGTAAAATTCGTTTCAAATCGTAGTCCTCCAATCTATAACGACATAAGCCACCCTTATTCTTCAGGCTTTGTACCAATATAGTGACCATACAGCGTCAGTTTTGTGCATGCCGTTTATTTATTCTTGTTTTTGGCATCCCGCACAGTAGTAGATGCTGCCGCCGAGGTAGCTTTCTTTTTTGATAATGCCGCCGCACGCCGGGCAGTAGCCGTTCTCGGCACCCGAGCGCAAAACGGTTTTGTAGCCGCCCGTGTTCCCGAACAAATCCCGCTCGGTATCGCGCCCGCCCGCCTCGGTCATGCGGTGCAGCACCTCTTTGACTGTACGATACAGCGCGTCAAACTCCGTGTCGGTGAATGTGCCCAGCTTGCGCTTTGGGTGCAGACCTGCCCGCCACAGAATGTCCTGCAGCGTTCCGTTGCCAAGCCCCGGTATGCGCTGTTCGGTTGCCATAAACGCTTTGGCAGAGCTTTTTTCGCTGCCCTTATAGTCCCGCAGCGACGCAAAGTACTCCGGCGTAAACGCGTCGGATAGCGGGGAGGGCTTTTTGTGTGCGCACAGATAGTACGGGTTATTATTGGTGCCATCTTCAAACACACCTATGCCCCCGTACATCCGCACCACAGCGCTCAGCGCGCTGCCGTCGTCAAATTTCAGGTACAGCTGGTGCCGGTCCGGTGCGGGCGCAGCCGCTTCATGGTACCGGGGCATTACACCGTCTTGAAAGGATACAACCATGTTTTCACACCGCAGCTTCACAAACCCGCCTGCGGCATGGGCACCTGTTACACGTCTGCCCGTAAGCAGCTCGGAATAGCTGTTTGGGTCGCCTTCAAACCACATCATCTTGTGAGGGGTTTTGTTTACAATCACCTTTGTAATGGTCTTGCCGGTTAACACCTGCGCAATCTGGCTTGCCAGTGTCGCGGTCTCGGGTAGCTCTAACATTTTGTCACCGCCTCTTCCGTTTTTCTTTATGATACCAAAGGGAATATGACAGGGTGTGTCATATTCCCTTTGACTCGTGTTTTGCCAGCATTTCGCGCAGGGTGCTTGTCAGGCGCTGCTTTAAGCCTTGGGGCTCGAGCAGCGTCATGCCGCATCCATACGACATCAAAAAGCCCATTGTCCAATCGTCCTTTGGCATAGGTACCGTTACGGTAAAGCTGCCGTCGCTGTTCTTTTCTATCTGACCTTCTTCAAACTCGTCGTACACCCGAAACGCCAGCCGCTCCTCAATCCGCATTCGCACAAGCTCCATCTCCTGCGGCTGAATAAACGACTCAATATAAGGGGTGTCACGCTCTACGGGCTCAAACGTTTCGCCCGTCATCTTCGGGTTTTTGATGCGCCCGAGCTTAAACAGCCGCTGTGCCCCCCGTGTGCGGCAAAACGCAAGCAGATACCAGCCCTGCCCCTTGAACAACAACCGAATCGGCTCGGCGGTTCGGTGCCTGCGCTCTCCGTTAGCATTGTAGTAATCAAAGGACAATACCGCACTGCTGAGTATGGCGTGCTTAATCAGCTCAAACCGACTGCGGTCGTGCTCCTGCCCGCCCCAGTGCAAAAAGTCCACATCCAGCCAACGGTTGCGCCGCTTACCAAACAGTGCGGCAAGCTTGGTTAAGACCGGCTCCGCATCAACCGCGTCCAGCGCGCCGGCGCCCTCCAGACTTGCCAGAATGTCGCTCTGCTCCTCTTTGGATAGCAGGGAGCGGTCAAGCACAAAGTCGTCGAGCAATCGAATACCGCCGCCCCTGCCACGGCAGGTATATACGGGTATGCCTGCGGCACTCAGCATGTCCACATCGCGGTACACCGTGCGCATCGACACCTCAAACCGGCTCGAAAACTCCCCTGCGGTTACGCTGCCGCGCTCCATTAACAGGTACACCATATCAAACAGTCGCCTCATCTGCACGGCGGGCACCTCCCTTTCAATACAACGCGTCTGATGCCGACCGCCTTACTGGCTTGGTGAAGAACTGTGTGGCAGAGTTCGCGCCCCGTTGCCACCGAACAGGAGGTTAAGCTCCTTCATTGTTTCATCCTTTGAGCTTCTGCCCGCAACGTAGTTTTGTAATACGATGCCTAAGGGCTGCTCGATGTTGTCCGGTCCCGCAAAGATCCACCATCCGCTGGTATATTCCTTTGTCATTGCGATGCCCGTGTCGATGGAAAGCTGGGTGTCAGGCATATTTGCCCCCATGATGGGCGAAATCTGCTTTACGCGGTCGGGTATCCACGTCTTTCCGTAATCTGACGTATACAGCCAATCCAAAAACGCGAGTGTTTTATCAAGCATGGGGGAGTCCTTATACACGCGGAAGGTGAGGTTGGAGTCCACTGCGATCACACTTTTTCCGTCCAATCTCGGCGCGTATAGGTACCCCAAGCGGATATCGGGCGCACGTTCGAGTATGGTTTGCTCCGCCCAGATGCCCTGGTGAATCATCGCGACCTGCCCGTCCGCAAAATCGGCGCACTGCTGCTCAAAC
>JAEZQD010000118.1 GCA_023413185.1 Bacillota bacterium
CCGCACGCCGGATGGCGTGTTTATTGACTATAGACTCCACAAACCGCCCACATTTGTGGGCGCCGCACGGTTTTTCGTGCGGTTCAAAACGGTTTCGTTTTGAAGTTTGCTGAGTATAAAAGAACATCAAGCCAGCGGGTTCATGCTGTCAAAGATATCCTGTATGCCGCCGCATAGCTCGCGGTAGGCGGCAAGGCTGTGCTCTGACATATCGCTTTCATCGCGCACGGGCGTGCTTGCGTAGCATAGGTAATCCCCCCACTCGTCAAGCAGGGTGTTGTTTGCAAAGCCGGTTATCGATGAAAGATCGGCATCGCTTGATATCTCGCTTTTTTTATACACCGTAACCACAAACACCACCCGAAGGGAGTCGTAAACAGCGGCAAGCTGCTCGTTGTACTGCTGCTCGCTCATCTCGTCGCCCATAAGCTCAAGTTCTTGAATTTGGTCAAGCGACTCATAGGGCATAAAATCTGCGTACAGTTTGTGTACATAGGGCGTTGTGTCCTGCTCCTGCCCGTTTTCAGTCTCGGAGGTCGCAAACACGCCGCGCTGTGCGTACTGCGAATAGAGTGCGGGAAAACGCAGCGTATACATCTGCGCAAAGCTGCGCTCTACGCCGTCCTGCTCCCCTTCAGTCACAGCGGCCTGTGTGTCGGAACATCCGCTTAAAAACACCGCGAACACGCATAACAGCGTCATGCAGGCTGGTACAAGTCGCCGCATAGGGTTTAACCTCCTCGTAAAGCAGAGTAAAAGTTTGCCTGCTTTTATTTCCATTATACCCCTACGGCACAATTCGCGTCAATGCAGAAAAATGTCGGCAGGTTATGTAAAATGTCCTCAAAGGGCTGAATTGGACGGATAAATGTGGTATGATGACATTGTGCAAGGTAGAAATAACTGGATTTTTGTCGCCTTTCGCGCAGTATTTTGCAGGAATATGAACACTGCTTAGATAAGAATAGTATACCATTTGAGGAGGACACAAGATGGCAAAGCGACTGATGAGACTTTTGGCGGGGGTTATGGCGGTCGGCATACTGCTATCCTGCGGGGTCGGGGTCTATGCAGAGACGACTGACCCGCAAAAAACGCTGGGGGGTAACGAGCTGCGCGGCGTGTTTGTGGACTCTTTGAATAACAAGGACTTTCCGTCCGCTCCCGGGCTCAGCGAGTCGGCGTTAAAAAAGGAGCTTGACGAGATTTTAACCTTTGCGGCGCAAAACAAGCTAAACGCCGTATTCTTTAAGGTGTGCGCCTCGGGGGACGCGCTTTATCACTCCAAGGTGTTACCCGTTTCGTATTACCTCACCGGCAAGCAGGGCTCGGACATGACGTTTGACCCGCTCGGCTATCTGTGCACCGCCGCCGCAAAGCGCGGCATACGGGTGTTTGCGTGGATAGACCCGGTGCGCGCAACACTCGGCACACCGGTTTCCGAAGACCTTGAGGCGCTTGAGCGGTATGTGGATCGAACCCAAGGGTACATTCCGCCGCAGCTATCCTCCGCAAGGGGGGATAATCTGCCCCAGAACAGCATCAGCGCCCAAAGCCCAGCCGCGAAGAACCCCGAATATCTGATTAACGGCGACAGCGGCGCAAAATACTACGACATCGCAAACCCCGCGGTCAGAACGCTGTTTGCGGATGTCGCCGCCGAGCTTACGGCGGGGTATCCCATCGACGGCGTTTTGCTCGAGACCGATCTGTACCCCAAAAATTTGGACGACACGAAATCCTACGTAAAATACGGCGGCACAAGCTCGATTGACGAGTTTCGCCAAGACAACGTCACGGCGCTGGTAAGCGAGGTATCCAAACGGGTCGCCGCCGCCGATAAGTCTGCATTCTTCGGCGTTGCCGCCACAAGTGACGCGTACACGCTGGATAACAGCTACGACACCCAGGCGTGGATTGCAGGCGGCATCATCGACTATATCATACCCAGATTGTACACCGCGATTGGGTACGGCGCAGACGACTACAAGACCCGCATAGAGGGGTGGAAGGACGCCACCTACGGTACGCCGGTACTGCTGATGCCCGCCATAAACAGCGCGGCGCTTGGCGATATCACACACAGCGGCGGCAGCTATATGGACCCATCCGAGCTGATGTACCAGATTATGATGGCGCGCAGCTGCTACAGTGACGGGCATGTATACAGCGACAGCACATCGCTCATGACAAACCCCCTTGACCTGTTCGGCAGGCTGTCGAGGCTTTATCTTGACAGTACGGTGAGCGACCGCACCGGCTCGTTTACCGTAAGCGGCAAGCTGGCCGTTACCCGCCCAAGCGGCAACATTTCTGTGAGCACTGCCACCTACTTTTTGATGGGTTCCTCAAACCCAAATCAGGATCTTTACGTGAACGGCGAGCTGGTTACAAACCGCGCACCAGGCGGCACCTTTGGCGTGTTCTTGGACATCCCCGTGGGGAGCACCACCGTGACGGTAACGCAGGGCGATAAAACCATCACCCGTACCATAAAGCGTGCGTCGGCAACCACGGGTGTAAATAAGATAACAAAGATAAACCAAGGCTCGATGCAGCCGTCCTCAATGGGCGTGGTAAAGAGCGGGCAGAGCTACGAGGTAAAATGTATCGCGCCGTCGGGCGGCGTTGTGACCGCAAGCATCGGCGACAACGTATGCACGCTCAAGCAGGTGGCAGCAACAGCCGAAAATGGCGTACCCGCCACCTATAAGGGGACACTCACGGTAAACGGCGATTACGCCGAGACCCGCACCACAAACCTCGGCAAGGTGACCTATACGCTGCAGTACGGCGGTAACACCACACGGTTTACCTCATCGGGGGATCTGTTCTACGTAGGTGCAGACACCACCGCCTCGGTTCGCATACTCGATGACATCACCCTTGTTTACAAGACAAGCGACGGCACCGACTCGATTACCAACCTACGCAAGGATACCACCGACTACGTCACAGATGAGACCGACACCATGTTTCAGCTTTCGATGGGCGGGTATGTAAAAAAGTCCGCCGTGACGATGGCAGAGGGCGAAACGATTGCCGCTCCACAGCTTAAGGGCGTTACGCTCGAAAAGGACAACGACGGCGAAGGCTATGTGCTAAAGGGCGGGGCGGGCATTCCGTTTGCGTTCTCCCGTTCGGGGCAAGAGGTTAGTGTGTCGCTGTACAACCTAAAGGGGTTAGCCGGTATTGATGTTTCGGGAAGCAGGTTGTTCTCCTCCTGCACGGTAAACGGGCAGACCGCCACCTTTACCGTTAAAAACGGCGCGTCTCTGTGGGGCTACAGCGTAAGCTACCGCGGCAGCGACGCGGTGCTGTACTTTAAAAAAGCGCCGTCCAAATCGACAAATGCCGACAGGCCACTGGAGGGCATCACCGTAGTGCTCGACCCCGGGCACGGCGGTGTCGACCCCGGCGCGCTGGGTCCTGTGGGGGATAGCGGCGCGATGGAAAAGCACCTGACCCTTGCCGTTGCGCAAAAGGCGCGCGCCTACCTTCAAGAGCTTGGCGCACAGGTGTACCTGACCCGCCAGAGCGACAACGGCGTAACCCAAGCCGACAGGGCGGGGCTTGGCGAACGGGTAAAGGCAGACTTCTTTTTATCGCTGCACTTTAACAGCACGGCGGAATCGGCAAACTCCAGCAAATCCACCGGCGTGGAGATCTATTACTATACGCCTGGCTCTTCCGGTCTTGCGCGCAACCTGCTCAACCAGCTTTCGAGCCAAACGGGGCGCAAGGCACGGGACGTATACCGTTCCACCTATGTGGTGACACGCACCTACTACGCGCCCTCGGTGCTGTGCGAGCTGGGCTTTTTGTCTAACCCCTCGGAGTACGAGCAGATGCTTTCCTCCGGCGACATCGACCGTGCCGCGTACGGCATCGCGCAAGGGATACTTGCAAGCTATTAAACGCCGTATGAATGGTTTTTGCGTCATAAACATACCCGCATGAACATAGTCTGACCTGAGGGCATTACCGCTCTCAGGCCATTCTTTTTTATTCAAAAATGTAAAGCGTGCTTGACATTTGGCTTAGAGCATGATATGATGCGGGTGGAAAGTTAACTTTACATTATAATAGAGGTGGGGCAATGAAAAACAAACTGGAAGAGCTGCGCAAGCAGCGCGGCATCAGGCAAGAGGAGCTTGCAGACCTGCTAGGGGTCTCGCGCCAGACCATCGGCTCGCTGGAAAACGGACGCTATAACCCGTCTATCATACTCGCGTTTCGCATCGCACGGTTTTTTGGCTTAACAATTGAACAGATTTTTTTATATGAGGAGAGTGGCAGTGATGAAGAAAACAATCGTGATATTTAGTGTGTTGTTACTGGCAGGGATTGGACTTGTAGTGGCAGGCGGGTATTATAACAGCGAGGCGTTCAAAACAATTTCGGGGGTATGTATTGGCCTAGGTGCTGGGCTATGCGGCATGAGCATAGCAAAGCTGATTTCCGCGCTCATACTGCGGCGACATCCCGAGCAGCAGCGCCGCCAGCAGATAGAGGAAAACGACGAGCGTAACGCCGCAATTCGCGATAAGGCGAAAGGTAAGGGCTTTGACGCAATGAGCGTCATCTATGGCACCGCAATGCTCATCTGCGTGCTGCTTAACGCGGGGCTTGCGATTATATTGGTCATGGTGGCGGCATACCTCGTGGTTAACGGCGTGCAGCTTTACTATCTTTCAAAATACTCCGGCGAGATGTAGTGCGCCTGCAAGCAAATCTATACGGTAATGCGCGAAAGGGGCTTGACACCCCTTTGCCCAGCCTTTATAGTGGGTTAGGAGCCGTATTGCAGCGGCACAACGCGATAGGTATTGAGGTGCATACAGATGAGCGAACAAGCAAATCAAAACTTCCGGATAGAGCGGGACTCGATGGGTGAAATACCCGTGCCTGCCGACCGTTACTGGGCGGCGCAAACCCAGCGCAGCCTTGAGAATTTTAAGATTGGCACCGAGAAGATGCCGATTGAGATTATTGGCGCGTTTGCCGTGCTGAAAAAGGCATGCGCCCTTGCAAACAAGCGTCTGGGTAAGCTCGACGACGAGCGAGCCGATTTGATTGCGCAGGTGTGCGACGAGATTGCTGGCGGAACGCTGGACGACCATTTCCCCCTGGCGGTTTGGCAGACGGGCAGCGGCACACAATCGAACATGAACGCAAACGAGGTGGTTGCAAACAGGGCTAACGAGCTGTGCGGCAAACCTCTTTTGCACCCGAACGACCATGTGAATATGTCCCAAAGCTCCAACGACACCTTTCCCACCGCCATGCACATCGCGGCGGTGACATCAATCAAGCGGCAGCTGCTTCCTTCCCTTGACCTGCTCGCAAACACCCTTGAGCGGCTGGAAAAAGGGAATGTGGATGTCGTCAAATCGGGGCGTACCCATCTGCAGGACGCAACGCCCATCACCTTTGCGCAGGAGATCAGCGGCTGGCATGCCATGCTTACGACAGCGCGACAGATGATTACGGCGTCGTTACCCCCGCTCATGCAGCTTGCGCTGGGCGGCACGGCGGTGGGCACCGGGCTTAATGCACCAACGGGCTTTGCCGAGGAGGCAGCCGCGCAGATTGCGGCGTTGACGGGTGAGCCGTTTGTGACCGCGCGAAACAAGTTCCATTCCCTTACCGCTAAGGACGAGCTGGTGTTTGCCCACGGCGCATTAAAGGCGCTTGCCGCAAACCTGATGAAGATTGCAAACGACGTGCGGTGGCTTGCGAGCGGTCCGCGCTGCGGTCTGGGCGAGATTTTTATACCCGAGAACGAGCCTGGCAGCTCGATAATGCCTGGCAAGGTAAACCCCACCCAGTGCGAGGCGGTGACGATGGTTGCCGTACAGGTGATGGCAAACGACGTGGCGGTGGGTATGTCCGCTTCTCAGGGCAATTTTGAGCTCAATGTATTTATGCCGGTGTGCATCTATAATTTTTTGCAGTCGGTTCGCCTGCTCGCGGATGCAATGCGCTCGTTTCACGACCATTGCGCGGTGGGCATTGTGGCAAACCGCGAGAAGATGGCGCACAACCTGCACAACTCGCTGATGCTGGTGACGGCGCTTTCCCCCTACATCGGCTACGACAACGCGGCAAGGTGCGCAAAGTACGCGTATGAGCACAACACCTCGCTGCGCGAGTCTGCCGTGACGCTGGGGCTGCTGAGCGCCGAGCGGTTTGACGAGGTGTTCCACCCCGAGGGGATGGTATAGCACGCGTCCGCCGTTACGGCAACACCAACCGAAAGGAAGTTTATTGCATGGATATCAACAAGCAGTCGCTTGACCTTCACTATAAGCTGCGCGGTAAAATCGAGGTCGTTTCCCGCGCTGCCATTAACACCCGCGAGGATCTCTCGCTGCTGTACACCCCCGGCGTAGCCGAGCCCTGCCGCGCGATCGCAGCGGACTACGAGAAGTCGTTTGAGCTGACACGTCGCGCGAATCTGGTCGCGGTCATCACCGACGGCTCCGCCGTGCTGGGTCTGGGCGACATCGGTCCTGCCGCCGGCATGCCGGTGATGGAGGGCAAATGCGCCCTGTTTAAGGAGTTTGGCGGGGTGGATGCGTTCCCCATCTGCGTGGACACCAAGGACGTGGACAAGCTGGTGGAGACGATTTATCTCATCTCAAAAAGCTTCGGCGGCATTAATCTCGAGGACATCGCGGCACCCCGCTGCTTTGAGGTGGAGCGCAGGCTGAAAGAGCTGTGCGATATTCCAGTGTTTCACGACGACCAGCACGGCACTGCCATTGTGGTTGCGGCGGCTTTAATCAATGCGGTCAAGGTCACCGGCAAGGAGATGGGCAAGCTGAAGATCGTCATAAACGGCGCGGGAGCGGCGGGCATAGCCATTGGTAACCTGCTTATCTCAATGGGCTTTGGAAACGTGGTGCTGTGCGACATCGGCGGCATCATCTGTGAGGGCGACGACAACCTGACCCTGCCCCAGGCGGAGATTGCGAAGATCTCTAATCTGCACCACGAGCACGGTCTGCTTTCGGACGCATTGCTCGGCGCGGACGCGTTTGTGGGCGTCTCACGCCCCGGGCTGGTCACCGCCGAGATGGTGTCTGTCATGAACGGTGGCATTGTGCTGGCAATGGCAAACCCGACGCCCGAGATTATGCCCGACGAGGCAAAGCGCGGCGGCGCACTGGTGGTGGGAACGGGACGCTCGGACTTCGCAAACCAGATTAACAACGTGCTGGTGTTCCCCGGCATCTTTAAGGGCGCACTTGCCGTGCGCGCAAAACGGATTACCGAGAGCATGAAGCAGCGCGCAGCGTATGCGATTGCTTCGCTGGTATCCCCCGAGGAGCTGTGCGCCGACTACATCATCCCAAACGCACTGGACAAAAAGGTGGCGGACGCGGTTGCAAAGGCGGTTGCGGATGACGCCGCCGAACACGGAGAGGCACGGGTTACCGGCTAGCACGGCAAACCCAAGGTAGTTTGTCTTATATTTGCATGTTCAGGGGGTAAGCCGCTGAACCGATAGACGCATAACGTCCCGGGGTTGGTCACACGCCTGTTGTGAGCCGTCCCGGGGCGTTGTTTCATATGCTGTTTATCGCTGCAAGTATTGCTACGCGTGCCGCGCGACTCGGTTAATGCGTTCGGTGCAGAGGATGAGCAGCACCGCGCAACCAAGCAGGTAGGGGGCAAACGTCAAAAAGGTGGTGCGCTCTGCCAATACGCCGAACAGCGGCGGCATTACCGTGCATCCGATATAGGAAAACGAAAGCTGAAAGCTCATAATTACCCGTGCGTTTTGCTTGCCAAAGCGCACTGGGGTTTCGTGCAGCATGCAGGGGAAGATAGGCGCGCAACCAAGCCCGATTAAAACAAACCCAACCGCATTCACAACCACGGGCACGGGCAGCAGCATCAGCACGATACCTCCAAGGATAATCCCCTCCCCCAAACGGATGAGTGCGGTGTTGCGCAGCTTGATGGTGGCAAAGCCGGTGATGAACCGACCGATGGTAATGCCCAGAAAGAAAAAAGACACCCATTGCGCAGCCTGTGCGGCGTTTACACCCTTGACGTTGGTCATAAAGCTCGCGCCCCACAGCCCCATGGTTGCTTCTGCCGCGCAGTAAAATAAAAAGGAAAACAGCACCGACTTAACACCCTTAATGCGCAGAACGTAGAACATGCCCTTGTCGGCAGGCAAGGTATCCGCATCCTGTTCGGGCGCAGCGCCGCCGGTCTTTTCGGCAACGCGCTTCCACAGCGGCAGAGATAACAGCAGAATCACACACAGCACAAACTGAAGGGAAGAGACGGTAAAAAAACCGCTGCGCCAGCCAGCCGACTGTATGCTGCGCGACATGATGGCAGGACCAATCATCGCACCCACGCCCCAAAAGCAGTGCAGCCAGCTCATATGGCGCGATTTGTAGTGCTCCGCCACAAAAGCGTTAAGCCCTGCGTCCACACAACCGCCGCCCAGCCCAAGCGGAACGCAGAAGAGGATGGCAAGATAAAACGATGGCGCACTTGAGATACCAAACAATGCAATTGCGGTAAGCAGTACGCTTGCAATCATCACCCGACCCGTGCCAAAGCGTCGGATGACCTTCACACTGAAAAAGCTGGATAGGATGGTAAACGCAAACCCCGTAATCGAGAGAATACCCGCATAGCTGTAGGGCACCGCATATTCGGGTTGCATGGCGGGCCAGGACGCACCAATCATCGAATCGGGCAGACCCAGGCTGATAAAGGCAAGATAGATAAGAATAAGTAGCAGTATCGTCATAGCGTCAGCATAATCTCCTCACAGCCAAACCAATAGCTGTTGTTTTAATGTCCCTAAAAGCTATTATCATGGCTTTTATATGATCGTTTTATAGACATTGTTCGGTTTCGTTAGTTTTTCAGCCCCACACGGAGGCTGAAAACGAATCGTTACTATACTCAACAAACTTCAAAACGAATCCGTTTTGAACCGCACAAAAAACCGTGCGGCGCCCACAAATGTGGGCGGTTTGTGGAGTCTATCGTCAATAAACACGCCATCCGGCGTGCGGCAGGTAC
>JAEZQD010000147.1 GCA_023413185.1 Bacillota bacterium
AGCATCGCCGAGCTGCGCGCGATGGACGGCTGCGACCTGATTGAGGCAAGCCTGCGTGAACGCTACACCCCCAACTACTGCATCGATGGCTATGTGCTGCCCGACTCCCCGTTTGAACTGTTTGCGAGCGGACGATTTAACCCGATGAACTTTATTGTCGGCTTTACCACCGAGGAGTTTGGCTCGTTTGGAGTACCGCATGACATTGCGATTACTTCCGAAGCGTTCGAACGCTATATTAACAAGGTGTTCCCTGCAGAGTTGATACCCGAGCTTCTTGCCCATTACCCTCACGGGAGCAGCGGCGAGACGTTAAAAAGTGTGCTGAAACTGCTAAGCGATCTGATGTTCCTATCCGCAGCACGCTTAGGTGTGGCGGGGGCACAAAAGGGTGTTGCCTCCTATGTGTACTATAAATCGCGTCCCGATGCCGGTGAGCGCGGACAACGACTGGGCAGCACCCACTCCTCCGAGCTGCCGTATCTGTTTGGACGAACCGAGCCTTGCATTATCAACCCCGCCGGCATGGACGAGGCGGAACGCGCGTTTGGTGCGCAGCTGATGGCATACTGGGTAAACTTTGTTAAGACCGGCTGCCCTAACGGTACAAATACCGAGGTAGAATGGCCCCGCTGCGATGCGTTGTTTACTCAGCTTGATTTGGGAACAACCATTCACGCAGCTTCTTTGCAGGAGACCAAGATTCTGGCACAGCTAAACAACCTACTGCTGGAAAAGGGCGAACGCTCCACCCGCGCGTATATGGATACCACAGAGCTCGGTTACCCCTCGATGTTTTCACCCTTATAACACTTATATATCTTCTATCAAAAAAACCTGGAACGCGACTGCGTTCCAGGTTTTTTGTTGTATGCATGGTTTACTCTTTGGTTGTGAGTACCCAGTCCAGACCCTTTTCAATATGGGCATCCCAAAACGCCCAGTCGTGTACGCCGGGACCCGTGAGATAAACGTGCGGGATCTTGACTTCCTCCAAAAAGGCACTAAAGTCATTGTTCTCATTGTACAAAAAGTCCTCGGTGCCGCACGCCATAAAGATTCGGGGAATTTCGGCGTTTGCTTGCACGAGATTCTTCGCAATATGCTTGGGGTCACGGTCGCTGCCGCTGATTATCTCGGGCTTGCCGAACACGTGGTCAAAATACGCGGCGCTTGCCATGGGATTGTCGCGCTGCTCGGTTTGTGCCGCCAGCTTGTCGGTAATGAGCGCGGACGAAAGTGCAATGACGTTACCGAACAGCTCGGGGTGTTTAAGACCGTTCAGTATGGCTCCATAACCGCCCATGGATAGACCGCCGATGGTGGTGTCTTCCTTTTTACGGCTTAGGGGGAACACGTCACGGGCAAACTCCAGCACCTCACAAAGATACTGCTCGTACATCGCGTCTCTGTGCGCGTCGTCCACATAAAAGCTGTTTTCGCCGCTGGGGCAGATTACTGCAATGTGGTGCTTCATTGCTAACTGCTGGATACGGGAGCCATACAGCCAGTCGGTATGGATGCCCGAGAAGCCGTGCAGCAGCATGACCGTTTTAAGGGGTCCCTCGCTTTGCGTCTGCAGCTCCGGCGGCAGACCCTTGTTTTTTTCCACCGGCAAAATTGCAGTCAATTCGGTAAGGCGATGAAGCGTATTGGAAAACATCGTAATATTAAAGATAGCCATGGTGTCATCCTTTCCAGCGTTCTGCGCCGCAGGGGCACAAAACACCCTCTACATAGTAGCATAGTGATGCGGTTTTGCCTAGGAACAGCTGTGCTTAAGACAGCTATCATTATAAAGGCTGAACGGTTATATTTCAACCTCTATCCTCCGTTTACAGATAGGAAAACGGTTCTTTTGCATCCACAAACCAAACGGGAACCGACAGCAACTCCTCCAGCCAGGGGCGCATGTGCTTCATACCCCACTCCTCGGTGCGCTCATGCCCAAGCACGATCATTGCCCTTGGCAGACCAAGCTGCACGGCATCGCCTATGTAGGCGCAGGTAGTCCATTCGGTAATCTCGCCGCACACCAGCACATCAATGCCCTTTTCCTCCATAATCTGCATGGGAAGCTCCTCTATGCCAAAGCCGAGGCTACCACCGCCCACCAGAACCCCTACCCGAGAGCAAGGCATGGCAGTGTCGCCAATAATCCGCAGCGTATCCATCTGCAGCTTTTGTTTAAACTCCTGCACAAGCTGACCCAACGTGGTTTGGGGCAGGTCATAATAATCGCGAAAGCCCTTGATGAAGCCCTGCATACCACCTTCGCCTCCGAATTGTTTTTCGACCGGCGGAAGGGCGTATTGCTCCCATCCCATCTCTTTAATAAACCCGTCGTAGATGCCGTCGGGCTGGGTCATGTGAATCAGATCATGGTTTCGCCAAATAACCATGCCGGTTTCATCAATCAGCTTTTTCTTAGCGAGATAAACCGCGTCGTTTGTGCACCAATCTGTTTTATCGTTGCCGGTAAAATAGGTCGGCTCGTGAGTGATAATCATGTTAGCACCCAGTCTGGCCGCCTCACGGATTACGTTTGCCGTAGCCATAAAGCTGGTTACAACGCCTGTTACCTCCGTCTCTGGGTCCCCTGCCTTATAACCGTCGCAGGTACTGGGCAGCTCGATATTCACGCCGTAGTGCTTAACAATCTGCGCAACAACGTCTTTTGCTTTCATTCGTATGACCATTCCTTTCCGATACACTGCGCCCGGTGCCATGGTAAGGCACAATACGCCATAAAACTGTGCATAGCGGTTTTCCTGCAGATGCATACTTGCTCCGATGCTGTTTTGACGGTTTGTGCGATTATGCGTAACGCTTGTTTATTACCCTTTTATCGCGCCCACTATGACGCCCTTGATGAGATATTTTTGCAAAAACGGGAAGATGACGAGAATTGGCAAGATACCGATAACCGCCAAAGACATACGGATACCGTTACTGGGCAGTGAAATAAGTTGACCGCTGGTTATTTGGCTCGCTTGCCCCGACGCCAAGAACTGAATGTTATTCATCATTCGCATCAGCAGGTTTTGTATGCCATAGAGCTTGGGCGACTCCACATAATACAGGGCGTTTGTCCAGTCGTTCCAATAGGCAAGACCGGTAAACAAGCCCACGGTAACGCTCACAGGAACCGCAAGCGGCAGCATGATTCGAAACAGAATATGCATCTCGTTTGCCCCGTCAATCTGAGCGGACTCGATGAGCGCGGCCGGAATGTTGTTTTTAAAATAATTGCGCACAAGCAGTATGTTCATGGCCCCCATCAAATAGTTGGGGATGAGCAGTGCCCAAAAGGTATCGTTGATGTGGAAAATACGCGTCCACATGATGTAGCTGGGTACGATGCCGCCGTTGAACAGCATGGTGAAAAACACAATGAACGCCAATACATTTTTGTATTTAAAGTCGGCGCGGGACATGGGGTACGCAACCATTGTGGTAAGCACTAAGCTAATTAACGTACCCACCGTTGTAACCAAAATCGACACGCCGTAAGCGCGAAAGATTACGCTGGATTGCTGAAGCATGTACAGATAGGAATCGAGGCTCCATTTTTTAGGTGTAAAGCTGTAACCGTTTGCGACAAGCGCCGCCTCGTCGGTGAACGAGGAGATGATAATCAAAAGAAGCGGCAGCAGCGCACATATTGTAATGATTGCAAGAATCACCAGCGAAAAAATACGAAATATTCGTTCGCCTTTTGTTTCTAAATTGCCCATTGTTTTCTCTCCTTTAGAACAAAGCGCTGTCGGCTTCAATTTTGCGCACAATCCAGTTGGCACCTACCACCAGCGCAAAGCCCACCACCGACTGGAACAGCCCCGCAGCACTGGACATGCCGATGTTTCCGTAGTTCATCAAACCTCGGTAGACATAGGTATCGATGGTCTGCGTTACGTTAAA
Source organism: Bacillota bacterium (assembly GCA_023413185.1). Lineage (GTDB taxonomy): Bacteria > Bacillota > Clostridia > Oscillospirales > Ruminococcaceae > Acetanaerobacterium. Next base: position 3,922 of record JAEZQD010000147.1, read on the forward strand.
CAGCGCGCCGGAGTTCATAGGTACCTGATAAAACAGACCAAAGTCAGAAGCGAACAGTCGTCCCACGCTCATTAGCGTCAACATAATAATGGTGGGTTTGAGCTGCGGCAGGGTGATGCACATAATCTGCTTAAACTTGCCCGCGCCGTCGAGCCTTGCCGCCTCGTACAACCCCTTGTCTATGCCCGAGATGCTGGCGATATATATGATTGAGGAATATCCTGCTGATTTCCACATCTGCACCAGCACCAAAATGAAGGGCCAATGCTTTGCCTCTGTATACCAGTTCACACCGTCTTTACCCAGCGCGGATAAGATGGTTTTGTTAACAAGACCTGTTTCGGGATTAAGGAATGCATACACAAGGTATGCAACCACTACCATGGAGATTAGATTGGGTAAGATAAGCCCGGACTGAAATAGCTTGGAGCAGAAGTATTTGCTTACTTCGTTCATTAAAATTGCAATGAACACTGCAATCAATGCACCCAGAATGATGAAGGTCACATTATAAAGCACTGTGTTTCGAATCATAACCCAAGCCTCTTTGGTTTGGAACAAGAACTTAAAGTTATTAAGCCCTGCCCACTCGCTGCCAAAGATGCCCTTGGAGTAATCGACCTGCTTAAAGGCAATGAAGATACCCATCATTGGGATATAGTTGTTAATTAACAAGTAAACAAGCCCCGGCACGGCAATCAACAGCAACGTCAGGTTCTTTTTGCCTGCGCGGCGCTTAGCGCCTTGACTGTGTGTCGGTCGTTTCGCAACTGTGTTTATCATAACGGTTCTCCTAAAGCAAAATGAGGCTGACCGTTCAACCTCATTTTGCATGTTGTATGGTTATTTGTTGGCGGCTATCCAAGCATCAAGCTGTGCCTGCTTCTCTGCAATTACCGTATTGATACCCGCATCCTCGAGTGCTTTTACAAACTGGGGGATGGCTTCGTCCGGCGAAACACTGCCGCA
>JAEZQD010000149.1 GCA_023413185.1 Bacillota bacterium
ATTCCTCAATAGCTCAAAGTCGGAACCAACTGAGCTGTTGAATCCATACATTCCTCAATAGCTCAGTTGGTAGAGCATGCGGCTGTTAACCGCAGGGTCGTTGGTTCGAGTCCAACTTGGGGAGCCAAACAAAAGCCCGCAAGCGAAAGCTTACGGGCTTTTGTTTGGTCTTACTCTATTACAAGGGGCTATCATGTTGCTGCACACAACTGCCGATAAAAGAGCATGTAAGCTGACTGTTGCTTACATGCTCTTTGTCATACAATCACACGTCTATAGCAATCATAAAGCAGATTGCTCCCAAAGATCCCCGACAAAACCGTCGATAATACTGGCGCCCGCCCAAGGCATTAGACTGAACCAGGTGCTGGCGTAAGTACCATCTTCGTATTTTTGCGTCACCAGACCCTCGCAGTGACAAAACCGTTCTGACATCCAACCTATTTTGCCGTGGTCATACTCTCCGTCAAACTTGTTATAGGTTTGGCAACCCCATAAAACGGTGTCTGTCATGCGCTGTTGAATATAGGCATCGCTTCGCTGGGAGCAGTAGTATAGCATTTCATCCACGACGTTGCTGGACATCGGATGAATATGGGGGTTGGCGGTTGATGTTACGCTTCCGCCGCAGCTAGACCAGCCATTTTTACTTAGGGGAGGAAGCTTGACGGGCGAGTTATAGCAAAACTTAAACGAAAATTCATAGCACAACGCATCATACATATGGTCAAGATACAGCTCGTTAGCCGTGATTTTGTGAAGAAACTTAACTGCCTTAATGTAGGCGAGTACGCCCTCCGAATCCACAGCCTTTACCGTATCCAGCGGAGCGCCGTAGCATTCCATATTAGCGATATATGAACCGTAGTAGTGCGCTTCGCTCTCTATCAAACTAGGCAGATAGCTCAAGTCGCCAGATAAAAAGCAGTAATATGCTAGTGCTGCCATGCACCAAGCCCCACAAAATGCGTCGTACTCCAGACCGGCACCGGTTTGTGCGGATATTATATAGGCGTACTCTGCATCGCTATTCTTGGTTCTTTCAAGCCGTGGCAGAGCTTCCTTTACATAGCTAAGCCATTTATCGTGAATGGTGTGGTTTAGTGTTTTCTCATATTCGTAAGAACGTAAAATATAAAACAGTGCTTGCCCAATCAAATATGATGTATGACCGCTTGTGTGCATGCCGTCAAACCACCAGCCGTGAACGGTCCATACTCCATTGTCGTATGCGTCAAAGGGAAGGCCGGTACGGGGATTGGTTGCATTGTCAATGATGTTATTGATGCACCTAATTGCCTGATCTCGCATGGCTTTGTTGTTCAGGCGCAGTCCGGCAATCAGCATCGGTCCGGCAATAGACATCCCGCATGTCCAAGCAATGCTCATTATTTTGACATAATCAAATACATCAGGATCTTTTGTTTCATAGATGATGGTTGAGTAATTTACATCGTTCTCAACCCAGCCGTACTCCGATATGGCACCCGCCAATTCTGTCACGGCAGTTCGGTGCTCCCCAATCCTTCTGGGGGATTGATGGTAGTGGCTATACACCGACGCGATTACATAGTTAACCGATAAGCAGCTGTCCGCTTGATAGCAATACACATTCAGATCAAATTCAACGGTTTCCTCTGCATACAAGACAAAGCAGTTATCCGATAAATCTGACCGTTCATATACGTTCTTCGACTGCACAAACAGCCAAGGGGCATTCTCATAACCTAGTGTGTAGCCGATAGTGCCCTTTTCGAGCGAACAGGTAAACCCGCTGTACTGATAAAAGTCTCCGCATGCGTTTGGCTTCCATTCCTTCTTCCCGCTGCGGTCAAGGATGAAATACGGGCTGGCGGAAAGTGCATAAATAGTGCCGTTGTCATAAACCGCCGCGACGGGATGCGACAGACGGTCGCTGCGAACCATCCACCAAGGGGAGGAAGGGCGCTTCATCTCTTTGCGGATTCGGGGAAATTCATGCGTAACATCCTGCGGGCTTTCGCCACGGTTCCTGCCGTACATAAAGGCGGGTAAAAAGAAACGCGGGTTTTGATTGGGAAACGGTAGCTCAATATGGATTACGCCGCTCCATGAGGTGCTGTTTGCGTTATGAAGTGAAACATGAACGGTTTGCGGCCCTTTTGGATCATTGGATTGTACCGTTTCTGCTACTTGTATCGTTAGCCCATGATGTTCAAGTGGCGTATATTCCGTGCTCTCTTGATGTTTACTACGTGCGGAACAGAGTAGATTCATTTTGCTGTAATGCCTCCATAAATTCATATAAATTTTGGAGATAAGTTTACTGCGTTAATATGAGAAAATGTGCTGCGGTTTACGGTCCAAGCGCTTTTTCGCTTTTCTCCAATGAGTTCATTGTAGCAAATTGATGCAGTGCGGTCAAAGGGTTTTCATGAAAATTAATGCAATGGAAAAAAGTAAAAATAAACGATAAGTCTGTCGGTACGACCAAGAGTGATTATCGAGAATTGGTACTTTACTGCGGGTACTATTGCACTGTGCCATGACCATCTATCCGATTCGCTTTTTTAAATCCATATGCTTGTTCCTCTTTGCGGATATCTTTAATCCTGCCAGCACCGAAGATACTTCGAATGTGCTGTGATAAGCTCTTAACCTGTTGTTCACGACTACGACGGTAAGTGTGATTAATGGAAACTGTTCGGTGACGCCGCACCTGTTTGTGGCAAGGATATAGCCATTATGTATGTCCGTTTCGTTGTAATAGGCTAGCACATCTGTCTCAAACTCTTTGACGATCTTGCTATAATACTCTTCATCTACCTGCTCGTTGAGGATTACCACAAAATCATCTCCGCCGATATGCCCGACAAACTGACTGTGGGGGATGCAACGCCTTAATATGTCTGCCAAAAGCTTAATAATCATATCGCCGCGTTCAAAGCCGTAGTTGTCATTATACGCTTTAAAATTATCAATATCAAAATAGGCAATACTATATTTTTGATCGTTTTCAAGATGTTGTTTTATTTTCTGCTCAACCATCAAGTTTCCTGGTAAGCCGGATAACGGGTTTTGCTGTTTTGCTTCAGAGACCTCAATCTCAATACATTTCTCAAGCAGATCCTTTATTGTCACAGTGCCGATATACTGACCAAGTTTGGTTACAACAATAAAATCATACAGATTTTCGTTGGAGCGCGCCATAGCTGCGGCAGAAACCACATTCACAGGGGTTTTGCTGTCTACTGATAAAAAGCAGCGATCCATCAAAACAGAAATCGGCTTGTACTGATTAAGCGTGTAGCCATACCGCCCGCTGAGTTTTAGCGCGAGCTTTTCTTTTGTAATTATGCCAACAGGAATATTGTTATCAACCACGCAAAAACCCACGCTATTTGGGCTTTTGTTCATTCTGTCGTAAACCTCAAAAACCATATCGGCGGGCGAGATGGTTGCAGTAGTGCTGCATAAGCCGCGGATGGTTGTATTTAAAAAGCTGTCCCGCAGATGCTCGTTTTTCCTTGCGTTAATCTCCTTGATTGCCTGCATAACATCGGGGCTTATTACTGCAAGCTCGGTGCTTGGTATCTGAATAAAATACCCTTGTCCATACGGTACGCCTAAGTTAACCAACGTTTCAAGTTCCAGAGCGCTTTCAATTCCCTCTGCAATCAATGTGACATTGGACGCTTTAGAGAATTCCACCATGCCCTTTACCAGCGCATGCTTTAGGCTGTCCTTGTCGATATCGCGAATCAGCTGCATGTCAAGTTTTAGGTAATTGGGGCAGACGTCGCTGATTAAGTTCAGCCCTGAATATCCGGCGCCCGCATCATCAATCGCAATCAAACACCCCAGATTTTTATAATGACTGATGGTGGTACAAAACCCTACCATATCCTTTATTACGTTTCTCTCGGTAATCTCAAATATTAGGTTGTCGGGAGTTATTTGATACTGCTTTAAGAAATCCTTTGTAAAGCCCTGTTTATAGTTGTCATCAAGCATAATATTGGGGTTTACATTCAAGAATAGCTTTTTGTTATAGGGTGGTATCATATAAATATAGGCGGCTTCCAGTGCCGTTGTTCTGCACAGTAGCTCCAAATCCCACAGTCGGTTGTGTTCTTCCGCTGCGGTAAAAAGCATATCAGGGCTTGTGAAGATACTTTCGCAGGTAATCCTGCTCAATGCCTCATGACCCAATATGCTGCCGTCTCTTATTGAGATAATAGGCTGAAACACAGTTCTTATCTGTTTCTTGCGTATAATCCTATCCAGCTCTTCTTTTGTGCAACCGTTCATCGTGCATCCTTCTGTTCATAACAAATTGTCGAGTCTCCTTAAGGAGCTTGCACCCTTAAGTTTTTGTGGTTCATGTAAAAATCTTATTTCAGGGCTTATTGTAATTTATCAAGGGAAAAAATGATAGCACATAACGGTATGTCTTGTGTAAAGCATATGTAAAGCAAGTAAAAACACAGGGGTATTGTTAGCAAACGGTGTTTATGATAACCGTCAAGAACGCCTTGTCAGTCACTGCCTCCTAAAAGTCGTAAGCAACACAATAAAACAGAGCATATGCGCCTTCTAGTAGCAATTGAATATTGCACCAAAGACCATATGCTCTGTTTTTCTTTAGGCGACCACGTCAGTGGTTATTTCGTTAGCAGCAGCTCGCCCCATTTTTCGGGGCTTTGATAGGAATTGTCAGAGGGGTCGCAGAACTTCATGATGCTTACGCGGGCACCTGACGCATCGCTGTCGTTTACCTGTGCGTCAAAGCCCATCTTTAGGCCTTCCTTAGCGGGGGAAAGCAGAGGAATAGCAAGCTCTACTAAGTATCCACCGTCGATAGGCTTTGCGGCGGACTGAAAACCCGCCTTGTCGGGAATCGTTCCAAACGATTCTTCGCCCTCAAAGTTCACGCGGTACTGACCGTCGTCCGTACCGTAAAAAACATCTTTGTTATTGCTTTGACCAAGGAATACCTCAATTGAATCATGCTCGTAAACATTCTCAGAAAGCTTATTCAGCACCGAGTCGGTTACCTCAAACAGCACATACACAAACCCCTCATCCCACAGCATGCGAACGCTTCCCTTTGCGCCCTCCCATGCCATAACAGGGACGTTTACCGCTTCTGCAGTGCAGCTGTTCCACAGCTCATCTATCTCCCCGTCTATGGTAGGGGTTCCGTACTTTGCATTGGCGGATCTGATGGGAGCCTTATAGGTGGTATCATGCAAGCTCAGGTATTTTTCGGGGTCAAGCACCGCGTATGCCGCTTGCTTAGGGGTATAATCCGCATTAAACAGGCAGGGGAAGCGGTCACTGCGCCAGCTTCTGTTATCCAAATAACCCCAAAAGGTTACCCTGGCAATCGAATCCTTGCACTCCTTAAACACCTTAAAAAGACGTGCATACGCGACACCCTGCCGGATCTCCTGCTCCTTGGTAAGTCCGGTGGTTGTGTTTGCGCCGTTTACCGCGACATCAAGCTCGGTGATGCTGACTTCAACACCCAACGAAGCAAACAGCTCGATATTGGATTTTACCGCGCCTGCAGAGGTGCTTACGGTATAGTGCCCCTGCATGCCAATGCCGTCAATCGGCACGCCATCTGCCCGCAGGTCCTTGACCATAGCGTATACGACATCCGCCTTTTGCTTGTTATCCAGGTTATAGTCGTTGTAGTACAGTATCAAATCAGGGTCTGCCTCCCGCGCAAAGCGAAACGCCATTGCGATGTAATCGGGACCGATGGACTGCAGCCACTGCGTCTTGCGCAGGCAGGTGGTCCAGTCTCCGTCCTGGGGCAGGGTCTTATTATCTTCTACCGCCTCGTTTACTACGTCCCAGGCAAGCAACTTGCCCTTGTAGTTGCTAACGATACTCGTGATGTGACTGCGCAGCTGCTCAATGGCTTCATCGCGGTCATCGGTTTGACCAAGCCAGTTGCCCGTCTGCTGATGCCACGCAAGGGTATGCCCAATGACATTAAGGCTGTTTTCCTGCGCAAACTTCATCATGGCATCCGATTCGGTGTAATAAAAACTGCCCTTTTGGGGCTGCATATACTCCGGCTTCATAATATTCTCTGGGGTAATTGTATTAAAGTGCTTCAGGGTTAATTCCATGTCCTTGCCGCTGCGGTTGGCATCTGTGTAGATGGTGCCAAGAAGGAAATCATCCTTGTACGCCTCCATAAGCGAAAACTCCGTCGGCCAATCGCCGATATCCGCCTCCTCCTCCGGTACGGGTGTCTCCTCCTCAGATACAATGGAGGAGGACACGTCTTGGCTGCTGGTCGGTACAGGGTTGCTTGCGCAACCGGGGAAAAGCATGGTGAAGACAAGACATAGGATGCAAGCTAGGGCAGGTAGGCTCCGGCTTAATCGGGTCATCATTCTTTCTTCCTCTCTTTTCAAAGTCTGAAAGCAAATCTTTCAAACATGCTCCAAAGCTGTTGCGAACACAATTTCTTCGTATCAGTGCCGATATAAAACAAAGCAAAACCCATAGTAAAAAGGGCTGTTTACAATTCAAATGGCACGAACGGGATGCTAGCCAAAGAACAACTCTCTGTATTGCTAAAACCATTCCCTGTGACGCATGATAATGGAGCGTTAACCATATTATAACACAATAGCCGTCACCGTCAATTGGTGCACATTGGAATTAAAACAAGAAAAGAGTATCAACTAATTATTGACTGCATTGCTTTTCACATTTATAATGACCATATAGATACAAATAGTCAAATAGGTGGTGATAATATGCCGAAGGCATTTAGCCAGTATGAACGAGAACAAATTATGTTACAGCTACAGGCGGAGGCGGAAGAGTCTATCAAGCGGGTCGGCATTAAGCGAACAACGGTGGATGATTTAGCAAAGGCTGCAAGGATTCCCAAGGGTACGTTCTACCTCTTTTACACATCAAAGGAACAGCTTGTTTTCGAGGTAATCATGCAGTGGCACGCGCAGATCCATGCAAAGTTAATCGATGCCTTTTCTGCGTTAGGCACCGGCTGTAACGTCGAGGAATTGACAGAGGTAGTTTTTGGGGGATTTCAAGCCATATATGAGACCGCGTTGCCCGCGCTGATGCTATCCGGCGAGCTGGATACCCTAATTCGCAAGCTGCCTGAACAGATTGTGCGGGAGCATTTTAAGCAGGACGATGACCAGCTGTCACAGCTGTTTGATATCCTGCCGCATATCAGCGAGCACAAGAAACAGGTGTTTTCCGCCGCCATGCGCATGCTGTTTTTTTCAGTGGCACACACAAGGGAAATAGGGGAGGAGCTCTTAGAAGAAACACTTCGGCTTTGCATCAGGGGACTGATTATTCAGCTATTGGAGGAAGAACAATGATTGAGATTAGTGAGCTAACCTTTGGCTATACCAAACAGCCGTTTATCAAGGATGTTTCGTTTGCGGTAAACAGGGGGGAGATATTCGGCTTTTTGGGGCCGTCCGGGGCAGGAAAGAGCACGTTGCAGAAGATACTAATCGGTCTTTTGCCCAGCTACGGGGGCAGCGTAACGGTGTTTGGAACCGAGGTCAAAAAGGTGTCAAAGGACTTTTATGAAAGAATCGGCATCGATTTTGAGTTTCCGACCCTGTACGAAAAGCTGACCGCACGTCAGAATCTATCGTTCTTTGCCTCGTTGTACAGCCGTAAAACCAGGGATATCGACGCACTGCTCAAAAGTGTTGATCTTGAAAAAGACGCAGATAAAAAGGTTTGCGACTACTCCAAGGGCATGAAGAGCCGGTTGAACTTTTTGCGTGCTCTAATCAACGATCCTGACATCTTGTTTTTAGACGAGCCAACCAGTGGGCTGGACCCAACCAACGCGCGGCTTGTTAAGGATGCCATTTTGCGAGAAAAGCAAAACGGTAAGACCGTTATCCTAACCACGCACAATATGCTTGACGCTCAGGAGCTGTGCGACCGTGTGGCGTTTATTGTTAACGGCGAGGTCAAGGCGATGGATACGCCCCGCGCGCTGATTATGAAAAAGGGTGCTGCAACAATACATTATACATACCTTGAGAACGGGAAGGAACAAGCGGGTGAGTGCGCACTTGCCGATACGGTCTATGATGAACAGCTCTCTGCCGTGTTAAAAGAAGGACGCCTTATGACCATTCACTCCACCGAACCGAACCTTGGTGATATCTTTATCGACATAACGGGGAGGGTGCTGGTATGAGGCTTTGGCGATTAACGGCATCCGATGTGCTTTTTCAATGGAATTATGGGTTTTATTATGTGTACGCTGTCTTTTGCACCCTATACCTTCTCTCCATATTAACACTGCCTCAACCCGTTGGGCAGACGGTTGCGGTTGTAATGGTGTTCACCGACCCCGCCGCGATAGGGTTGTTTTTTATGGGTGCGATTGTTCTGCTAGAAAAAAGTCAGCGCGTTAACTGCGCGCTTGCCGTATCTCCCATACGAATATGGGAATACATTGCGGCGAAGGTACTCTCTCTTTCCGCCATTGGGCTTGCGGTAGGGCTAATGCTTGCGGTTGCGGGGGGAATCCAAAATCTTGTGCTGTGTGCGCTGGGTATTTTGCTTGCATCGCTGTTGTTTTCGCTGTGCGGAATGATTGTCGCCATCAAGGTAACGACCTTAAACCAGTTTCTTCTTTACACAATCCCGTTTGAGCTGCTTATCTGCCTGCCACCGGCGCTTCTGTTTTTCGGCTTTCGTCATCCCGCTATGGCGGTGCTCCCCGGGGTTGCCGCGGTGTATCTAATCAGCGGGGATGCGTCTGTATGGCTTGTCAGCGTGGTTTCTTTGTGTGCGTGGATTGCCCTTGCGTATTTTGTGTGTTGCAAAGCGGTGCATAAGAACTTTACCGTGATGGGAGGTGCGGATGTTTGAAGCCGGTTATTGTGGTTACCAAACAGTTTTTTCGGGAGATTTTGGATGACGCCATGCTGGTTGCTGTTTTGTTCGCACCAATACTTATGGGGCTACTATTTCGGTTTGGGATTCCGGCACTAGAACGGTATCTGTGTCAGATACTCGGGAAAACAGAGCTGATTGCCCCGTATTATATTCTGTTTGACGAGCTGATGTGTTTTGCTACGCCCATTATGTTTGCGTTTGTCGGGGTCATGGTTATCCTGTCCGAGGCAGATTCGGGTATTACCCGGGCAATCGCTGTTACCCCCGTAGGAAAAGATGGGTACCTTTTTTCGCGGATTGTACTGCCCGCTGTCGCATCCTCCGTTTACGGGCTAATTATTACGATGATGTTTCGAATCAGTGCAATGTCGTTTGCGCAGATTGCCCTTCTTTCAATCCTCTGCGCGCCGGTGGGGATCACAACCTCGGTGATGGTCGTCTCCCTTGCAAAAAACAAGGTGGAGGGGATGGCGCTGACAAAAATGTCAGGGCTAATGATAATGGGGCTTCCCGCCGCGGTGTTTGTGCCAGCCCC
>JAEZQD010000036.1 GCA_023413185.1 Bacillota bacterium
AGGTGATGGAGAACGTAACGGTGGGCAAGACGGCAAAGGGCATGCTGGGCTCGGATAAGGACATAGCAAGGCTGATTCAGGAGTGGGAGCATAAGCTGGGCGACAACGGCAGGATACTGGTACGCCCGTCGGGCACCGAGCCGCTGGTGCGCGTCATGGCGGAGGGTAAGGACCTTGCGCAGATTACCCGCTGCGTGAAGCAGATTGCCGACGCGGTACGCGCGCTGTAATTTAACAAGAAACGATTTTCGATAATAGGAGAAACGATGAGAGTATCGGACGGATGGAAGGACTATGAGGTGCTTGACGCAACCGACGGCGAGCGCTTAGAGCGATGGGGCGACGTAATCTTGGTGCGACCCGACCCGCAGATTATCTGGCAGACGGGGCAGCGGCACCCGCTATGGGGCGACCCGCACGCGCGGTACGAGCGGTCTAGCAGCGGCGGAGGGCGATGGCAAAACCTAAAGCGGTTCCCCGAAAAGTGGCGCATCGGTTACCGCAGCCTAAGCTTTGTGGTGCACCCCACCGGCTTTAAGCACACGGGGCTGTTCCCCGAGCAGGCGTGCAATTGGGACATGCTAAAGCAGACGATAGAGACAGCAAACCGACCCGTTTCGGTGCTCAACCTGTTTGCGTATACGGGCGGCGCAACCCTTGCCGCCGCACAGGCGGGTGCCGCGGTGTGCCATGTGGATGCCGCAAAGGGCATGGTGTCGTGGGCGCGCGAAAACGCACAGGCATCGGGGCTTGAGCAAAAGCCGATTCGCTGGATTGTGGACGACTGTAAAAAGTTTGTGGAGCGCGAGATAAAGCGCGGCACCCGGTACGACATCATCATCATGGACCCGCCCTCCTACGGCAGGGGACCGGGCGGTGAGGTGTGGAAGCTGGAGGATGCGTTGTACTCTCTGGTGACCCTGTGCGCGCAGGTGCTTTCGGACAAGCCGCTTTTGTTCTTACTCAACTCCTACACCACGGGGCTTTCTCCGTCGGTGATGGCGTATGTGCTCGACGCTGCGCTGCGCGGTCGGTTCGGCGGCAGTGTTAGCGCGGACGAGATTGGGCTTAGGGTAAAACAATCGGGTGCTATTTTGCCCTGCGGCAGTACCGCCGTATGGCAGGCAAGCAGATAAGCGATTTTATATAGGATGGAGCAACAAACACATGGCGGGAAGAATAGAGACGCACAACATCACCTTCTCCTATCAAACCGAGGAGAACACCCCGTCGCAGCCGGTGCTGGACGACATTACCCTAACCATTGAGGCGGGTAGCTTTGTCGCGGTTTTGGGGCACAACGGCTCGGGCAAAAGCACACTGGCAAAGCATTTTAACGCCATCTTACTGCCCGCGGGCGGCAAGGTGTACATAGACGAGTTCGACACCGCCGACGAGGAGCGGGTGTACGACATCCGCCAGCGGGTGGGCATGGTGTTCCAAAACCCCGACAACCAGATTGTCGCCACCGTGGTGGAGGAGGACGTCGCGTTCTCGCTCGAAAACCTGGGTGTTCCCCCCACCGAGATCCGCGAACGGGTGGATGAGGCACTGAAAAGCGTTGGGATGTACGACTACCGCGAGCGTGCGCCGCACCAGCTTTCGGGTGGTCAGAAGCAGCGCGTCGCCATTGCGGGCATTATCGCGATGCGCCCCGCCTGCATTGTGCTAGACGAACCCACCGCGATGCTCGACCCCAGCGGCAGGCGCGAGGTGCTAAAAACCATCCGCCGCCTGAACAGGGACTTTGGCATTACCGCGGTGCTCATTACCCACTACATGGACGAGGCAGCCAAGGCGGACCGCGTGGTGGTGATGGACAACGGGCACGTGGTGCTCGACAATACCCCACGTGAGGTGTTTAAGAACATCGCCCTGCTCAAGGAGATCGGGCTGGATGTTCCGCAGCCCACCGAGCTGATTGCGGCACTGCGCGACGAGGGTCTTGCGCTGCCCGACGACCTGCTGTTTGTGGACGAGTGTGCAAACGCGATAGCCGCGCTGCTTAACGAGCCGAAAAAATAGGGGCAACCGCAATAGAAAATACAGATAACGACAAACAATATAATCTCACTTCAAAAAACAACAAATTTCATGTTCATTCGCGATGTGGAGCATACGCGTCATTACCATGGTGCACTGCCCCCCGCGCAGGAAAGGCAAAACTATGCCGATAATACAAACAAAAGGGCTTACACACATCTACAGTCAAAACACACCGTTTTCCAAGGTGGCGGTGGATAACGTCGACCTCACCATCGAAAAGGGTGAGTTTATCGGTGTTATCGGGCACACCGGTTCGGGCAAGAGCACGCTCATTCAGCATCTCAACGGTCTGCTCAAGCCCACAAGCGGCACGGTGCTGATTGACGGCGAAAACATCTGGCAGGATAAGGCGCGCCTTCACGCCTGCCGGTTTAAGGTGGGGCTGGTGTTCCAGTACCCCGAATACCAGCTGTTTGAAGAAACGGTGGAAAAGGACATCGCGTTCGGTCCCAAAAACATGGGTCTTTCAGGCGACGAGATAGCCGAGCGCGTGCGCGAGGCGGCGGAGTTTGTCGGGCTAAAGGATAAGCACCTTACCCGTTCCCCGTTTGACCTTTCGGGCGGGCAGAAGCGTCGCGCGGCGATTGCGGGCGTTATCGCCATGCGCCCCGAGGTGCTGATACTCGACGAGCCGGCGGCGGGGTTGGACCCCAAGGGGCGCGAGCGCATCCTGTCGCAGATTAAAAGCTACCACGAAAAAACCGGCAGCACGGTGCTGCTTGTTTCGCACAGCATGGAGGACATTGCGCGGTTTGCCGGGCGGGTGCTGGTGCTGGGAAACGGAAAGGTAACGATGTTTGACACGGTGGAGAACGTATTCTCACGCGCCGACGAGCTGATGGCGATGGGGCTTGAGGTGCCGCAGATTACCCGGGTGTTCTTAAACCTTGCGGCAAAGGGCTTTGACGTACGCCGCAATATTTATACCATACAGGACGCAAAAAACGAGATTCTGCGCCTGTACCAAAACGGCGGTCACGCCGTGCAGAAAGGGTGAGGCGCGATGCTCAAGGATATTACACTCGGGCAGTATTACCCGGGAAAAAGCGCGGTGCATCGCATCGACCCGCGCGTGAAGATACTGCTGACGATTGTTTATGTCGTCATGCTGTTTTTGGTCAGTAATCCGCTGGGGCTTGCGGTGGGCGTTGTTGTTATCGTCGTAGGCTACGGTGTTTCGAAGATTCCGCCGCGCATGCTGCTTAAAAGCCTAAAGCCGGTGCTACCGATTGTGCTGTTTACTGCCGTCATCAACATCTTTTTTGTGGAGGGCGACCCCATCCTGCGGTGGTGGATCTTCCGCATTACCGCCGAAGGGCTGATGCTTGCCGGGGTGATGATTGTGCGTATCTTGTGCCTGATTGCCGGCACCTCGCTGCTTACCTACACCACGTCGCCCATTGTGCTCACAGACGGGCTGGAGCGATTGATGTCGCCACTAAAGCTGATTAAGCTGCCGGTGCACGAGCTTGCGATGATGATGACGATAGCGTTAAGGTTTATTCCCACCTTAATTGAGGAGACCGACAAGATTATGAGCGCGCAAAAGGCGCGGGGCGCTGACATGGAGACGGGCGGGCTGACCAAGCGCGCACGGGCACTGATACCGATACTTATCCCGCTGTTTGTGTCGGCGTTTCGCCGTGCAGACGAGCTTGCGCTTGCGATGGAGTGCCGCTGCTACCGCGGCGGCGAGGGCAGAACGCGCATGAAGCAGCTGAAGTTTTCGAGGGTGGACGCCCTGAGTGCCGTGTTTTTTGCGCTGTGCTTTGCCGCTATAATACTAATCAATCTCAAGGTGCCCAGCCTGTACAGCTACTAACCCGCAACGGGTTGGAGTATAGCTTTACTGGTCTTTTAGGATAAAAGTGCGCGCGTTGTATTTTTGCTGAATTTTATTGGCATATTGCTATTGGACGTCGGGGGTGAAAACGGTGCGTGGTCTGTTGTTGTTTTTGCGGTTTGTGGGTACAAACTACTGCGGCTCTCAGGTGCAGCCAAACGGCGTTACCGTGATGCAGCGTCTGCAGGACTCGATTGAGCATGTGTTCGGCGCGCGGCTGCCCATCAAATGCTGCTCGCGTACCGACTCGGGCGTGCACGCCAACATGTTTTGCGTGGGCCTTGTCACCGAAAGGACCATTCCCTGTGACGCCGTGGTGCGCGCCCTAAACGCCAGCCTGCCATACGACATGGCGGTGTACGACTGCAGGGAGGTTGCCCCCACGTTTCACGCGCGGTACGACGCAAGGGGTAAAGAGTATGTTTACAAGATTTACAACGCCGCTGAGCGCAACCCGTTTTATCACGGGCTTGCGTACCACTATCGGCGACCGATAGACGAACAGGCGCTCGGCGCGCTTTGCCGGGGCTTTGTGGGTACACACGACTTTCGCGCGCTGTGCTCGGCGCACTCCGGCGTAAAGGACACGGTGCGTACAATTCAGCAATGCGCCGTAACCCGCGACGGCGACCTGGTGCAGTTTCGGGTGCGGGGCGACGGCTTTTTATACAACATGGTGCGCATTATGGTGGGCACACTGATTAAAGCCGACGAAACGGGCGGGACCGAGGGGGATATCCGCGAGATTATCCGCTCCTGCGACCGGTCGCGCGCAGGCTTTACCGCCCCGGCGCACGGGCTGTATCTGAACAAGGTGTACTACGACCAAGATGTATTTTTATAGTCAAGCAATGCGTCGTGTGATGTGTTGATTGACCAAAAAACGGCGACAAACGCGTCCGCTCCTGCGGAAGATGCACTCGTTTCATAGTTTGCTGCGTTTATAACGAAAGCCGGGCGGATGCGGGGTGTTTTGGTTTGGCACAGGTAACCGAGCTGAATATAGAGCGTAAAAAGCGGGTGCGCCAAAAACGCGCAAGACGGCTTGTTATGCTTGTAATGCTGGGCGGCGCGATGATCGCCGTCGCGTACCTGTTTCCCCTGCTCGAGGGGATTAGCTTTAACGCCCTGATGCAGGAGGCGTTCGGCACGGTGGGCAGGTCGGGCAGCTTTCCCGCTTCGCTCGTCGGCGAGACGGCAAGCGGTATCTACAATCTGGGCGGCAGCGCGGCGGTGTTAACCGATACCAACGTGCAGGTGTTCTCCCCCGCGGGCAGACCGTACGGTACGGTGCAAAACGGCTTTGCCGAGCCGGTCATCAAAACCAGTGCCTCGCGCGGGGTCCTGTACGGCAAGGGCGCAAAGGGTATTACCCTGCTTTCTAAGGGTGGCAAGCTTGCGCAAACCGAGCTGGACGAGATGGTTATGACCGCAGAGGTATCCGCGAATGGGCGGGTGGCGGCGGCGACGCCGTCCGCACGGCATGCCGCAAGTGTACGGGTGTTTGATGACGGCTTTAACACCCTGTTTACGTGGTATTCCGCCGAGAACCATGTGCTGACAATGGGGCTATCCTCAGACGGGGCAAGGCTTGCGGTGGGTACGGTAACCGCCCAGGACGGCGCGCTGCTTAGTGTTATAAAGCAATTTTCCGTCGCACAGCAAACCGAGCAGTGCGAAACAAGGCTTGCCGGGTCGCTTGCGGTGGCGCTTAAGTATGTTTCCCACGGTGTGCAGGCAGTTTGCGATAACCAAACGCTGCTGCTGGACGAATCGGGCGCGATAAAGCAAACCTACTCCTACGCGGGCAAGCCGCTTTCGGCCTATTCGGTTACGGGCGGGTCGGCGGCACTGGTGCTGGGCGAGTACAAGGCGGAGCATCAGCTTAGCATTGTGTCGCTCGATGATGAATGCAAGGTGCGCTTTGCGCTGGTGGTGCACGAGCAGGTGCGCGATATCTACACCGACGGTGCGCTTACATATGTGTTGACGGATACGGCACTTACCGTTTACAATCAAGGTGGGCAGGTGCAGCTGACGCAGCCCAATGAATACGGCTTTATCGGGGTTGCGGCAAGCGGCGAGGATGTGTACCTGCTGCAGCAGCACGGCGTACAAAAGCTGGAGTATCCCAAAGAGTAAGCAAAACATAAGGTAAAAGCGAAAGGTGGGAGAACGGGTATGACAACGTCCTTCTTAATCGATATTGTGTTTGCCACGATGGTGCTAATCTGCGTGGTCGTGGCGTGGAACAGGGGCTTTGTAAAAACGGTTGTATCGTTTTTGGGCTTTATTGCCGCGGGCATTGTTTCGATGCTTGCGTGCGCGAGGGTCTCGGAGTACCTGTACCAACTGCTTATTAAGCAGCCGCTGTACGACAGCATATACAAAAGGGTTCTGGAGCTGGTTCCCACCGGCGAGGTGATAAGCAGCATAGAGGATATCGGCGCGGTTTTACCGGGTGCGGTGAAGGTGCTGTTTGATCTTGCCGCCGCAGACGCGGGCGAGCGCATCGGTCAGACGCTTGCGGGCACGGCCGAGACGGTGTCGCACACAGTGCTCGATACCCTGATTGAGCCGTTGGTGCTTGCACTACTAAACATGGTAATTTTCTTTGTACTATTCGCACTGCTTATGGTTATAGTAAATATATTGATCGCGATGCTCGGCAAGGTGTTTGAACTGCCGGTGCTAAGCGGCATCAACCGCCTTTTGGGCGGCGTGGTGGGTGTTGTAAACGGCGTGCTCGTCTGCATGCTTGCGGCGGCACTGCTCTCGCTGTATGCCACCGTGACGTCGGACGCAAGCTCGTGGGTGAACACCGACATCCTGCGCTCCACCACGATCGCGTCGTTTTTTATAGAGCATAATCCGATTCTTCCGATGATGTTGTAGCAGCACGGTTTCATATGTCGTTCATATATTATCAATGTGCACGAAATACAGGAGTGCTATAATTTAGTGGTCCTACAAATAAAACGGCAGACGGAGGACATATCATGAAAGGCAATCAACACGAAGCGCTCAGCATTCCGAACATATTATCCTACATAAGAATACTGCTGGTGCCGGTGTTTGCTGTTATCTATCTAACCGCAACCGACCGCAGCGGGTATCTGGTTGCCGCGCTCGTTTTGCTGATATCGGGCTTTACCGATCTGCTTGACGGCTTTATTGCGCGCCGCTATAATATGGTAACCACACTGGGAAAAATTCTTGACCCTGCGGCGGATAAGCTGACGCAGGCGACGGTAGCGGTATGCCTTGCCATCCGAATCCCGGGCATGGTGCTGCTACTGTGTGTGTTTATTGTAAAAGAGCTGATTATGGCGGGTGCAAGCATCTATTTGCTGAGCAAGGGCGGCAAGATTGACGGGTCGCAGTGGTTTGGCAAGCTTGCCACAGCGGTGTTTTATGCCGTGATGGTGCTGATTATTGCGCTGCCGGGCTTAGGTGCGCCGGCACGCAACATTATGATTGGCGTGTCCGCAGCGGTGATGGTGTTTGCCCTTGTGCGATACATCCCCACCTTTTTCAGCATTCTGCATGCGACGAGCAAGGACGCGTCCTCCGGCAAAGAAAAGGCGCAGCCGTAGCGCCAAACAACACCGGCATGACACATGATACAAGCAAAACAGACATATCTTAATCAATAGGTTTTTATAATTTCATAAAAGCAGCGTGGAAACTTGTTTTCACGCCGGTTTTTGGCACCATGAGCGGTGAGATGGAGGTAACCATGTTATGTTCCCGTTGCAAAAAAAGAATGGCGGTTGTTTTTGTTACCAAGATTGATGGCGATAAAACGGCCAACGAAGGGCTGTGCCTTACCTGTGCCAAGGAGCTTGGCATTAAGCCGGTGAACGACTTAGTAGAGCAGATGGGCATTACCGATGAGGATATGGAAAGCGTCAGCAACGAGCTGATGGAGTTTATGGGCAACAAGGATGACGAGATGTTTGAACCCGGCGGGGCGACGACCTTTCCGTTCTTGCAAAACCTGTTTACGTCGGGCGACGGTAAGAACCAGGAGGGTGACACAAAGCGTGCCGCCGAGCCCCGCCGCGCGAAGAAGGAGAAAAAGGAGCAGGAGAATACGCGCAAGCACCTAACCGCGTACTGCGACGACCTTACGCAAAAGGCGCGCGACGGCAAGATAGACAACATCATCGGGCGCGATAAGGAGATTGGGCGGGTGGTGCAGATACTTAACCGTCGCACCAAGAACAACCCCTGCCTAATCGGCGAGCCGGGCGTGGGCAAAACCGCCATCGCCGAGGGCATTGCACTAAAGATTGCCGCGGGCGACGTGCCGCCCAGGCTGCTGGATAAGGAGATCTTTCTGCTTGACCTGACGGCTCTTGTTGCCGGCACCCAGTTTCGCGGCCAGTTTGAAAGCCGCGTAAAGGGACTGGTAGAGGAGATTAAGCAGGCGGGCAACATCATCCTGTTTATCGACGAGGTACACAATTTGGTGGGCGCGGGCGACAGTGAAG
>JAEZQD010000041.1 GCA_023413185.1 Bacillota bacterium
CGTTCCCCCGCGCACAAGCTCGATACCTTTGCCGAGCTGGTGTGTTCAAACTCACTCAAGGCACAGCGCACCGCGTCTGCGGCGGGGCTGTTAAAACAAGAGATGCGCCTGTTTTCCTCCCTGACGATGGAAGCGGCGGATGCCTGCCGCGTGGAGGCGGGCGGTGCGCTTGCGGTTGACCGCGAGCGCTTTTCCGCATTTATCACACAGCGCATTCATGCCCACCCGCGCATCGAGGTGCTGCACGAGGAGATTGTAAAAATCCCCGACGAGGGGATGGTCATAGTGGCGACGGGACCCTTGACCTCCGACGCGTTGGCACAGAACATTAAAAATACGTGCGGACAGCAAACGCTCAGCTTTTACGACGCGGCTGCGCCGATTGTCACCGCCGATTCGATTGACATGGACAAGGTCTTTTTCGCCGCGCGGTATGACCGCGGCGAGGCGGACTACATTAACTGCCCCTTTGACAAGGAGGGCTACGAGCAGTTCTGGCAGGTGCTCTGCGACGCCGAGGGCACCGAGCTGCACGAGTTTGAAAAGGAGTTCTTTCGCGTTTACGAGGGCTGTATGCCCATCGAGGTGATGGCTCGGCGCGGCAAGGACACCGTGCGCTACGGTCCCATGCGCCCTGTGGGTTTGCGCGACCCCAAAACGGGGCACCGCCCGTGGGCGGTGGTGCAGCTGAGAAAGGAAAACGCGGATGGCTCGCTGTACAATCTGGTCGGCTTTCAAACCAACCTGAAGTTCGGGGAGCAAAAGCGCGTGTTCTCCATGATACCGGGACTTGAAAACGCCGAGTATGCACGCTACGGCGTAATGCACCGCAACACCTTTTTGGACAGCCCCCGTCTCTTGGACGTCCATTGCCGGTTAAAATCAGACCCGCGCGTCCTGTTTGCAGGGCAGATGACGGGGGTAGAGGGGTATATTGAGTCGGCTGCGTCGGGCATCTGGGCGGGGCTGACAGCGGCACGCATGGCGGAAGAAAAGCCGCTCGTCCCGCCGCCCGCCGACACCATGCTGGGCGCCCTTCTGCGCTATATCAGCGACCCTTCGGTGACCGAGTTTCAGCCGATGGGCTGCAACATGGGGCTGTTGCCCCCGCTGCCCGAGCCGGTGCGCGGCAAGCCGCAGCGGTACGAGGCGCTCGCGACCCGTGCCCTTGATGCAATGACGGGTTTTGTTTCTACATTGTAGACGCAGGCTGAGTAAGATTTTATTACGGTAGTAATACCGAGCTATGAAACAAAGAGCAAAGGAGAGCGCAACATGAAGATTATCGTAGACGGCTTTGGCGGAGACAACGCGCCGGCAGAGGTACTAAAGGGCTGTGCGCAGGCGGTTAAGGAGTACGGCGTATCGCTGATTGTTACGGGCGACGAGCAAAAGCTCACTGACTGCGCAAGGGAACACGACATCCCCCTTGACGGCATAGCGTTTGCCCATGCCTCGCAGGTTATCACCATGGAGGACGAGCCCACCGATGTCATCAAGGCGAAGGCGGATTGCTCGATGGCGGTGGGGCTTAAGCTGCTGCGCGAGGGAAAAGGCGACGCGTTTGTCAGTGCGGGCAATACGGGTGCACTGGTGGTCGGCTCTTCTACCATCGCGGGGCGCATCAAGGGCATTAAACGCGCGGCGCTCGCCCCCATGCTACCCACAACGAAAACGCCGTATATGCTGATGGATTCGGGCGCAAACCTTGACTGCCGCCCCGAAATGCTCGTGCAGTTTGGCATCATGGGCTCGGTGTATATGAACAAGATTATGGGTATTCCGTCTCCGCGCGTGGGTGTCGTGAATGTGGGCACCGAGGCGAGCAAGGGCACCGAGCTTGAGATTGAGGCAAACCGCCTGTTTGCCCATGCCCCCGTCAACTGCATCGGCAACGTCGAGGCGCGTGAGATTCCGCTCGGCGGCTGCGACGTGGCGGTGACCGATGGCTTCACCGGCAACGTAATCCTAAAGCTGACCGAAGGGCTAGCAAAGGGATTTTCGGGCACGCTCAAAGGCATGCTGCTTAAAAACGGCGTGACGAAGATTGCCGCACTCCTGCTCAAAGGCGGTATCGCCGAGTTCCGTAAGTCAATGGACTATACCGAGTACGGCGGTGCGCCCTTAATGGGCATCGCCCGCCCCGTCATCAAGGCGCACGGCAGCTCGGACGCGAAGGCGTTTAAGAACGCCATCCGTCAGGCAAAGCTATTTGGCGAGCAGAACGTTATCGGCGAGATTGAGTCCGCCCTAGCGTCGCTCAAGCAAAGCCTTGCCGCACAGGGCGAGCAGAGCGCGGATAGCGCGGAGTAATACCACTATCTGTGCGTGCAGGTAATTTTGGCGGGCTGCGTCGCAAGCCCGATATCAGGTCTTACTGCGGGCGGTGTGTATGCAAAAGACCGGAAAGGCGTGTGAGCGCGGATGAAGGAATTGATGGATGTAATCGGGTACCGTTTTACGGAGGATGAGCTGCTTAAAACAGCGCTCACCCATTCTTCCTATGCCAACGAGGTGAAGAAGGGCACGCCGTACAACGAACGGCTGGAGTTTTTAGGGGACTCGGTGCTGTCCATTGTTGTAAGCGACTACCTGTTTTTGCATTATAAGCACCTGCCCGAAGGCGAGCTTACCAAGCTGCGCGCTTCGCTTGTGTGCGAGCGCACCCTTTGCGAGTTTGCCCGCAGCATCGAGCTGGGCAAGTATATGCGGTTTGGCAGGGGCGAGGATGCATCGGGCGGCAGGGAACGTCCGTCCATTCTGTCCGACGCGTTTGAGGCGGTGATTGCCGCCATCTATCTCGACGGCGGCATCGAAAGCGCGCGGGATTTTGTGCTGCGCTTTATCAAAAAACAGCTTGAAGGTAAGCGATCTTCCCCGTTTAAGGATTACAAGACCGCCCTGCAGGAGATTATACAGCAGAACAAGGAGGAGACCGTCAGTTACTGTTTGGTGGAAGAGAGCGGTCCCGACCACGATAAGCGCTTTACCGTAGAGGTGCGCCTTAACAGCAACGTCATCGGCAGGGGCACGGGACGAAGTAAAAAGGACGCGGAGCAGCAAGCGGCAAAAGAGGCGCTTGCCTTGATGGGGCGATGAGCCACGCAAACGTCGCACTGTTTGTGCCGCACATCGGCTGCCCCCACCGCTGCGTGTTCTGCGACCAGTGCGCCATCTCGGGCAGCGAAACGCCGCTGACCCCCGAGGACGTTAAAAACGCGTGTACGACAGCATTCAAAAGCCTTGGCGAGCGGGTTAAGGATGCGGAGATTGCCTTTTTCGGCGGCAGCTTTACCGCCATAGACCGTGCGTATATGCTGTCGCTGTTAACCGAGGCATACGCCTGTGTAACGCAGATGGGCTTTATGGGCATCCGCTGTTCCACCCGCCCCGACGCGGTTAATGACGAGGTGCTTATGCTGCTTAAGCGGTACGGTGTTACCGCCATAGAACTGGGCGCGCAGAGCATGGACGACGGGGTACTGCGTAAAAACGAGCGCGGGCATACGGCAGCTGACGTCCTGCGCGCATCCCGGCAGATTCGCAGCCACGGATTCTCGCTCGGGCTGCAGATGATGACGGGGCTGTACGGCGACAGCCGGGAAAAAACGCTCAATACTGCACATCAATTTTGCGAGATACGACCGGACACGGTACGCATCTACCCCACCATCGTTATGCAGGGCACGGCGCTTGCGCGGCTTTACCGCGACGGGCGTTACAGCCCGCTATCCCTTGACGAAGCGGTGGAGCAGTGCGCGCAGTGTCTTGTTTTGTTCGAGGAGCATGGCATCAAGGTCATTCGCGTTGGACTGCACGCCACGACCGAGCTGCAACGCGGTATGGTGGCGGGACCCTTTCACCCCGCGTTTCGGGAGCTGTGCGAGTCGCGCATCCTGCTTGACCGCATCAAGGCACAGATTAAGGCACAGCACATCCCCCCGGGGGATATTTCGGTTAAAATTCACCCTAAAAACCTTTCTAAGCTATTGGGGCAGCGTAAAATAAATGTGGAAATCCTTTCTGGTATGCACTATAATTTAACTGTAGCTACCGACGCGTCGCTTCCCCTTACCGCGCTTATCACGGCGCGCGGGCGGTGACGACCCCCTAACCACTTGCATAAAGGATGTGTGGCATTGTTACTCAAATTCCTTGAAATACAGGGCTTTAAATCGTTCCCCGATAAAACGCGCCTTGCGTTCGGGGGCGGCATTACCGCCGTAGTGGGGCCAAACGGAAGCGGCAAAAGTAACATCAGCGACGCGGTGCGCTGGGTTATGGGCGAGCAGTCCACCAAAACGCTGCGCGGCAACCGGATGGAGGACATCATCTTCGGCGGCACCAAGCGGCGGGGACCGGTGGGCTTTGCGCAGGTGACGCTGACGGTTGACAACTCCGCCCGTTCCCTACCCGTCGAGACGGACGAGGTCACCATCACCCGTAAGCTGTACCGCTCGGGTGAAAGCGAGTACCGCATTAACGGCAATTCCGTTCGCCTGCGCGACATCTACGAGTTGTTTATGGATACCGGCCTTGGCAGGGACGGTTACTCGATTATCGGACAGGGACGCATTGCCGAGATTGTCGGCGCCAAAAGCGGCGAACGACGCGAGATCTTTGAAGAGGCGTCGGGTATCTCCAAATACCGTTACCGCAAAAACGAGGCGGAGCGCAAGCTCGACCAGACGCAGGAAAACCTGGTGCGCCTTTTGGATATCCTGACCGAGCTGGAGGACAGGGTAGAGCCCCTGCGCGTCCAGTCGGAGAAGGCGCAGGCGTTTTTGGTGCTGTCCCAGGAGAAGAAGCAGCTGGAGGTTTCGCTGTATATCCGCTCGCTGGAAAAGGCGCGTGATGCCCTGCGCGAGCAGGAAAACCGCGTGATGGTGTGCAAAACCGCGTGCGACGAGGTGGATGAGGAGCTTGCCGCCATGGAGGCGGACATCAACGCGATATTCGCGCAGTCACAACAGTGCGCGGTGCAGATGGAGCAAAAGCGCACCCAGCGCAGCGGTCTGGACGAGGAACTGACAAGGCTCGAGGCACAGATTGCGGTGTTGCGCAATGACGTGCATCATAAAACCGAAGGTATTGAGCGCGTGCGTCGCGAGATTGAGGCAAACAGCATTGCCGTCAGCGACATCGCGCAGCAGATAGACGAGCGCATGGCGTTGCACGCCGAAAAATGCGCCCGGATAGAGCAGCAAAAAGCCCTGTGTGCCGAGCGGGAGCGCACCCTTGAGGAATTTTTAAGCGACAGCGCGCGCCACAACGAAAGCTTAGAGGCGGTAAACCGCCGCATGGCAGAGCTCGGCGCTGCCATATCCCAGAGCAAGGTGGGGGAGCTTTCGGCCCTTTCGGCGCTTGAGGAGCTTTCGCAGCGGCATACCCGCCTTAGCGAGCAGCTGCAAACAAAGCGGCACGACTGCGAGCGCAGTGAACAAGAGCGTGCCGAGGCAGCCGCGTTTACCGCAGAGCTCGATGAAAAGATAGAAGCGGAATCAAACACCGTAAAAGGCTATGCGTTCAAGCTTGAAAAGCGCAAGGAGAAGCTGGAGCAGAGTGCAAAAGAGGTGTCTGCTCTTGACCTGCGCATCAAAGAAAAGCACCAGAACGCCCGCCTGCTGGAGGACCTTGAACGCAGCATGGAGGGCTTTAACCAAAGCGTTAAAGCCGTAATGCGCATGGCGGGCCACGGCACGCTGCGCGGTATATTGGGTCCGGTATCCAGCCTTATTGAGGTACCGCAGCAGTATACAACCGCCATAGAAACGGCACTGTCCTTCTCGCTGCAGAATATCGTCGTGGAGGATGAGACGGCGGCAAAACGCGCCATCGCTCAGCTTAAAAACGAGAACGCGGGACGCGCAACCTTTCTGCCAGTATCCACCATCAAGGGCAGTACGCTTGACGAGCGCCCCATAAAGGGTCAGGCGGGTTATATCGGTGTTGCGAGTGCGCTGGTGACGTTTGATGCGCAGTACGAGGGCATTGTACAGTCCCTGCTCGGCAGAATCGCGGTGTGCGACACGCTCGATAACGCCGTAAACATCGCAAAGGCAAACGGCTACCGCTTCCGTGTGGTTACGCTGGACGGACAGGTGGTAAATGCGGGCGGTTCGATGACGGGCGGCTCGGCGGCAAAGAGCGCGGGGCTGCTCAGCCGGCGTGGCGATATTGCGCGCCTGCGCGAACAGGCTGCGGCCTTTGAGGCAAAGCTTGCCGAGGCAAACACCGCGCACAACGCGCTAAAGACCGAGATTGCGGGCATCGAGGCGGACTACCTAGCCGCCAAAAGCGCGCTCGAAACCATGCAGGAGGATCGCCAGAATGCGCAGCTGCAACGCACGCTCTGCGAACGCAATATCTCGGAGCTTACCCGCGCGATAACCGAGGCGACAAACGAGCTTGCCCACGCAAGCGAGCGCGAGCGCGAGCTTACGGCAGAGCTTGAGAATGCGCGCGGCATGTTTGCGCAAAGCACCGCGCAGATGACCGAGCTTGAGGAGCAGATGGGGCAGACCGCCCAAAAGAAGGACGAGCTGCGCGAAAAACGCCACGCCCTCACCGACGAGATATCCGAGCTGAAGATGAACGTCTTGTCGCTGACCAAGGAGGCGGAAGGGCTTGCACAGTCGACGCAGGAGCTTGCGCAGCGCAGGGAGAACGAGAGCGGCAAAAGCCAGTCGCTGCTTGCCGAGATAGCGGCGCTCGAGGCAGAGATTGCGGGAATAAACGATACGACGCAGGAGATACTTTGTTCCAAGGAGGCGCTCGCCGCAGGCTCCGCCGCTGTTGAGCAGGAGATAGCGGCGCTTGCCGCACAGCGCATGCAGCTGGAAAAAGAGGCGAACGAGCGCCGCAGTGCCGAGCGCGGCATCCTCACCCGCCGCGAGGAGATCAGCAAGGAGATGGCGCGGCTAGAGGAACGCAAGCTGTCGGCGCAGAGCGAGTACGATTCGGTGATAACGAAGCTGTGGGATGAGTACGAGCTGACCAAAACCGAGGCGGCGGCTATCGCGCAGGAGATACCGAGCATCCCCACCGCGCAGCGCACCCTAAACGAGATAAAGAATAAAATCAAGGCACTCGGCTCGGTGAATGTGGGCGCTATTGACGAATACAAAGAGGTGTCCGAACGCTACCTGTTCTTAAAAGAGCAGATCGAGGACGTTACCAAATCTCGCGACGAGCTGCTGCGCATGATCAGCGAGCTCATCGCCAAGATGCGCGAGATATTCACCGAAAGCTTTGTGGAGATTAACCGCAACTTCGGCGAGGTGTTTGTGGAGCTGTTTGGCGGCGGCAGCGCGCAGCTTAAGCTATCCGACGAAGGGGACGTGCTCGAAAGCGGCATAGAGATCTACGTCGAGCCCCCGGGCAAGATTATTAAGAACCTGTCCGCGCTTTCGGGCGGAGAGCAGGCGTTTGTCGCCATTGCCATCTACTTTGCCATCCTCAAGGTGCGCCCCGCCCCGTTCTGCCTGCTCGATGAGATTGAGGCGGCACTTGACGACGTAAACGTCACCAAGTACGCCCAGTACCTGCACCGACTGTGCGACAAAACGCAGTTTATCGCCATCACCCACCGCCGCGGTACCATGGAGGAGGCGGACGTGCTGTACGGCGTTACGATGCAGGAAGAGGGCATCAGCAAGCTGCTGCAGCTTAAGGTCACCGAGCTTGAGGACAAGCTGGGACTCAAGAATACATAGTCACTACCCACACACACGGAAAGGCACAGGGGAACAGATGGGATTGTTTGAAAAGCTTGCGGGCGGCTTAAAAAAGACCCGTGATTCGATGGCAAAAACGATGGACGCAATGTTTAAGTCGTTTACAAAGATCGACGAGGAGCTGTTTGAGGAGCTCGAAGAGATTCTTATCATGTCCGATGTCGGGGCGAAAACCGCCACGGACATCTGCACACGCCTGAAGCAGCGGGTAAAGGAACAGGGCATTACCGACCCCACGCTGATTACGGGCGAGCTGCAGTCGCTGATTGCGGATATGCTGCGCGGGGACACATCGCTAAAAATGGGCACTAGGCCTGCGGTTGTTCTGGTTATCGGCGTAAACGGGGTGGGCAAAACCACTACCATCGGCAAGCTATCGGCGAACCTAAAGGCGCAGGGCAAAACGGTTTTACTCGGTGCGGCAGACACCTTCCGCGCCGCGGCGATCGACCAGCTTGCCGTATGGGCCGAGCGCGCGGATGTTCCGCTTATCCGCCACAGCGAGGGCAGCGACCCCGCCGCCGTGGTGTTCGACGCGGTTTCGGCGGCAAAGTCGCGGGGCGCGGATGTGGTGATATGCGATACGGCGGGGCGCCTGCACAACAAAAAGAACCTGATGGACGAGCTTTCGAAGATCGCGCGCGTCATCGGACGCGAGGCACCCGACAGCGATGTGGAGGTGCTGCTGGTGCTCGATGCGACCACCGGACAAAACGCGCTGAACCAGGCACGCGAGTTCAAGGAGGCAGCGGGAATTACCGGCATTGTGTTGACCAAGCTCGACGGCACGGCACGCGGCGGTGTAATTATCGGCATCTGCAATGAGCTTTCTGTGCCCGTCAAGTACGTCGGCGTGGGCGAACAGATTGACGACCTGCAGCCGTTTGACCCCGACGCGTTTGCTAAGGCGCTGTTTGGAACACGCGCATAAAAGCGCTTACACGCAGCAGGGTTACGGCATTTGGGGCACAAAACGCCTGCGGCAAAGCCGCACCGTTATTTTTCATGGCGTTTGGCCGCAAAGGAATGGAAATAATTATGGGAAAACTGGTATTTGCATCCTCGAATAAGGGCAAAATTAAAGAGATTAGACAGCTTTTGGAGCCACAGGGCATTACGGTGCTCACCCTTTCGGACATCGGCTTTACCGCCGAGATAGCGGAAACGGGGAAAACCTTTGAGGAGAACGCGCGGATAAAGGCGTCGGAGATCTGCCGGGTTTCGGGTCTGCCCGCCGTGTCGGACGACAGCGGCATCTGTATCGACGCGCTGGATGGCGCGCCCGGTGTGCTTTCGGCTCGATACCTGGGCGAGGATACCCCCTATGAGGTCAAAAACCGCATGGTGCTGGAGCAGCTTGCGGATGTGCCTGACGCAAAGCGCACCGCACGCTACGAGTGCTGTGTGTGCTGTGTGTTTCCGGATGGCAGCGAGATTGTGACCCACGGCACCTGCGAAGGGGTGCTGGCACACGAACCAAAGGGGGAAAACGGCTTTGGCTACGACCCCATCTTTATGGTGGGCGACAAAACAATGGCACAGCTTACCGACGACGAAAAAAACCGCATCAGCCACCGCGCAAAGGCGGTCGCCGCGTTTGTGTTGGAGCTTAAAAGAAAGCGAAGCAGCCACTAAAGTTAACGTTGTAAACGACGGAAAGGCATGGATAAATAATGCTTACAAGCAAGGAACGCGCAAGCCTCAGAGCGCTTGCAAACCCCATAGAGACGATACTGCAGATTGGCAAGCACGAGATTTCGGACGCACTGGTTACGCAGGTTGAGGACGCGCTGACGGCACGGGAGCTGATAAAGCTGCGCGTGCTTGAAACGGCACCCTATACCGCGCGCGAGGCGGCGGAGCTTTTGGCGCAGCGCACAAACAGCGAGGTGGTTCAGGTTATCGGCACCCGCTTTGTACTGTTTCGTAGAAACCGCAAAAAACCAATAATCACCTACTAGCATCAGTGGAGGGAGACGGTCGTTATGCAGCGAATTGGATTGTTTGGAGGAACCTTCAACCCCATTCACATGGGGCATCTGCGCCTTGCTTTGGCGTTTGTGCAGTCGCTTTGCCTTGACCGGCTGATTGTCGTCCCCGACTATATGCCCCCGCACAAGGACGCGCGCGACCTCGCGGATGCGGTGGACCGCTACAATATGTGCCGCGTCGCCGTCGCGGGCATCCCCAATGCCGAGGTCAGCGATTTTGAGCTGCGCCGCGAGACCAAAAGCTATACGGTGCACACCCTGCAGCATTTTAGCGCTTTGTACCCCGACGCGGAGCTGTACTTTATCATGGGATCGGATATGTTCGTAACGCTCGAGGATTGGTACGACGCGAAAACGCTGTTTTCCCTTGCCACCATGTGCGCCGGCGCGCGCAATCAGGGGGAGTACAAGCGCCTTGCGGAGTATGCCGACGCGCTTATCAAAAAGGGCGTAAGAACCTGCGTGCTGGACATCGAGCCGTACGCGGCATCCTCCACCGACATCCGCGAAGGGCTGCGGCAGGTAGGCAGAGCGCGGCACGAGGCTTTGCCCGAGCCGGTTTGCCGTTATATAGACACCGTGCGCCCCTACGGCGGCGAGCGGGCGGACGTGCTTTTGTACAAGCAGGAGATTGCATCACGGCTGAGTGCGCAGCGGTACGAGCATTCGGTGTGTGTGGCAAAGGAGGCGGTAACGCTGTCCATCCTGTTTGGCGCGGATGAATACAAGGCGTACATCGCAGGGCTGCTACACGACATCGCAAAAGAGATGCCGCAGCAAGAGCAGTTGCAAATGGTTCAGAAGTCTGGTATAATTTTGGACGGTGTCGAGCAAAAAACACCAAAACTCTGGCATTCGATTTTGGGCGCACAGCTGGTGCGCGCACTTGGTATAAATGACGAGCAAATTATAAATGCTATAAGATACCATACTACGGCCCGCGAGGGTATTACTTTGTTGGAACAGGTTGTCTATCTCGCGGACTGGATTTCGTTTGAACGCAGCTTTAAGGCGGCGCAACTCATTCGCGAGCGGATAGCTTTTGGCCTAGACAGCGCAATGCTTTGTGCACTCTCCGCTTCCATTGAGGGGCTTGCTAAGAGAGAGTGTTCACTCCACATCAATACGGTAATGGCGTACAACAGTTTTCTCCCCGCGGAATAACACAAGCGGCGCGGTCGGGCATTTGGGTTCGGCGCCCCGTGCGGGAGGGCTCGGTTTTGAAGAATAAAGGGATTATTGTGTTCTCCGTCGCGTTTGCGGCGACGCTGCTGGTTTTGGTCGGCGGCTACTACCTGTTAAACACCGGCTTTTTGCGGCAAAGACCCACAGGGGACGCAAACGGCGTTGTTACGAAGCCCGAAGGGGCTTCGGGCGAGTCTTTTACTCCGCCACGGGCGGACGAGGTGGTCAACTTTTTGCTGTGCGGGCTGGACGAGAGCGAAGCGCTCACCGATGTCATCATGGTGGCAAGCCTTGACACCGCGCAGAAAACGGTCAACGTTTTTCAGATTCCGCGTGATACTTATGTAGGCATCGACCGCTACCCAACCGGCAAGATCAACGCCGTGTACGGCAGTGCAAAAAAGGGGCAGACCAACATCGACGCGCTGATAGAGGAAGTCGAGCACACCTTCGCCCTGCCCATAGACCATTACGCCACGGTGAACCTGCAGGGGCTAAGGAAGATTGTTGATTCGATGGGCGGCGTTACGGTGGATATTCCCGAGAGCATCTACTTCACCAAAACAAAGGTGATAAAAAAGGGCGAGCAGGTTTTAAGCGGCGAGCAAGCGGAATGGTTTGTGCGCTACCGAGCGGGCTACGTGGATGGGGACATCGGACGTATGCGCGCGCAAGGGTTATTTTTAAAGGCTTGCGCCCAAACGGCGCTTTCCATGTCTCGTACCAAGATGCTTTCTGTGCTGACCCAAAACTATCAAAGCATCACCACCGACCTCACGCTGGCGCAGGTGATGGATTATTATAGTATGGTTAAGGACATTGATATTGATTCTGTGGAGTTCTATCTACCCGAGGGCAGTGGGGTAACCCACCAGAGCTACTCGGTGTATGCCCTTGATAAGCAGAAGACGGCAGACCTGTTAAACGAGTATTTTCGTCCCTATACCGACGATGTGCCCGCGCAGGAGCTTCCCATATTAAAACCCCAATAAAAGGAGGAATGGCAACTAAATGACACCGCAACAAACAGCAAAACAGATTGTCGCCGTGCTCGATGCAAAAAAAGCGGAGGATATCACTGTTTTGCGCGTGCACGACCTCACCGTGATTACCGACTACTTTGTCGTTGCATCCGGCACCAACTCCACCCATGTGAAAAGCCTAGCGGACGAGGTGGAATTTAAGCTAAAAGAGCAGGGCGTTATGCCTGCGTTTGTAGAGGGCTACGGCTCCGCACAGTGGATCGCCCTTGACTACGGCAACGTCATCGTACATGTGTTTTACCCCGAGGCCCGCAAGTTTTACGATCTGGAGCGGCTGTGGGCAGATGCCGAGAAGATAGACACGCAAACCCTGCTTACGCAGGATTGACATAGGAGCGCGGGTTTCCTTTTGCAGTAAAAAGGGTGCCCGTGCATATGCTTTTGGCGCGGACTTTTTGAAAGGAATGACCAACAAACAATGAAGTACGATAGCTTTAAAGAAGTCGAGGCGAAGTGGCAGCATATTTGGGATGAGAAGAATGTGTTCGCCGCTAAGGCCGATTACACCCTGCCCAAATACTATGCGCTGGTGGAGTTTCCATACCCTTCGGGCGCGGGGCTGCACGTGGGGCATCCGCGCTCCTATACCGCCCTTGATATTGTTTCGCGCAAAAAGCGCCTGCAGGGCTTTAACGTGCTCTACCCCATGGGGTGGGACGCGTTTGGTCTGCCCACCGAGAACTACGCGATAAAGAACCACATCCACCCCGAGGTGGTTACAAGGGATAACATCGCCCGCTTTAAGTCGCAGCTTAAGGCACTGGGGCTTTCGTTTGACTGGAAGCGGGAGATCAACACCACCGACCCCGAATACTTCCGCTGGACGCAGTGGATATTCCTACAGCTCTTTAACCGCGGTCTTGCTTACAAAAAGGAGATGGCGGTAAACTGGTGTACCGACTGCAAGGTCGTGCTCGCCAACGAAGAGGTGGTAAACGGCACCTGCGAGCGCTGCCACGGCGAGGTGGTTCGCCGCGTAAAGAGCCAGTGGATGCTCAAGATTACCGAGTATGCACAGCGACTGCTTGACGACTTGGATACCGTCGATTACGTTGAGCGCGTAAAGGTCTCGCAGCGCAACTGGATTGGACGCTCTACCGGTGCGGAGGTGGACTTCACCACCACGGCCGGCGACGTTATGCGCGTATTCACCACCCGACCCGACACGCTGTTCGGCGCAACCTATATGGTCATGTCACCCGAGCATGAGCTCATAGAAAAATGGGCACCGCTCATTACCAATATGGACGAGGTTACCGCCTACCAGCAGGAGGCGGCGAAAAAATCCGACTTTGACCGCACCGAGGTGGCTAAGGAGAAAACCGGCGTTCGCCTTGCGGGCGTTACGGCGATTAACCCCGTTAACGACGCAAAAATCCCCATCTATATTGCCGACTACGTGCTTACAAGCTACGGCACCGGCGCCATTATGGCTGTGCCTGCCCACGATACCCGCGACTGGGAGTTTGCCAAGAAGTTTGACCTGCCTATTATCGAGGTGGTTAAGGGCGGCGATGTGCTAAACGAGGCGTTTACCGACTGCGACAGCGGTGTGATGGTGAACTCCGGCATCCTTGACGGGTTGAGCGTGGAGGACGCAAAGAACAAGATTATCGCATGGCTTGACCAGAACAAGAAGGGCACGCCCAAGGTGAACTTTAAGCTGCGCGACTGGGTGTTTTCCCGCCAGCGGTATTGGGGCGAGCCTATCCCGATTGTCGTGTGCCCCAACTGCGGGTATGTTCCGCTGCCCGAAAGCGAGCTGCCTCTTTGCCTGCCGCAGATCGAGTCTTACGAACAGACCGAAACGGGCGAATCGCCCTTAGCCAAGATAGACGAGTGGGTAAACACCACCTGTCCGCACTGCGGCGGAGCCGCCAAGCGCGAAACTGACACCATGCCCCAGTGGGCAGGCTCGTCCTGGTACTTCTTGCGTTACTGCGACCCGCACTTCGGCGCGGGCGTAGCCTCTAAGGAGGCGCTGGAGTACTGGATGCCCGTAGACTGGTACAACGGCGGCATGGAGCACACCACCCTGCATCTGCTGTATTCCCGCTTTTGGCACAAGTTTTTGTACGATATCGGCGTGGTATCCACCGCCGAGCCGTATTCAAAGCGAACCAGCCATGGTATGATTCTGGGCGAGAACGGCGAGAAGATGAGTAAGTCCCGCGGCAACGTTGTCAACCCCGATGACATCATCGCGGAGTTTGGCGCCGATACCATGCGCCTGTATGAGATGTTCATCGGCGACTTTGAAAAGAGCGCTCCGTGGAATACCGCGTCCATCCGCGGGTGCCGTCGCTTCCTTGACCGCGTATGGGATCTGCAGGACTGTGTCGTTGACGCGAAGGAGTATCGTCCCGAGCTTGAGACCGCCTTCCACAAGACCATCAAAAAGGTCGGGGAGGATATCGAAGCCCTGAAGTTTAATACGGCCATTGCGGCGATGATGTCGTTGCTCAACGACATCGCAAAGACGGGGTCGGTCAACCGCGCGGAGTTTAAAACCTTCCTTGCATTGCTTAACCCCTTTGCGCCGCACATCACCGAGGAGCTGTGGAGCATCTGCGGCTTTGACGGTATGCTGGCACATGCTAAATGGCCGCAGTATCTGCCCGAAAAGTGCAAAGAAGATACGGTGGAGGTTGCGGTTCAGATTAACGGCAAGGTGCGCGAGCGTATGGTTATAAACAGTGCGGCTACCCAGGCGGACGTGCTTGCCCAGGCAAAGCTGCTGCCGCGTATCGCCGAAAGCATAGAGGGCAAACAGCTTGTTAAAGAGCTGTATGTTCCCGGCAAGCTCGTAAACCTGGTGGTAAAGTAAAATTTTCTCGATGCAAGCCGGCGGCACAGCCTGTTGGTTTGCCCCGTTAGGGTTACACTTGAAGGGATGGTTGCACCGAAGGCGGGGCAGAAGCCATCCTGCTACAACGATTTTATTGTGTGTGCGCGCAACGATGTATCAACTGGGATACAATATCTTGTTTTGCAGTGAATATCAAATTGGCATGCGGCAAAACGCGAAAGCCAAATTGAGGAAAATCACACAAAAACCACACATCAATCGGGCTGTAGCTATTGACAGAACAGCAAACCGCATTGTATAATTACACTTGTTACTAAAGATGTAGGGTCGATTTTAGGTTCGGGCTTACGGTTTAGATTACCCTGCCGCGTGGCGGAGGGAGGGAATTTGAAATGGCTGAAATCCGTATTAAAGATAACGAAACTCTCGACAGCGCTCTTAGACGCTTTAAAAGGCAGTGCGCCAGAGCTGGCGTTTTGCAGGAGGTTCGCAAAAGAGAACATTACGAGAAACCATCCGTAAAGCGCAAGAAGAAGTCAGAGGCTGCGCGTAAACGCAAGTTTAAATAAGCTTGTGACTGGTTGTTACCACCAAAAAAGACAAGCGGGCGCATAGCCCGCTTTTTTCTTTTGATTTTTATGTGCCGGTTATGGTTAACAGCTTCGCCTTTTTGTAAATACTATTGTGTTTAGAAACTACAATTGAGGCTTTGTAAATAATGAGCTTGCTGCGGGTAACCGTGTGATTTTAGGGTATTGCTAACCACAAGGAAAGGCGCTGTATGAAGAAAAACACGATTCCAGACCTAATTATAGATAAGATATGGCAGATAGATACGCAGGTGCTTCGTGATTTGGGTGTGCAGGCGCTGATTGTGGATGTGGACAATACCTTGTCCTCCCACGGCTCGCCGCTGCCCGAAAAAGAGGTTGTGCCGTGGCTTGCGCGCATGAACGAGCTTAAGGTGCCGGTGGTTATCCTGTCCAACAACACAAAGGCACGCGTGGAACCGTTTGCGAAAAAGCTCGGGCTGCCGTTTGTGCATTTTGCGGTAAAGCCCATGCGCAGCGGCTTCTTGCGTGCGCAGGCACAGCTGTCTCACCCCGCGGGCGAGATTGCCGTGGTGGGCGACCAGATATTTACCGATATCGTCGGCGGCAACAAAATGGGCATGAAGACGGTGCTGGTGTTGCCCATAAAGGACGACACCAACCTGTGGGTTCGCTTCAAACGCGGGTTTGAAAAGCGGTACATCGACCGTTATTACCGCGACAAATCAAAACGCTCGTAAACGTGGCTACACTTGGCTTTGACGTATTTTATGGCGTGCGCCGCCTTGGCGTACCTGAAATAAGGGGTGACGAACATGGGTGTCTACTTTGGTCCTGCCGGCAACTCGAACAGCTTTGCCGCCATGGGCTACAAAAAGAATACCGATATCCCCGGCTATGTGGTTAAAATGGGGCTGAATGCCTACGAGTACCAGTGCGGGCGGGGCGTAAAGATATCGGAGGATTCGGCAAAGGCACTGGGCAGACAGGCGGCGGAGCACGGGGTACAGCTTTCTCTGCACTCTCCGTACTACATCTCCCTTTCCAGTGTCGAGGAGGAAAAACGCCTCGGGTCCATTCGCTACATCCTGCAAAGCGCGAGCGCGGTGGATGCAATGGGCGGGGTGCGTGTGGTCGTGCATTCGGGCTCGGCATCCAAGATTTCGCGGGAGCAGGCGCTGGAATACGCAAAGGAAACCTTAAAAATGGCGGCACTGGCACTGGATGAACAGGGGTTGTCACACATACGGCTTTGCCCCGAGACGATGGGTAAAATCAATCAGCTTGGCACACTCGAGGAGGTTATCGAGCTGTGTAAGGTAGACGAGCGGTTCATCCCCTGCATCGACTTCGGGCACCTCAACGCTCGCACCCTGGGCGGCTTGCGCACCTTCTCGGACTACGAGGAGATCTTTGCAACGATTGAAAACGGGCTGGGGCTTTCGCGTCTGCGGGAGTTTCACGCCCACTTT
The DNA here is from genome assembly GCA_023413185.1 of Bacillota bacterium. GTDB lineage: Bacteria > Bacillota > Clostridia > Oscillospirales > Ruminococcaceae > Acetanaerobacterium. The sequence continues at coordinate 16,788 of JAEZQD010000041.1, forward strand.
TCCAAGATAGAATACACCCAAAACGGCGGAGAAAAGCGGCACCTGACGTTTGAAGACACCGTGTACGGTCCGGATTTCGAGCCGGTGGCGGAGCTGGTGGCAAGGAAGAACTGCTCGCCCACCATCATCTGTGAGTCGGACGGCACCCAAGCCGAGGACGCAAAGGCAATGAGGGACATCTACGAGGCGGTTATCGCGAGGTAAATTTGCGCTTTTCGCAGACCGGCTTGCGCACAAGGAAAGGACGAAATGCATGAACACAAAAATACTCGTTATCAACGGTCCGAATCTCAACCTCACCGGCACTCGCAAGCCGGAGATCTACGGCACCACCACCTTGGCGGAGATCAATGAGCAGATTGCGGCGTATGCAGCCGAGAAGGGGCTTGCTTGCGATTTCTTCCAGAGCAACCACGAGGGTGCAATTATCGACAGACTGCACGAGGCAAAAGGGGTGTACAAAGGGGTTATCCTCAACGCGGGGGGATACTCCCATTACAGCTACGCCATCCGCGATGCCATCGAGGCGGTGGAGCTGCCGGTGGTGGAGGTGCACATCTCCAACATCTTTGCGCGCGACGAGTTTCGTGCGCATCCGGTTCTCAGCGCCGTGTGCATCGGGCACATCAGTGGCTTCGGTGCGCCGGAGTCTTACCTTTTGGCGGTGGATGCGCTTTCTAGGCGAAAGGGTTAATGCGGCTGTTTGCCGAAGATGTAGATTGGTTTTTGGTTTAAGAAAGAGGAGTATACGACGTGGCAACTGCAACCAACAAGCTATACAAACTAAAAGAAAGACTGCCGCAGGGTATAGACGCCGCGGTTATTGTGTCGCGCCCCAACCGCAGGTACTATCTGGGGTTCGATTCGCACGATGCCGGGCTTTTGTTTGTCACGCGCACAAAGTCGTATTTTATTATCGATTTTCGTTACATCGAAACGGCACGCGCCAAGGTACAGGGTGCGGAGGTTGTGCTGCAGGATGATATCTACGCGCAGGTGCGCGAGCTGTGCAACCGCCACAACGTAAAAACCGCCGCGACCGAGACGAGCTATGTTACCCTGCGCGAGGCGGCACGGATTCGACGCATGCTGTCCGGCGCGGAGATGTTAGAAACGAGTGAGCTTGATGATGCGATTCGTGCCCAGCGCGCGGTGAAGGACGCGCAGGAGATTGCAAGCCTCAAAGAGGCGCAGCGCCTGACCGACGAGACGTTTTCGTACATCCTGCCCCGTATCACCGCCGGAAAAACCGAGCGAGAGATAGCCCTTGACATGGAGCTTTACATCCGCAGGCAGGGCGCGGAGGCGGCATCGTTTGACTTTATTGTGGTTGCGGGCAAGAACAGCTCGCTGCCGCACGGCATACCGGGCGATACGATCTTGCAACGCGGCGATTTTGTAACCATGGACTTTGGCGCCGTGGTGGACGGCTACCATTCCGATATGACCCGCACGGTGGCGCTGGGGCAGGTAGACGACGAACAGCGCCGTGTTTACGATACCGTGCTTGCCGCGCAAAAAGCGGTGCTTGCGCAGATTAAGGCGGGCGTAAACTGCGCCGCAATGGACAAAATAGCAAGGGACATCATCTACAACGCGGGCTACGAGGGGTGCTTTGGGCACGGGCTTGGGCACAGCGTCGGCGTCGAGATACACGAAAACCCACGTTTTTCGCCAGCATGTGACGAAAATGCCCCCGCAGGCACGGTCATGACCGTGGAGCCGGGCATTTATCTGGCAGGGCGGTTTGGTGTGCGAATCGAGGATTTTGGCGTGGTTACCGAGGATGGCTTTGACAACTTTACTAAAAGCCCGAAAGAGCTGCTGCTATTGTAAAGAAAATACGCGTAAAACAGCGAAAATAAAAAATAACACTTGAAAAGTTTAGTGTTATCATATAAACTTAGAATGTTATAGACTAACGACCAATTACCCAGTGCTTGCAATGCGTTTTGTGACACTGAAATTGATGGAGGGTTACATTATATGGTTTCAGCAGGTGAGTTTAGAAACGGCGTTACATTTGACATGGATGGCAACGTTGTACAGATTATCGAGTTTCAGCATGTGAAGCCCGGTAAAGGCGCCGCTTTTGTTCGCACAAAGATCAGAAACGTCATTACCGGCTCTGTGGTAGAAAAAACCTTTAGCCCCAACGAAAAATTCCCCACCGCGCATATTGAAAGGCGCAGCATGCAGTACCTGTATAACGAGGGCGACCTGTATTACTTTATGGATAACGAGTCCTACGAGCAGATTCCCATCGGTGCTGGCACACTTGGCGATAACTTTAAGTTTGTTAAAGAGAACACCGATGTTATGGTGCTCTCCTATAAGGGCAGCGTATTCGGCGTAGAGCCCCCCTTCTTTGCAGAGCTCAAAGTAACGCACACCGAGCCCGGTGTTAAGGGCGACACCGCCACCAACACCATGAAGCTCGCGGTGCTTGAGACGGGCGCAGAAATTCGCGTACCATTGTTTATTAACGAAGGCGAAGTAATTCGCGTAGATACCCGCGTCGGGGAGTATATGGAAAGAGCGTAGTGTCAATACTGTAATAGAAATTTACGGATAAACAAGAAGGAGGCTGACGAAAATGACTGCGTTAGAACGAGTGGCGTATATCAAAGGATTGATGGAAGGTTTGGGCATGGACGACTCTACCAACGAGGGCAAGGTGCTTAAGGCAATGCTTGAGGTGCTTGACGATCTTGCAACCGACCTTGCAGATACACAGGACGAGCTCAGCGAGCTGTATGATCATGTGGATGCCATTGATGAAGACCTTGGTCTGCTCGAAGAAGATTTCTACGAGATGGAAGACGAGGACTGCGATGACGACGACTGCGACTGCGGTTGCGGCTGTGATGACGACGAGGACAGCCTGTACGAGGTTGTTTGCCCAAGCTGCGGAGACACCATCTGCATCAACGAAGCGATGCTGGAGGAAGGCGTAATCGACTGCCCTGGCTGCGGCGAAAAGCTCGAGTTCGATTTTGACGATGAGTGCTGCGAGGATGAAAACTGCGACTGCAATCACAAGGACTAAGCCTTTTTTACATCCTTGACGTACGGCCGGTACGATAATTTATGGTATGAACAGACCAAACGAGTACCGTTTGGTCTGTTTTGTTTAGCCGAAAACGGGTATGCTTTATCGGACTGAGAGAGGGGGAGCGCGGCAATGGCAAAGCGGGTATTGATTGGCATGAGCGGCGGGGTAGACAGCTCGGTGGCGGCGCTTGTGCTGAAGCAACAGGGCTTTGAGGTGGTGGGCGCCACCTTTCGCCTGTTTCAAGAAAGCGACCTTGGCGTGTGCGGGCAGTCAAGCTGCTGCTCGGCAGACGATGTAAACGACGCGCGTATGGTATGCGACAAGATTGGCATTGCGCACTATGTACTCAACTACAAGGAGCTGTTTCGCGAAAAGATTGTGGGCGCGTTTGTACAGAGCTACCTTGCGGGGGCAACTCCCAACCCCTGTATACTGTGCAACCGGTACATCAAGTTCGAGGCGTTTTTACACAAGGCGCAGTCCATGGGCTTTGACTTTGTCGCAACGGGTCACTACGCACGCATTGTGCAGGAGCAGCCCGACGGGCGCTACGCCCTGTACCGCGCCGAGGCCAAAGGCAAGGATCAAAGCTATGTATTGTACCATCTAACCCAGCACACCCTTGCCCACATGCTGATGCCGCTGGGGGGATACGATAAGCCCACGGTCAGGCAGATGGCACAGCAAAACAACCTGCTTGTAGCCAACAAGCCCGACAGTCAGGACATCTGCTTTGTGCCGGATGGCGACTATGCCGCATTTATCGCTTCGTATACCGGAACACCCCCGAAGCAGGGCGATTTTGTGGACACAAAAGGCAACGTGCTCGGGCGACACAACGGGGTCGCAGGCTTTACCATCGGGCAGCGCAAGGGGCTTGGCATCAGCCTTGGACGTCCTGCCTTTGTGGTGGATATCGACGCGGTGTCCGGCAGGGTGGTGCTCGGCGAGGAGCACGAGGTGTTTTCCCGCATCCTTACGGCGGACGATGTGAACATGCTTGACGGTCAGCCCGTTACGAGCCCGTTTACCTGCGCCGCAAAGATTCGGTACTCCCATAAGGAGGCACGCGCGACGGTAACCCCTGCGGAAAACGGCAGGCTGCGGGTGGAGTTTGACGATGCGCAGCGTGCGATTACCCGTGGTCAGGCGGTTGTGTTTTACGATGGCGACCGTATCCTTGGCGGAGGAACGATTGTATAAGCCGCACGCAAAAAGCCAATTATCATCGGCTTGTCCGATGATAGTTGGCTTTATTGGTTTTGGCGAGATTCTGTTAAGGTACTAATAAACCCGCAGTGAAATAGATTGGTGCGGCAAGGCATGATAACAAAAAAGAATGCAATAATAACGAAACAACCCCTGCTCCCAACGCGCTTAACAGGCGAATTGAAACGACGCGACAAAAAAGATAAAAAAAGCTATTGACAAAACGCCTGATACTGCGTATGATAATAACATATTAAACATATATGAAATATAATTTCAACATATGGAGGGAACTGATTGTGTCAAAAATTTATAAAAGCCTAACCGAGCTAATCGGTAAAACCCCGCTGCTTGAGCTATCAAACTACGAAAAGAAGCATGGGCTGTCTGCTGCAGTGGTGGCAAAGCTCGAGTATTTTAATCCCGCGGGCAGTGTAAAGGATCGTATCGCCAAGGCGATGATCGACGACGCCGAGGCGCGCGGGCTGCTGAGTCCCGACTCGGTTATTATCGAGCCGACCAGCGGCAACACCGGCATCGGGCTTGCATCTGTGGCGGCGGCTAGGGGCTACCGCATCATCCTGACCATGCCCGAAACGATGAGCGTCGAACGCCGCAACCTGCTTAAGGCATATGGCGCCGAGCTTGTTTTAACCGAGGGCGCAAAGGGCATGAAGGGCGCAATCGCAAAGGCGGAGGAGCTAGCCGCCGAGACCCCGAATGCGTTTATTCCCGGGCAGTTTGTCAACCCCGCAAACCCGGCCGTACACAAGGCGACGACGGGTCCCGAGATCTGGGACGACACCGACGGCAAGGTGGATATCCTTGTAGCGGGCATCGGAACGGGCGGAACGATTACCGGCGCGGGTGAGTTCCTAAAAAGCAAGAACCCCGATATCAAGGTTGTTGCGGTAGAGCCGTTTGATTCCCCCGTGCTGTCCGAGGGCAAGGCGGGTCCCCATAAGATTCAGGGAATCGGCGCGGGCTTTGTGCCCGACGTTCTGAATACAGGCGTGTTCGATGAGATTGTTAAGGTAAAAAACGAGGACGCATTCCAAACCGGGCGTGAGATCTCCAAGGCGGAGGGTCTGTTGGTTGGCATCTCCTCCGGCGCGGCATTATGGGCTGCTACCGAGATTGCAAAGCGCCCCGAGAACACGGGCAAGACCATCGTGGTCGTGTTGCCCGATACCGGCGAGCGTTACCTTTCCACCGCGTTGTTTGCGGATCTGTAATCGTCATATCAAAGCTACGCCACTTTATATCAATAAAAAACAGGCTGACGGGTTATCATCCGTCGGCCTGTCTTTTTCAGTCCAAAACCAGATTGAGATACGGGTGCGCCGCGTCAATGGGTGTCTTTGCGTACAGCATGCCAAACGGCTTTGGCTCAAGGGGCAGATTAAACCACTCGGGCAGCCTTGCCTGAACACGATCACAGCCAAATTCTGCGGCTAAACCCGATAAAACAGGCAGGATGTTGCGCTCTGATAGCGTGGTTTCTTTTACAAACAGCGTACCGTCCGCGATATGGTACAGCACAAGGTATTCGTCCCCGTTGTGCGTAAGCACCGCACACCGCCCGCCCGCAAACGTGTTCTCCCTCAGTCGGTAGTCGATAGCGTGCTCGTCCCAGCAAAGATACCCGTGCCTGCCATAGCAGGCGTCCCGCAGGGCTTTGTACTGCCGCGCGTCGGGTTCATAGGTCGGGTAGCTTTCGTGCGAGTATGTGTCGAGCTGCTCTTTTTCTAGGACAAGCTGTTTATAATAAAATGCGGTGTGGTAGCCGTTCTTTTGATAAAAGTGGAACAGTCCGGCTTCGGACGGCACCAAAACCATCGCCTCGTCTCTTTGGTCGGCAAGGTCGTTTGCGCGGCGAATCAGTGCGCTGCTTAACCCCTGCCCGCGGTGCGAGCGCCTTGTTGCCACACCGTAAACGTACCGCGCCGCACGAGGCCCCGCGGCGGTGTGAATCGTGGCGGGCAGCAGCGTCATCATCGCCACGGGTTGGTTGTCCGCCACCCAAACAAGGGTGTTATCCGGCGCAAAAAGGTTAGCATAAACAAAGTCGGTATACGCCCGACTGTCGCCAAACGCCTCTTGCCAAATCTCTTTGAGGGCGGTAGTCATGCTGCTGTCGGCAAACCGTATCATGGGCTACTCCTTTGCGAGCTTTGCGGTGTATTTCTCCAGCAAAATCTCGGGGCGGTAGGATAGCTTGACCTTTCGCAGACCCTCGTCGCCCATATCCTCCTCGCGGTTGACATAGGTAAACGACTGGCAGTTGTGGATTAAAAACTGCCGGTTGATCATCTGGTAAGCACCCTGAATATCCGAAAACGCCTTCTCAATATGAACGCTATAGGTATCTGATGACAACGGCTCTCCGATGGTAAACGCAACTACCTCGCCGTTTAAGCGCAAAAGACCGCCCGAAAACCGCAGCTCAAAAAAGTGCTTTAACGCTGTGCGAACCGCGCACATCTCCTTTTTCAGCCCCGGGTCGTCGCCGCAGCCGTGCAGCTGGCACCATTTGTCGTTCATCACTTCGCACTCGCCTATATTTTGCTGGGTAATATGCTCATACGCCCAGTCGGGGTTATCCAAGAAACGCGAGATATGGTTGCGCTTCGCGGCGTACTTCTTGCCCGTCAGGTTAACCAAATCCTCGACCTTATAGATGTAGTCAAATTGGTCGCGGTTTTCGGTTATCTCAAAGCGGTCGGGGAACAATCGGTTGAGCTCCGCGACATCGTCAACGAGCAGCCCGCGCAGACGAAAGGGGACGCCCGCTTGTTTTGCGTCGGCAACCAGCGCCTCGATGACCGCGCCGCGGTCGCCCGTGCCCACGGGGCTTGTGTACACGGCACCCGACTTCCAGGTGCTTTTTAAGCAGTAAAAGCCGTCGACGACAGCAAATTGGACATTGTTTGGCTTAGTCCAGATTAAGTTGTTTGCGAACGAGTAATCGCAGCTTTTGGAGTCGGCTGCCCGCAGAATGGGCTCTATAATACTGCGGTCGTCCAGTTCAATCGGTTTAAATGTTAGCATATACTGTCCTTCTTCTTAAATTTCTGTTTGCGCGTTGCGGTTACCCGTGCGGATAGCCGAGTTTAATGGAAGCGGAGGGAGGACTCAAACGCTGTTAAGCATAGTATCCTCCCGCGTTCTGTCCGGTATACAGCGCAAACCCGCATCGCAATCGCATGGCAAGGTGATTACCGTCGGCTTACGTGCCGACGCGCTCGATTGGAGGCGGTAGGTCGCCTTGTGGTTATGAGAGTGGCTTCACATCCCAAATCGGACACAACCCTTGTTTGACTTATTTCTCAAATTCGCTGCAAGACCAAAGGGCTATGACGGATTTTTTGCTGCGCTTTAGCGCAGGATAGCATGGATAAGGCGGCGGAAAACCCGCCGCCTTATATTATACCACTTTTGTAGAGTGGTCTTCAAGCTTGAACCGTTAAGCGTTTTTGTTAGTAAAGTCAGAGGCAAGATACAGGGAGCGAAATTCAGTCGGGGTGCAGCCCTTTTGCAGCTTAAACATTCGAATAAAGGCAGACAAACTGCCAAAGCCCGAACGGATGGCAACCTCGGTCACCGAGACATCCGGCTCAATCAGCAGCTGCTCGGCATACATGATGCGTCTGCGGTTGAGATACTTGTAAAACGACACGCCGGTAAACTGCTTAAACAGACGGGTGAAATAGAACTTGCTAAAACCCGCAAGCGCCGCGGCATCCTCAAGGGTCATATTCTCATCGAAATGCTTGTTGATGTAATCGCATACAGAGAGGAACTTATCGATATAATCCTGGTTCTTAATCGTTTTTTCCGCGTGCTCAAGGGTTGGCTGGGTGTACTGCCTGCCCACCAGCACGACCAATTGTATTAAGTAGGAGTAAATAAGCGCTTCTTTGAGCACGCCTTTGCTGCGGTATTCCTCAAGGGTACGGTATAGAATGCGCTCCGCCTCGGCATGAATATCCGATGTGCGTTGCGCGGAGATGCAGATGCCGGGCGCCATAAACGCCATTACGGAGCCAAACTCCTTAAGCTGGCTTAAGAAAGAGAAATCCACCTGTACAATCAGTCTGCGACCGGTTTTTGGGGCATAAAGACTGTGCAGTGTTCCCGGTGCAATCAGCATAATATCGCCGGCGTTTAAGTCAAACGATACCCCGCCGCACACAACGCGATACTCGCCGATTATGGGCATAATAATCTCGAGCGGCGAATGCCAGTGGTTTGGGTAATCCTCATATTGCTCGTTTTCATAGATGACAATTGAGGAGCCCTCCGCAAAATCCACCGTTTCTCGTATGCCGTGCAGCGTCTTAATCATACAGCCTTCACCTCCGTTGCGGTACCGTGCACATGGAATATAAAAGGGGACGCGCACCGCATTGTCTTAATAATAACACATTTTTGCGATAATGAAAACCGAAAATATAAAAAATAAACTATAATTATAATAAATGAACGAAAATAAATAGATAATATATCTAAATATACGAAGTAATACCTGTACAATACCAAAGAGTGCACCATGCAAAGATAGCAATAATTGATAGTTACAAAGCAACTATTCGAAAGAAAGTGCTCGTGCACACTGTTATAATTGCAAGTATAAGCTGGTAAAGTAATCCGATTTATGCTAACGCGAGGTACTCATTGCCTTGTGGCAGCGGGCATATTAAAAACAGGATAAAGGATGTGGCGTTATGGGCAGAGTACAAAACCCCATACTTAAGGGCTTTTACCCGGACCCGTCGGTTTGCCGTGTGGGGGAGGATTTCTATATCGTCACCTCTACCTTTGCATATTACCCCGGCATCCCCGTTTTTCACACACGGGATTTTTGTCACATCAGGCAGATTGGCAACGTGATGACTACCGACAGTCAGCTGCCCCTTGAAGGCGTTGGGCATTCACACGGCTTATTTGCCCCGACCATCCGTTACCATAACGGCACCTTTTATGTGGTGTGCACCAACATCTCAAAGGGCGGCAATTTTATCGTAACGGCAACCAATCCCGCCGGACCGTGGTCACAGCCCCGCTGGCTTGCGGGAGCGGAGGGTATTGACCCAAGCTTGTTCTTTGACGACGACGGCACCTGCTACTATGTGGGCACCCGCGCCGACTCGCAGCAGGAATGTTATTATGGAGATAATGAGATATACATCGTACCGCTTGACCTTGACGAGTTTTGTCTGGCGGGTGAACCAAAACCGTTATGGAAGGGTGCGCTGCGCGACAGCGTATGGCCAGAGGCACCGCACCTGTATAAAATAGACGGCAGGTACTACCTGATGATTGCCGAAGGGGGCACCGCCGACGATCATGCGGTTACCATCGCCCGCAGCGAGGCTCTGCTTGGTCCGTACACGGGGTACAAGAAAAACCCGGTATTGACCCACCGCCATCTGGGCAGAGATTACCCGGTTAAAAATGTGGGACACGCAGATCTCGTGCAGGCGGCAGACGGCAGCTGGTATATGGTCATGCTCGCCTCAAGACCCTGTGAGGGCAGCTCCAACCTAGGGCGCGAAACCTTCTTTGCCCGCGTGGAGTGGGAGGACGGTTGGCCTGTCGTAAACCCCGGGGAGGGCAGGCTGACACCCGAGACCGCGACCACCCTTTTGGATTGCCCGCTTGAACCGGTTTCGGGGTACTATCCCTTTAGCCGGATGTCGTGGCAGACCCTTGACCCGAGAATACTGTTTTTGCGTAACCCGCGCAGGGATGATTATGCGTTTTGCAGCGAGGGTTTACGGCTTGCGCTGTCGCCCGTCACCCTTTGCGATATGGATAGCCCCTCGTATTTGTGTGTTCGGCAGACGTCATTTTCCTTTATGACAGAGACAAAGGTAACGTTTTCGCCCGGGTGCCCCGGCGAACTTGTGGGGCTTGCGCTTGTGCAAAGCGACCGCTACCATATCCGGCTGGAGTACGGGTTAACCGACACGGGGCACAGACTTCGCGTCGTACTCTGCGAAGATGGGCGGGAGACTGTTGTGCAGGAAGCCGCGGTGCAGACCGAAACAATATGGCTAAAGCTTGCCCAGCATGAGCAGAACGTTGTGTTTTATTACAAAACCGAGCAGGGCGCAGCCCCATACAAAAGGCTTGACTATACCGTAAGCGCGCGGCGGATGTGTACCGAGCACGCCGGCGGGTTTGTGGGGTGCACCGTAGGGGTTTATGCATCCTCAAACGGAAAAAGCACAATGAGCAGTGCGCTCTTTGAATATCTGGAGTATCAGGATATCAAATAACGGCAGATTAAAGAAAGTGAGTAGCGTAAGATGAGACAAGAATTTGCAAAACGCGCCCAGGCGCTTGTGGACCAGATGACACTCGAAGAAGCGGCTTCGCAGCTGCGCTATGATGCGCCCGCCATCCCTCGCCTTGATATTCCCGCATACAACTGGTGGAGCGAGGCGCTGCACGGCGTTGCGCGCGCCGGTACCGCTACGGTATTCCCCCAGGCAATTGCGCTGGCGTCGATGTTTGACCCCGAATTCTTAAAAGAGATTGCGGATGTAGTGGCTACCGAGGCTCGTGCAAAATATAATATGCAGTCGGCGTTGGGTGACCGCGACATCTACAAGGGGCTGACCATTTGGTCGCCCAACATCAACCTGTTCCGCGACCCCCATTGGGGCAGAGGGCAGGAGACCTTGGGCGAAGACCCGTTTTTGACCAAGACCCTTGGCGTTGCGTATATCAAGGGCTTGCAGGGCGACGATAAATATTTAAAGACTGCGGCGTGCGCGAAGCACTATGCGGTTCACTCCGGTCCCGAGGCGCTTCGCCACGGCTTTGACGCACTGGCGGGTCCCAAGGATATGGAAGAGACCTACCTGCCTGCCTTTGAGGCGGCGGTGAAGGAAGCCGATGTGGAGTCGGTGATGGGCGCGTACAACCGTGTCAACGGCGAGCCGTGCTGCGGCAGTAAAACACTGCTTGTCGACATCCTGCGTGAGAAGTGGGGCTTCGAGGGTCATGTCGTGTCCGACTGCTGGGCTGTTAAAGACTTTCACGAAAGCCACGGGGTTACCGCAACGGCTGTGGAATCGGCGGCGCTTGCCATTAACAACGGCTGCGACCTCAACTGCGGCAATATGTACCTGAACATGCTTCTTGCTTATCAGGAAGGGCGCGTCAGCGAAGAGACCATCCGCAAGTCCTGCGTGCGCCTATTTACAACTCGAATGATGCTCGGCTTGTTTGACACCGACTGCAAATACGATAAAATAGGGTTTGAAGAGAATGACACCGAAGCAAACCGTATGCTCGCGGCAGAAGCCGCCAGGCTGTCGGCGGTTTTGCTTAAGAATGACGGTATCCTTCCGCTTGAGCGCGCTACCTGCCGCCGCATCGCGGTAATAGGACCGACTGCAAACTCCCGCACGGTGCTTGAGGGCAACTACTGCGGCACCGCGTCGGAATATATTACGAATCTAGAGGGCATTCGTGAGGCTGCGGGTGAGGACATTCGCATCTTCCACTCGGTCGGCAGCCACCTGTTTAAGGACAGGGTTGAGCCGCTTGCCATGCCGAACGACCGCATCAGCGAGGCAAAGGGCTGTGCCGCCGCAAGCGATGTCGTTGTTCTGTGCCTTGGGCTGGACGCGACCTTAGAGGGCGAGCAGGGAGACACCGGCAACAGCTATGCGTCGGGCGACAAACCCGACCTTTACCTGCCCGAGCCGCAGCGCATCCTGCTTGACGAGGTGCTGTCGGTGGGCAAACCCGTGGTGCTGGTGTTAAACACCGGCAGTGCAATGGATATCGGCGATGCGGCTGAGCGCTGCGCGGCGGTGTTGCAGTGCTGGTACAGCGGCGCGCAGGGCGGCAAGGCACTTGCGGACATCCTGTTCGGCGAGTGCAGCCCCTCGGGCAAGCTGCCCGTTACGTTCCACCGCAACGGCACCACACCCGAGTTTACCGACTACAGTATGCACGGCAGAACCTACCGCTATCTTGACGCCGAGCCGTTATACCCGTTTGGCTTCGGTCTTTCCTATACCACATTCGGCTACCGCGACCTTCGGGTGAATGCCGTTACAATGGGTCAGCCGCTGTGCGGCGAGGTTACCGTCACCAACGAAGGCGACCGCGACGGCGCCGAGATTGTGGAGCTCTACCTGAGAAACCACGCACAGCAAAACGCACAGGACGCGCGCAATGCGTCGGTTCGTGACCGCATCGGCGAGCAGCCGCACCACTCGCTTTGCGGTATGCAGCGGGTATTCCTCAGGGCGGGAGAAAGCAAGACCATCCGCTTTGAGATACCGGCTAAGAGCTTTGAGACGGTGCTGACCGACGGGCAGCGGGTTACCATGTACGGCAGCTACTCGTTGTTTGCGGGCGGCAGCCAGCCCGATGACCGCAGCGTTGAGCTGACCGGTACGCAGCCGCTGTGTGCCGATCTGGTAATTGACTAACCTCGTTTTCAAATTGCGATAGATGGGCGGTGCGTTATGAGCTGGCAGGCATGCTATCCACACGGCAAAAAGACGGCGCTAACCTTTAGCTACGACGACGGGCAGATACACGACCGTCGACTAGTCGCACTACTCGACCGCTATGGTCTTAAGGGCACCTTTCACCTGAATACGGGCATACTTGGTCAGGATGGTTTTGTGACGGATGGGGAGCTTGCCAAGCTGTATGAAGGGCACGAGATTGCGTGCCACGGTGTGCGGCACCTGTACCTGACGCACCTCACTGCCGAGCAGATGATCCATGAGCTGTGGGAGGATCGCCGTAAGCTGGAGCGAATTACAGGCAGACCCGTAACCGGGTTATCCTACGCGTTTGGGGCATACTCCGACGCGGTGGTGCGTACCGTGGCGACACTGGGCTTTGAATACGCCCGCACCGTAAACTCCAGTGGCTCATTCCTTGTCGAAGATGATTTTTTGCGCTGGCGACCCAGCTGCCACCATCAGGACGCCGCAGGCTTAGCCGAGCGGTTTTGCGCCCCGCAAGAGTACGAGCGCATGCAGCTGTTTTATATCTGGGGCCACAGCTTTGAGTTTGAGCGGCAGGACAACTGGGACGCGATGGAGCGCCTGTGCCAGCAGCTATGCAATCGAAGCGAGGTTTGGTACGCGACGAATATAGAGATAAAGCGCTACCTGTGCGCTGTCCGCTCTGTGATATCCGACGCGGACAACACCACTGTTTATAACCCCTCGGCACAGACGGTGTGGATAAAAGCGGGCAACGGCGTAATAAAGCTTTTGCCCGGGGAAACGATATCACTGTAGCCGTACCAAGTTCCAATTGTCAGGCCTTGATGCTTTGCAATACAAATTTATAATATGAAAAGGAGCGATTTTAACATGAGTGAAATTTTTAAAGGACTGCCTGTCGTGAAGTACGAGGGTCCTAAGAGCGCAAATCCCCTTTCTTTTAAGTACTACGATCCAAACCGCATTGTAATGGGTAAGCCGATGAAGGAGCACCTCCCCTTTGCGATGGCATGGTGGCACAACCTTTGCGCGACCGGTTCCGATATGTTCGGTGCAGGCACCGCGGATAAGATGTTCGGCGCTGATGAAGCCCGCACCATGGCGCATGCCAAGGCAAAGGTTGACGCTGGCTTTGAGTTTATGGAGAAGCTGGGAATCGAATACTTCTGCTTCCACGATACCGACCTTGTTCCCGAGGCGGACACGATTGAAGAGACCAACAAGCGCTTAGACGAGATTGCCGATTACCTGGAAGAGAAGATGAAGAAGACCGGCAAAAAGCTGCTGTGGGGCACCGCGAACATGTTCTCGAACCCCCGCTTTATGAACGGCGCAGGCAGCACAAACTCTGCCGATGTGTTCTGCTTTGCTGCGGCTCAGGTGAAAAAGGCACTGGACATCACCGTTCGTTTGGGCGGTACCGGCTACGTTTTCTGGGGCGGCAGAGAAGGCTACGAGACCCTGCTTAACACCGACATGAAGTTTGAGATTGAGAACATCGCAAAGCTCATGCGTATGGCGGTTGACTACGGCCGCAAGATTGGCTTTAAGGGCGATTTCTTCATAGAGCCCAAGCCCAAGGAGCCCATGAAGCACCAGTACGATTTCGACGCGGCAACCGCCATCGGTTTCCTCCGTCAGTACGGTCTTGACAAAGACTTTAAGATGAACATCGAAGCAAACCATGCAACCCTTGCAGGTCATACCTTCCAGCATGACCTGCGCGTCAGTGCCATCAACGGCATGCTGGGCAGCGTGGATGCAAACCAAGGCGACCTGCTGCTGGGCTGGGACACCGACCAATTTCCCTCCAACATCTACGACACCACCCTGTGCATGTACGAAATTCTCAAGGCCGGCGGCTTAACCAACGGCGGACTGAACTTCGACTCGAAGAACCGTCGTCCCAGCTACACCCAAGAGGATATGTTCCTCGGCTTCATCCTGGGCATGGATTCGTTTGCCCTGGGTCTGTTGTGCGCAGCCGCTTTGATTGAGGACGGCAGGCTGGATGCGTTTGTAAAAGAGCGTTATGCAAGCTTTGAGAGCGGCATCGGCAAGAAGATTCGTGACGGCGAGACTTCCCTTGAGGAGCTTGCGGCGGCTGCCGAGAAGATGGGCGCGCCCGCGCTGCCCGGCTCCGGCAAGCAGGAGTATCTTGAGAGCGTCTTAAACAGCGTACTGTTTGGTATAGCATAATATAAGGAAGTGATCGCCGATATGAAGTACCTACTTGGTATTGATCTGGGGACCTCCGGCACCAAAACGGTGCTGTTTACCGTCGACGGCGAGGCGAAAGCGTCCGCTATGGTAGAGTACCCGCTTTACCAGCCGCAAAACGGCTGGGCAGAGCAGGCACCCGAGGATTGGTGGAACGCCGCGGTGCAGACCACACGCAGCGTCCTTTCCCAAAGCGGCATCGATGCCCGCGACATCGCAGGCATCGGCATCTCCGGCCAGATGCACGGGCTTGTTATGCTCGATGATAAGGGCGAGGTGCTTCGCAAAAGCATCATCTGGTGCGACGGACGCACCGGGGAAGAATGCCGTGAGATTACGCAGGCAGTGGGCGCAAAGCGCCTGATTGAGATTACCGCAAACCCTGCGCTCACCGGCTTTACCGCCTCTAAGATTCTATGGGTGAAAAAGCACGAGCCCGAGCTGTACGCGCGTTGTGCGCACATCCTTTTGCCTAAGGACTATATCCGCTATAAGCTGACCGGCGAATTTGCTACCGAGGTCAGCGATGCCTCTGGCATGCAGCTGCTTGATGTACCAAAACGCGCTTGGTCAGACGAGGTGCTCACTGCACTGGGAATTGACAAGGCGCTGCTCGGTAAGATGTATGAAAGCTGCGAGGTTACAGGTGCTGTTACCGAGCAGGCGGCATCCCTTACGGGGCTTAGCGCAGGCACACCCGTTGTGGGCGGCGCGGGCGATAACGCCGCGGCTGCCATCGGCACCGGTGTAGTGCGAACCGGCAAGGCGTTTACCACAATCGGCACAAGCGGTGTAATCTTTGCCCACGCGGACCAGGTCACCATCGATCCCGCCGGACGAGTGCATACCTTCTGCTCCGCGGTGCCGGGCGCATGGACCGTGATGAGCTGTACGCTTGCCGCCGGTCTTTCACTGCAGTGGTTTAGAAACAACTTCTGCACCGACGAGATGTCGGTTGCCTCCCGCATGGAGGTAGACCCGTATTATCTGATGGATATCGAGACCGAGAAGGCGCCTATTGGCGCAAACAGGTTGGTATACCTGCCCTATCTGATGGGCGAGCGCAGCCCGCTGCTCGACGAAAACGCGCGCGGCGCGTTTGTGGGGCTAAGTGCAATGCACACCAAGCGCGACATGCTACGTGCCATCATGGAGGGTGTTATGTACTCGCAGCGGCAGTGCCTAGACGTACTGCGCGGCATGGGCGTTCTGTCCAGTGAGATGCTTGCCTGCGGCGGCGGCGGCACCAGCAAGGTGTGGCGTCAGATGATGGCGGACATCTACTCGCTGCCGGTTGCCACCGTGCAAAACCGCGAGGGTCCGGCTCTTGGCGCAGCCATATTGGCTGGCGTGGGCGCAGGGATATACAAAAGCGTGCCCGAGGCGTGCGACAAGATTATTCGCACCAACCCGTCCCAACAGCCCATTGCAGACAACAGCGACAAGTACGAGCAGTTTTATGCGCTTTATTGCTCGCTGTACCCCGCGCTCAAGGACGGCTACGCAAAGCTTTCTAAGATGTAATCCCACTTAACCTACCCCGAAACAGCACGATATCATCCGACGGTTTCGCCGAATGATTCGCTCAGCTTGCTTCTTCAGCTTGTTTTG
Source organism: Bacillota bacterium (assembly GCA_023413185.1). Lineage (GTDB taxonomy): Bacteria > Bacillota > Clostridia > Oscillospirales > Ruminococcaceae > Acetanaerobacterium. The sequence continues at coordinate 33,375 of JAEZQD010000041.1, forward strand.
CTGTTTTTCTCATAATACAGACACGCCGCACCTGCCAGTAACGGGTGCGGCGTGTCTGTTTATTGCGTATTACTCTACATGAATTACCGATACCGGGCAGCTATCCTGCGCTTCTACGGCCTGTTCCTCCGCGTCGGCGGGAACATCCTCTCTGTAAACCTCTGCAATGCCGTCATCCGCCATCCGAAACACGGCGGGGCAGATGGAGGGGCAGAGCCCGCAGGAGATGCAGCCGTCTCTATCCAGCGATGCCTTCAATTTGGTTCACCTTCTTTCCAAAATTCGTTGCCACCAGTTACGGCTAGTCGGACACCAGTCGCTTTTCTCCGGTAAGCTCCTGAATGGGCTTGATGTTTTGGGTCACTTCCAGCACGCCCAGATACTCACCCTCCTCATTGCGAACTGCGAAATACCGAATAAGCACAAACTGCTTGCCCATGTTAATCCAGAAGTCCTCATGGTCTTTCTTGCCGGACTTAAAGTCATCGACAATCTGCTGTACGATATGCACGCTGGCGGGCGGATGGCAGTTTGACACATTGCGCCCGATCACCGACCTTGTGCGTGCAAAGATGCGTTCCTTGCCTTCGGAGAAGTATTTGACTGTATCGTTTTTGTCCACGAAGGTGATGTCAAACGGCAGGGCGTTGAGCATACCAATCAGCTCGTCGGTACGCATGGTACCCGAGGGCATTGATATAACCCCCGCAGCGGCGGGTACGGGCGGCTGCACCGCAACCTTTTGCTGCGGAGGGGGCATCCACACCGGCACACGGTCAAGCAGGTAACCAATTTCAACGCTTTCGTCGGCAATCTTCTTCCATTCATCCTGGGTCAAAGTCTCAAGCAGCATGGGCAGAAGGATGTTTTCTTCCTTAAAGATCATCTCCCGCAACCGGTCGGTCAGCGACTGCACCGCGTCTTGCAGCTGGGGGGTGGGTTTATCGAGCAGACCCGTGACCTCTTTCACCTGCGCGCGAATTTCATCATCCACCCCCCACATCACCTTAGGCGGGGCGGTAATGCCGTACTTCTCCATGTAGGGGAACAACAGGTTCTCCTTTTTGGAGTAGTGGAGGTTTACCTTCGTAAGCTGCTGAATGCCTTCCTTTACCTTCAGCACGGCGTCCGCATCGGGCAGTGCGGCGACGTACGGGGTAATCAGCGTATCAATCCACTGCTCAATCTGCCGGTTTTCCAGCTTTAAGATGTTGGCGGGGTGACCGGGTATCTCGCTTTCGTCCACAGGGCGGTGTATCTCATCAATCGAGCCCTTGAATACGGCGGCATGCACATCGCACAGCCGCTGAACCTCCGAAACGGGCAGCCCTTCGGTAATCAGGGCTTGCTCCGCCTCGGATATCTCGGCCGCGGAAACCCCGTCAAATGCGTCCGCAAACAGCTTCTTGACATCATCGACGCTCTTGCCCTTATGCAGCTCGGAGAGGACCTGCTTGATAATCTCCTTGCGATACGCACGGTTGTTAATCTGTTCGCTCATGTTGTTTGCCCTCCCTTTTCTATTGTCTTACAAATCATATCCGTTATAGTGTTATCCGATAACCTCTGTTTATAAACGCAGTTTTTATTGTTTCGATGTCAATTCGCTTTGCCGCAGCGCCCTTTTGTATTGTCATAAACCGCCCGGCAGTTTGCAGCATACCCGGAAGCCGGATATCCGAAAAACCCACCTCGGCAAGGATATCGACAATCTCGGGGTTTTGGCTGCAAAGCGCATAGACAGTTTTACTAAAATCAACACTTTTTTGCATCGTTCACACCGTCCTTTAGCGCCCCGCTAAGCGGATATTCTTGCATCATAGCCACGAAGCAGGATGTTGTTTTCCAGGTGGATATGCTGATGCAGGTCATGTTCAAGCTCCAGGAGCATTTCATACACCCTTTTGTAGCTTTGGCACGCATCCTCGGGCAGGCGGTAATTGTTTGTCTCTGTACGCAGCTGCTCCAGCAGCCTTCCTGCGCCTTCATGCTCCGCTATAATCTCTGCCGTAAGGGCGGCAATCTCGTCCCGGTTGTGCGCTTCATCGGCAAAAGAGGGGAACAGCAGCGCTTCTTCCTTAAGCAGATGCTGCTCGATGTCTCCCTTTAGGCGACCGAAGGTGCTGTACACGGCAAACAGCTCTCGGTGGTTTTTACCGTGGGCGCGAAGCACCGTGTTTAAAAGCTCTGATAGTTTTGGCAGCGCACTGCGCAGATATACGTGGTGCGTATCCTCAATGTAGGTGGAAAGCACGGTGGGCTCCATCTCGGTAAACCGGTGCCCCAGCCCTTTGTAGCCGTTGGCTCTATCTTTGCGCATCTGTTCCAGCGTGTTAAAAAGTGCTGTCTTGTCAATGCCTTGCTGCCTGATTACCTCCAGCAGCAGGCGGTTGCCCCCGCAGCAATAATCAATGCCGACCGAGCCGAACACCTCCGCCGCTTCGGGCAGCTGCGCAACAACAGCACCTACCGTCCAAGTTCCATCTGCAAATTTCATGTTAATACCCTCCCTGATTTAGTATGGCTTAATCATATCAGCAAGGAGGGGTATTTTCTGTGATTCAAATCAAACAAAGCATGGCTTTCATAAACATTTTGCAAGCGGACATCAGCAAGTACCGGCTTAATGCACGGGCGTTTGTACAATACTCATAGAAGCACCCGCTTAGACCTGCCCCGACAGCTGCCTGAGTGCCTGCTTGTCTTTAATCACAATGGCCTTGTTGGTTACCGAGGAGATAATGCCATCGTTTTCGAGCTGGCTAAGCTTTCTGCTCATGGTTTCCCGCGCAATTCCCATATAGTTTGCCATGCCCTCGCGGCTAAGCGGCAGATGGATGAGTCCGTCCTGCATATTCCCGTACCGCTCGTGGTATTCCAGCAGCATACTCGCAATTCTGGCATCCACATTGCGAATACCCATGCTCTGAAACGCGTTTTCCATCCTTGCAATGCGCAAACCAAGCTCTGCAATCACCTTAATGGATATGCCCGGGTATGCGTACAGCAGCTTGTTAAACTGCGCCTTAGAAAGCGTACAGGTCTTAACAGCCTCCAGCGCCTCTACCGAGTAGCCGGCAGTATGACTGCTAAGCAAAAACTGCTCGCCGAAAAAATCCCCCTCCGAGAACACGTATAAGATCTGCTCCCTGCCGTCCGGGGTGTACTTAAACGCCTTGACGCTGCCCATATTTAATATCGTAATAGAATCAAGCAGCTCCCCCTCGGTCAGAAGGCGCTCGCCTTTTTCGTAATCCTTATGCACAATAAGCGGAACAATCCGAAGCAGGTTCTCGTGGTCAAGCCCTGAAAAGATGGGCACCTTGTGAATACACAGGTTGTTTTTGCAGTGCGTGCAGTCGTGCGTATCGCGCATAAGGGTATCCTCCTTTTTTTATGGGTAGGGGTTGGCTTTGTTTATAGTTAAGCATAACACGGAAACGATTTCCTTTTCAATAGCCGCAAAAGGATTCAGCCAAGTCGGGTATAAATGGAAGAGGGCAGCTGCGACAGTTTGGGCATACAATTTACGATAACCAACGAATATTTGTACATAATAAGGACACATCTTTATTCTTGTCATCGAGTTGTGTATAATTTCTGTAACAAAGCAAATAGCTTAAGTCACGGCATGAAACACCGCAGGCCACGAAGGGAGAACACCTACCGATGAACCTGAATTACAACGGATTACTGGATACTGGCGCATGGCGGCAGGCGCAGATAGAGGTACCCGCCTATGACCCCAAAGCTGTGGCAGATACAACGCGCAATAACCCCGTATGGGTGCATTTCGGAGCGGGAAACATCTTTCGCGGCTATATTGCCGCATTGCAGGATAAACTGCTTAACGACGGCGTGGCGCAGAGCGGAATAGTTGCGGTGGAAACGTTTGACCCCGAGCTCATTAGCAGCATCTATCAGCCCTACGACAGCTTAACGCTGCTCGTTACCCTGCGCGCGGATGGCAAAAGCGACAAGCGCGTAATCGCAAGTGTTGCGGGGGGGGTCATCGCCCAAGAGTCATTTGTAATTTTGCAAGATATTTTCCGAGCAAAAACGCTGCAGATGGTTAGCTTTACCATTACCGAAAAGGGGTATGGGCTGTATGATATGGCGGGCACCCTGCTTCCCGTTGTGTGGAATGATGTCGTAGGCGGTCCCAACCGCCCCACGCATGTCATCGCGGTGCTGACATCGTTGCTTTACTCACGCTACCAAGACGGTGGCGCACCGATTGCCCTTGTTAGCATGGATAATTGCAGCCACAACGGGCAAAAGCTAAAGGATGCGGTTTTGGGCATCGCACGCCTATGGCAAAAGGGCGGACTTGTTGACGAAGGGTTTGTCGGTTACCTGTGTGACGGGGCGCGCGTCTCGTTCCCGTGGAGTATGATTGACAAGATTACCCCCCGTCCCGCGGCACAGATTAGCGACGAGCTCGCGCGCCTTGGTGTTGAGAATATGCAGCCGATTGTTACAACCAAGGGCACGCACATCGCCCCATTTGTAAACGCCGAGGTATCACAGTATCTTGTGATTGAGGACGACTTCCCCGCGGGCAGACCGCCACTTGAACGGGCGGGTGTTTATTTTACCGACCGCGATACGGTAAACCGTGTGGAGCGCATGAAGGTTTGCACCTGCTTAAACCCGCTGCATACGGCCCTTGCCGTGTTCGGCTGCTTGCTGGGGTACACAAAGATATCCGACGAGATGAGCGACTGGCACCTTTGTGCGCTCGTTCGCCGTATCGGGTATGTCGAGGGTATGCCGGTTGTAACAGACCCCGGCATCATCGACCCTGGCGCGTTTTTGGATGAGGTGGTAATCGAGCGCCTGCCCAACCCCTTTATCCCCGACACCCCGCAGCGCATTGCCTGCGATACCAGCCAAAAGATACCCATCCGCTTCGGCGAGACCATTAAGGCGTATATGGCGTCGCCCGAGCTGGACACCGGTAAGCTGGTGGGGATATCGCTGGTACTGGCAGGGTGGCTGCGCTACCTGCTGGGCGTGAATGACGCCCAAAGCCCGATGCAGGTAAGCAGTGACCCGTTACTTGAGCAGATGCGCGCCGCGCTGCAAGGCATAAAGGCGGATGACCCGCAGAGCGTCGGCAACAAGCTGGAGCCGATTCTTAAAAATGCGGCGTTGTTCGGTGTGGACCTGTACGAAGCGGGTCTTGCGCAGACCGTAACAGCAATGCTTCTGTCTATGCTGCAGGGCGAGGGTGCCGTGCGGCGTACACTAAAGGAATATCTGGACTTAAAATAAGTTAACCAAGCAAAGGAGATGGATTGCAATATGAAGATGACATTCCGTTGGTTTGGGGAAAAACAGGATCCCGTACCGCTGTCGTATATCCGTCAGATACCGTGCATCGACAGCGTTGTAACAACGCTTATGCACAAGCAGGCGGGTGAGGTGTGGTCGCTGGAGGAAGTGAAGGAGCTGCACCGTCAGGTCACCGAGGCGGGGCTTAAAACCGAGGTAATCGAGAGCGTCAACATCCACGAGGACATCAAGCTCGGCGCCCCGGGACGAGACGAGAAGATTGAGGCGTATATCGAGACGATGAAGCACCTTGCCACCATCGGCATCAAGGTAATCTGCTACAACTTTATGCCAGTTTTGGACTGGGCGCGCAGCCATCTGTATCACGATCTTGACGACGGCTCCCAGACGATGTATTTCAGCCGCGACTTTATCCTCTCCACCACGCCGCAGGAGCTGGCGGACCGCTATGCACAGCAGTGCGGCGGCATTGCGCTGCCGGGCTGGGAACCCGAGCGGATGGCGCGTGTGCAGGAGATTATTAAGCAGTACGACGGCGTTACGCAGGAGCAGTATTGGGAGAACGTGCGTTATTTTATCGACGCAATCATCCCGTGGGCAGAGCGGCTGGATATCAAGATGGCCATTCATCCCGACGACCCGCCGTGGCCGATATTTGGGCTGCCACGCTTAATCAACAGCAGAGAAAACATCAAACGCTTTTTAGATTTAAATAAAAGCCCCTACCACGGGCTTACGCTTTGCACCGGCTCTCTGGGTGCAGACCCCGCAAACGACGTGCCGGCAATCGTCAGGGAGTTTGCGTCTCGCGTTCATTTTGCTCATATTCGCAACCTCAAGCATCTTGATAACGGAGACTTCTACGAGTCGGCGCATCCGTCCGCCTGCGGCTCGCTAGACATGGTCGCCATCCTACGCGCGTTTTACGACGGGGGCTTTGACGGGTACATCCGTCCCGACCACGGGCGTATGGTGTGGGATGAAAAGGGAAGACCCGGTTATGGGCTGTACGACCGCGCCATGGGTGTTACCTACCTCACCGGCATATGGGACACGCTCTCGTATGGCGATAAAACCTGATTACGAAACAACCTTCGATACAATGACCTCCTGCAATAATCCGCCGACCTGATTTGGGGGGCGGCGGCAAACGAGCGCAAAGCCGCTATGCCCCCTAAAGGCGTAGCGGCTTTGCGCGTTTATACAAGAACCATAATCAGTTACTTTCCGGAACGGATGACCTTGGAGGGTGGAATGCCGCGGCTTTCCTTAAACACCTTGCTAAAATAGAAGATGTCCGAAAATCCGCACGCGGCAGACACCTCGCTGACGTTATACTCCCCGCTGTGCAGCATATCCTCGGCGCGGTTTAGTCGGATGGAGGTCAGGTATTGGCGAAATGACATCCCCGTCTCCTGCTGAAAAAAGTAGCCGAAGTATACGGCGCTCAGCCCCGTTAAATCCGCCATGTTCTGCACGGTAAGCGGCTCATAGTAGTGGTCTATCATATACCGCAGTACCCGCTTAATTCGATGATCCACCGTGCTTGTGTCATTCTTGTAGACGATTATCTGAAAATAGCGCTGCAAAATCATCAGCAATAAAGCGCGAACCTTCATGGTGTACCCCGGGTCACGCAAAAGCCACGCGGCGTTTAGCTCGCGGTACAGCGAGATGATGTCCTGGTGAAGCCCGACATGAGAGTGCACCGGAAAGGGAAGGGTGGTTTCCTGCCCGTTTTTAAGGTAAACATTTCCGTTAATGCTGTACAGCTCCATTAGGTCATCGGGGCATACAGAGGCGTATCGTGTGCTGCCCACCGGCGCACAGATCAGATCCCCCGGTGCGACGGTGTAGGTTTTTGAGTTGATTGTGTATTCTCCCTTACCCTTTACGATGTAGGCAACGTCAATAAAATCAATTACGCTTGACTCGATGCTCCAGGTTGGCGTACATCTGCGGTGGATATAGTAACTGGCATCCATGATAATATCGTCATACGAAACATCCATTTTCACAACCAATCCTTTCTTAAACATAGCCATAGTTTCAAAGATATATGTGCAAATATTACACCTTGTCGGCTGCTTTATAAGCCTACATACAAGGCATACTATATTTGGCATGATAGCGCATTACGCATTAAGAGGAGGACAAATCCCTATGAGCACAACCATATTTAACGGCTTTATTAAAGCAAATCAAGAAAACGACCTTGGCGTTTACGGCATCCATCTGTACAGGGAGGGCAAACAAAGCATCGAGCATCGTTTTCGCAGCAACGAGCGCGTACATCTGTTTTCCGGCTCTAAGGCGTTCACCTCAATGGCGGTTGGAATAGCGGCGGACGAAAAGCTGCTTACGCTTGGCGACAAGGCACTGGACTTCTTTCCCGAGTACCGCGGCACCGCCCAGCCGGGGAGCGAGGCAATTACAGTAACCGATCTTTTGCAGATGCGCGCGGGGCACAACAGCTCGCTGTTCTCCACCCTGGAGGAGTCGCATGAGCGTAAACTTGATTGGGCAGAGCTCTTTTTTTCAACGCCGATGGATTACCCGGCAGGGGAGGCGTTTTTTTACGACAACGGCAGCACCTATATGCTTTCGCGCATCATCGAAAAGGTAAGCGGCGTTACGTTGCGTGACTACCTGATGCCGCGCCTGTTTGCGCCGCTTGATATCTATAACCCACAGTGGCACACCTGTCCGCAAGGGCACAGCCTTGGAGCGGTTGGTCTTTTTCTAAACACCGAGGAGTTCTCGCGGCTTGGCATTCTGCTGCTCAATGAGGGCAGATGGGGTGATAAGCAGCTTGTATCGTGCAAGTATATCACACAGGCACAGACCGATACCGTAGCGGTACGCGGATTTCCCGACAGCGAAACGCAGCAGGGGTACGGCTACCAACTGTGGCGGTGTACGCTTCCAAACACCGTGCGCGCGGACGGAAAATACGGGCAGTACAGCATTGTGCTTAGGGACTGTCGAGCGGTTGTTACGGTTACTGCGCACAATGAACGGTGCGCGTTTGATATCCTGCGCGCGGTCTGGGGCACAATTGTGCCGGAGCTGTGGTAATAAATACGAAAAATTGTAAGCATCTTAATAATACATAAAAAAATAAAACTGTGCAAGTACTGCATACAAAAGATATAAATGTTGGTTAATCTGAAGAAATAATGTTGTGTTTAACCAATAACAAGGGCAAAAAACAACGGTTTTATGACGCATTTCAGATGCATTTTAACCATTATTGCTCAAATAGCAAACCATAGCAACCATAATAAATACAAATAATCCATGCTTTTTTTATGTCTATTACAAAAATGTCATGGTATAATCAACTCAAATCGCAGAATATATCGACCTTGTTTTGTGCATATTACATAACATTACAAAACCTTACGAAAAATGCAGGTCTTGAAGATGGTAAAACAATTGCAGTACCGCGAATACAACGCTTGGCTTCAGCCGCAACCCCGAAGATTAGGTCATTCGTTTCGTCTTGTTGCTTCTTCTGAAATAACCGACACCGCAAAGCAGGAGTGTTTCTTAGGGATGCAGCGGTTGTTCGGAGAGGATGTTTGGAACGACGATGCACCGAATACCATTTCTCTTACAATAAACCGCGAGTTGCCCGGTGAGGGCTTTCGGATACACGGCGACTTAAATTGGGTTTTGGTTGAGGGCGCGGATCAAAACGGTGTGCTGTATGGCGTGTTTGCACTTTTGCGTTTACAGGCACAGGGAAGGCGTGTCGATCAAATCTCTGAGCAGTCCGCCCCCGCGGTATCGCGCAGAGTGATAAACCATTGGGATAACGCAGACGGGAGCATCGAGCGCGGTTATGCGGGAAACTCCTTCTTTTTTAAAGATGGCAGACTAGACTATTGCCCTGAACGCATGCAGGATTATGCAAGACTGCTTGCCTCGATCGGGATTAATACGGTATCAATCAACAACGTGAATGTGTCTGTTGACAGCGCACTTCTGCTTGATACAAGTCAGCTTCCCAAACTTGCGGCGCTTGCTGACATCTTTCGTGCTTACGGCATTCGGCTTGCGCTTTCCATCTCGTTTAACAGCCCCGTGGTTGTTGGCGGCTTGCCCACATCAGACCCGCTGAACCAGGAGGTTGCCGATTGGTGGATCCAAAAGACAAATGAGGTTTACCGCCATGTGCCCGACCTGTCTGGATATCTTGTCAAGGCAGATTCCGAGTTTCAGAGCGGTCCCGCCTCCCACGGACGCTTGCAGTCCGACGGTGCCAACCTGTTTGCCCGAGCCCTGGCTCCGCACGGCGGTGTTGTCTATTGGCGGTGCTTTATCTACAACTGCCAACAGGACTGGCGCGACTATGAAACCGACCGCCCCAAGGCGGCCTATGAGCTGTTTAAGCCACTTGACGGCGTGTTTGACGACAATGTAATTCTTCAGATAAAAAACGGTCCGAGTGATTTTCAGGTGCGCGAGCCCAACTCGCCGCTGTTTGGTGCGTTAGACCGCACGCGCATGGCATTGGAGCTTCAAATTTCCCAAGAGTACACCGGTCAGCAGATCGATTTATATAACCTTGCCGTTCATTGGGAGGAGGTATTCTCCTTTCCGGTAGACGCAACGAGGGCACTGCGTGACCTTGTCGGCGGCAAAATCGATACCGTTTCAGCGGTCTCGAATGTCGGCGACGAGCAAAACTGGACGGGGCACACGCTGGCACAGGCAAACCTCTACGCGTTCGGACGATTGGCGTGGAACCCTGCCCTTACCGCGCAGCAGATTACAGATGAGTGGGTTCGGCTTACATTTGGCACACAGCCTGAGGTTGTCACTGCGGTAACCGACATCATGATGAAATCTCGCAGCGCTTTTGAAAAGTACACATCGCCCCGAGGGCTCGGCTGGATGGTGAATATCCATCACCACTACGGACCAAACCCCGAAGGCTACGAGTATATGAAATGGGGAACCTACCTGCGCGCAACCCACGAGGCTGTCGGCGTTGACCGTACCGCAAAGGGCACCGGCTTTACCCGGCAGTACGACCCATACCTGACCGCTCTGTTTGACGATGTAACCTCCTGCCCGCAAGAGCTGCTCTTGTTCTTCCACCGTGTTCGGTACGACTTTGTGCTAAACAACGGAAAGACCCTGCTTCAGGATATCTACGATTCTCATTTTGAGGGCGTTACGGATGTGGAGGAGTTTTTGGCAACATGGGACTCGCTGCAGGGAAGCCTGCCGCAGGAAACCTATCTATCAGTAAGGTCGCGCTTTATCAGGCAGCTCGATAACGCCAAGGAATGGCGGGATGTCGTAAATACGTACTTTTTCCGTAAAGCCGGAATACCCGATGAAAGAGGCAGAAAAATATATCCATAGGGGGTAACGATATGCAAGCAAAAGCGCAAATAAGCACTGAGGCAATCAATAAAAAAAGAGCGCGAAGAATGAACTATTTCAAACAATCTTGGATGCTTTACCTGATGCTCCTTCTTCCCATGGCGTTCTTTATCATCTTTCGTTATGTGCCCATGACCAATATTGTCATGGCGTTTCAAGACTTCAACCTGTTTAAAGGTGTTTGGGATTCGCCTTGGGTAGGACTAAAATGGTTTGAACAAACCCTTCAATCGCGTGACTTTTACAACGCGCTTCGCAACACGTTTTTGCTTAATACGCTGGACCTGATTGTCAGCTTCCCTTCTGCAATTATGCTTGCGCTGCTACTCAACGAGCTTGCATTTAAGCGGTATAAACGCATTACCCAGACCATTGCGTATCTGCCACACTTTTTGTCTTGGATTATCATCAGCGGTATGGCAAAACAGCTGCTTGCGCCGCAGACCGGTGTAGTGAACATGGCGCTTTCCAACTTAGGTATCGGTCCAGTGGACTTTTTGACAGACAATGTACTGTGGATTGGCACCTATGTTTTTGCCGGGTTGTGGAAGGATATTGGGTGGAACACCATCATCTTTCTTGCAGCCATTACAGGTATCAACGCCGAGCTGTACGAGGCAGCGGAGGTGGACGGCGCAGGACGTTTGCGTAAGATATGGAACGTTACACTTCCGGGTATTCGTTCCACCATTGTGGTACTTTTGATTATGAACCTCGGACGTATCTTGGGAATTGAACTGGATCGTCCTTATGCAATGGGTAACGATCTGGTGAGATCGGTGGCTGATGTACTCAGTACACTGGTTTACCGTGTTGGTATCCGCTCCTTCCAATTCTCATATACTGCGGCAATCGGGTTGTTCCAGTCGGTCGTTTGTGTCATTTTCTTATCGATCGCGAATTTCTTGGCAAAACGGTTCGGAGAACGGGGCATCTGGTAACAGTATTTTGCCAAAGTCGGATGCTGATTTAGTACTGCAAACAGAATCCGTAGCATCCCCCGACGCAGTGATTTCGATACTATGTTAACGAGGAGGAATACGATGGGCAACACGAAAAAGGTTAAGGATATTGAATCCACAAGCCGCGTGGTAAAAACCAAAGCAACGAAAATCGTGGATTGGATTATTGCTATCGTTTGTTTTTTTATCATCTTGGCATGTCTTTTGCCGTTTATCAATATCATCGCACGTTCACTCAGCTCAACGAATGCAATTATTAACCGTCAGGTCTCCTTCTGGCCGGTTGAGTTTTCACTCGACTCCTACATCTATGTATTCAAGGACGCAGCGTTTTCCCGTTCGATGATCTGGACGGCGATTCTGACACTTATCGCTACAACGGTGTCAATGGTTATGACCATCCTTTGTGCCTACCCCCTGACCTACGACTGGCTCAAAGGCAGAAAGGTCATCAGCACAATAATTATATTAACCATGTATTTCAGCGCGGGCACCATACCAAACTACATTTTGATGAAGGATCTTGATTTCATCAACAATCCTTTGGTGCTCATTCTCCCAAACTGTATCTCGGTTTTCAATGTAATTATCCTGCGTAGTTTTTTCTTTGGTATTCCTGCAAGCCTTCGCGAGTCGGCGGAGCTTGATGGGGCAAACCCCTTTACGGTACTAACGCGTGTATATCTTCCTCTTTCCACGTCGGTGTTAGCGACGCTTGCGCTATTCTACGCGGTGGGACGTTGGAACGGATTTTCCGATGCACTTATGTATATGACCGACCCCAAGTTTGCCCCCATTCAGCTCAAGCTGTTCCAGATTATCAACAACCTGTCGGCCATCGAGGTCTCCCAGGTAGAGGGTGTCGCGGGGGGTGCGCCGACTGCGAGTGAAGGCTTAAAGGCGGCGAGCGTTATGTTTGCCACGGTACCCATCGTAATGGTTTATCCGTTTGCACAGAGGTACTTTATCTCTGGCGTTACGGTGGGCGCGGTAAAGGGATAACGGGTTTATTATTGTTACTCTTGCATACATGGTCGTATGCTCTTATGAATAGAATGGAGGATTATTATGAAAAAAGGTATTTCCTTGTTTTTGGCATGCATGATGGTCATTGGTTTATTGGCCGCTTGTACACCTGCTGCGCCCCAGCCTGCACCATCCTCGACCCCTGCATCTGAGGCACCTTCTGATGCGAAGCCCGAGTACACCGAGATTACTGTGGAGATCTTTGACCGCGGTACAGACGGCGGAAGAAGCGACCCCACAAACAACTTCTACACCGATTGGATTAAGCAGAAGATTCTTGAAGAAGAAAACATCGGCGTTACCTTTGTTCCTGTTTCCCGTTGGGAAGAGATGGAGCAGCTCACAAACCTGATGGCATCGGGAACAGCGCCCGACATCTGCGTAACCTACAGCGCCGACCTGATTACCACCTACCGCGAGATGGGCGGTCTGGTTGACCTTGCTCCTTACATTGACGAATATCTGCCTGTACTGGATGAATTCCTTGGCGAAGACGAGGCAGTTCCTGGTCAGAGACTGATTGCCCGTCAGACCACAGAGACCGGACAGATCTTCTCCATCCCCGCTCGCCGCGTTAACACCGCTGCGGTTAGCACCTTTGTTCGTCAGGATTGGCTGGACAAACTGAACATGGCTGCCCCCACAACCCGCGAGGAATTCTACAACATGCTTAAGGAATTCAAGGCAAAGGATCCCGGCGGCGTTGGCAACAACATCATCCCCTTCATCATCGGCTCTAGAGACGTTCGCTGGCGTGCACGCACCCTGATTGAGTCGTTCATCGACCCGAATGTAAGCGAGAAGGATCGCTGGATCAACAACGTTATTGAGCGTGACTTCCTTGTGCCCGGCTACAAAGAGGGCGTTCGCTACCTCAACAAGCTGTACAACGAAGGCTTGACCGACACCGAGTTTGCACTGCATACCGACGATGTAAACAGCGATAACCTCATCAAGAGCGGCGTGGTTGGTGCGTTTATCCACAACTGGGATCAACCCTACCGTCCGAACCCTGGTCTGCAGAAGGATCTTCAGGCAAACGTACCTGGTGCTACCTATGTAAGCGTTGACTGCTTCGAGGATGCTGCTGGTAAGTACACGAAGGGCGCATACGAGCCCGCTGGTCTGAACTTCTTTATCCCCTCTACCAGCAAGAATATCGAACCCGCTCTGCGTTATGTAAACTGGCTCTCGAAGTTTGAGAACCGTTACTTCTTGCAGGTTGGCGAAGAAGGCGTTACCCACGATCTCGTAGACGGTATACCGGTGGTTAAGCCTGCCGAAGGCGCAAAAATCATGAACTCCGGTAATAACTTAGACTACACCATCATGATCAACGGCGTTGACACCGGCGATGATGCCAACAACGTTAAGGCTACAGCGCTTTCTTATGGCGTAGACCCCGCTCTGGTTCTCAAGGCTTATGACGATTCCATGAGAGATGCGAAGCCCCTGCTCGTCGTTCCCGGACTTACCCTGACCGCGGCTGCTCCCGTTAGCCAGACATTGGTTGACAAGGGCTGGACCTTACTTGCAGAAGCAGTAACCGCAAAGCCTGACCAGTTCGACGCGAAGTGGGATGCAGGCATTGCCGATTGGCTTGCTTCCGGCGCTCAGGCAGTAATTGACGAGCGTGCTGCAAAAGTAAAATAACCCACCAAACCCGTAGTAACCAACGAAGTGTTTTAGGAGGAGGTTTGCAGTCAACAGGTTGCAAGCCTCCTCTATTTTTAAAAACGCGCCCGAGAAAAACTGTATGATGCAAACATCCCTTTTAGCTGGGATTACCTGCATAATCGCACAACACACAACGGCATGGCAAACAAAGCACTGGCTACAAACGCACAGTGGCTTTTTATCGTCGGCATATAGATACCAAAACCGAATTTGCACAGACCGCTGCGTGCAGCGTTAAATAAATGGTTGGAGATCCATTATTTTATGAGGTGATAACATGATTAAAGTAGCAATCGTCGGAGTAGGTAATATCTCAAGGCTTCATTTAGAGGGATTTTTGACATTCCCAAAGCGATGCAAGGTTGTGGCACTGGCAGACATTCTGCCCGAGCGCGCCACCGACGCAAAAGAGCGCTTAAACCTAACTGATGCACGGACGTTTTCATCCCATACCGAGATGCTCGCGCAGATGGCGGACGAGATTGATCTTGTGAGCATCTGTACCCCGCCTTACTGCCACGCCCAGATTTCGATTGACTGCCTAAACGCCGGATGCAACGTGGTGGTAGAAAAGCCGATGGCGGCAAGCCTGGAGGAATGCGATGCGATGCTCGCAGCCGAAAAGGCAAGCAGCAAGATGTTGTCTGTCATAGCGCAGAACCGCTTCCGTGAGCCGATACAGGCATTAAAGCATATCCTTAACGAGGGACTAATCGGCAACGTGCTGCATGCACAGGTCGATTCCCACTGGTGGCGCGGGCACAGCTACTACGACCTGTGGTGGCGCGGACGCTGGGACAAGGAAGGCGGCGGCTGCACCCTAAACCATGCAGTGCACCACATCGATATGCTGATGTGGATGATGAACCTGCCCGATAAGGTAACCGCCATCCTCTCAAACGCCGCACACGACAACTCCGAGGTGGAGGATATCTCCATTGCGGTTTTGCAGTACCCTAAGGGTGTGCTTGCCCAAATTACAAGCTCTGTGATTCACCACGGCGAGGAGCAGCAGGTAATCTTCCAGGGCGAAAAGGCAAGGGTCTCCGCACCGTGGAAGGTGGCGGCGTGTACGTCACAGCCAAACGGTTTCCCTGTGCCGAATGAGAAGCTGGAGCAGGAGCTTACCGAGTATGTGAGTAAGCTGCCCGTGCTGCCCTACACCGGGCATACGGGACAGCTTGAAAACGTGCTCACTGCAATCGAAACAGGCGCGCGCCCCGCAATCTCGGGGGAGGACGGACGCAAGACCATCGAGATGATTACGTCCATCTTCAAATCGGGCAGCCTTGGCTGCACCGTGGAGCTACCGCTGAAAAAGGACGACCCGTTCTATACGGTGGAGGGCATTCTAAAAAGCACACCGCGCTTTTTTGAGAAGAGCACATCCCTAGAAGACCTAGGCGGCGACATCACCGTGGGCAGCGACTACAAGATGAAGCTGTAAACTTAAATCTAACTCAACTACGATATAATGAGGTGTAACACATTGAACACATCTGACGGTATGAACTATGCACCCGTGGGCAAGGCAAGCCCCGTTGTAAAGCCGGGCGAGTTCGTGTTTGCCGCCGTGGGGCTTGACCACGGGCACATCTACGGCATGTGCAACGGGCTTGTAGAGGCGGGCGGTACACTCAAATGGGTGTACGACCCCGACCCCGCCAAGGCGGAGAGCTTTAAAAAGCAGTATCCTCAGGCTACCATCGCGCGCAGTGAGGATGAGGTGCTGCTCGACACTGAGGTGTTGCTCGTGGCGGGTGCCTGCGTAACCAGCGAGCGCTGTGCACTCGGCTTGCGTGTGATGGCGGCGGGCAAGGACTACTTTACCGACAAAGCGCCCCTGACCACGCTCGACCAGTTGGCGGCAGCCAAAGAGATGTGCGCCAAAACGGGCAAAAAGTACGCCGTGTACTACTCCGAGCGACTGCACTGCGAAACCGCAATCTTTGCGGGGCAGCTGATAGAGGAGGGTGCCATCGGTCGGGTTTTGCAGGTGATCGGTATGGGTCCCCACCGCGTGGGCAACCCCGCAAACCGCCCCGACTGGTTCTTTAAAAAGGAGCAGTACGGCGGCATCCTGTGCGACATCGGCAGCCACCAGATAGAGCAGATACTGTTCTACACCGGCGCGAAGGATGCTAGCATCGTCCGCAGCCAGATAGCAAACTACAACCACCCCGACCACCCCGAGCTTGACGACTTCGGCGACGCGTCGCTTGTAACCGACAACGGCTCGACCGGCTACTTCCGCGTGGACTGGTTTACCCCCGACGGACTACAGATGTGGGGCGACGGGCGCAGCTTTATTTTGGGCACCGAGGGCTATATTGAGCAGCGCAAGTATATGAACATCGGCGTGCCGGACAGCCCCGCCCACCTGTTTTTAGCAAACGGCAAGGGCGAAAAGCACTTCCATGTGCACGGGCAGGTCGGCTTCCCCTACTTCGGGGCGCTGGTGCTCGACTGCCTAAACCGCACCGAGAACGCCATGACCCAAGAGCACGCCTTCAAGGCGGCAGAGCTGTGCGTAAAGGCGCAGCTGCAGGCAGTGGAGCTGACCGGACGCAGGGGTTAGGCGATACTCGTTTTCATTTGATTATTTCATTGGTGAAATAATAGGCAACCCGAACCCAACCCGTTTTTGCGGTGGGTTCGGGTTGTTTGCGTTTGGGAAATGGATGCTGTTTTTGAGATTTGATATATGGAGTAGGGAAGCAATAGTTTATTATTAGACATTGTGTTCTATATATTTACTTTTTTTGATTGTATGTTACTATATTGATATATTATTATTTCTCAACTAATAAGGGGATTAGTATGGACAGCAGAAGGCGAGACATTTTTAGAACAACAATATGGGAGATTGCAATTTTATTTCTGATAGTTGCTATTTTTGTATTGGGATGTATCGGTACATTTCTTCCGTATAGTATTCCAACTTTCTGCATAATCAAAATTAACGATGCGGATTACTTTTCTCACTTCAACAATCTTTTTTCTATACAAGCATCGACAAGTACCTTATGTATAACCCTTATAGCATTGCTTTCACATATATTTGGAAAAGAGTACTATGGAAAAAATGTTGCGAAATATGTTATGGATGAAAAGCCCAAGTTGTTAAAGCTAAAAGTTATAATTATTTTAGAAGTTGCACTTTTGTTGGTCTCTTATGTATTTTTATCTATGTTATTATTGAATTTACTAATATCACTATTCGTAATAAGCATTGTTCTTAATATCTATATGATTATGTCTATTTATCAAGTTGTCGTATCTTCGTCTATACAAGAGGAGATTAAAAACAGTTTGCTACTGAAGTTGAAGCATATTGATTATACCAAAAGTAAGAATCAAAGGTTCATTCTTGAAAACACTTTGTTGCTAATAGCTAATTTACAATCAATGGATATTATTAATAAGAGTGATGTATGGCTTGATAACGCTACGCAACTAATAGAAGTTATTAGAAGAGTTAGTAATCCATCCAACAAAAGTAACAATTACCTAAATGAAGTTCAGAAAGATGTTTTATTAGTAATAAGTTATACATTTAAAAATGGAAATGCAGATCAGGTTTTTAAAGTTTACGAGTTGATGTATGTAATGTATAAACAATGTAATGAATTTAATGAAATAATTGCAAATAATAATGACAAAATTAATCTCACATTATTTGATGACATTTATTATGAATTTGGAAAATCATTATCGAGATTTAATTGGAAGGAAATCTTCAGCAAGGATACTTTGATAAATTTAACACTGGAATTGTTTCGTAACATCAACTATAGTCAGAACGAAAATAGACCGCAAAATGCGTATTTGCTATATAGCTACATAGCACATTGCTATATGAGTATATTTGTTAATAACAAAAATAACGCAAATGCGCCTTTAATGGCTAAAAACACCTTGTATTTTGTAGTAAAACACTTAATTCGGGAAGAAAAGAAAAATCCTTATTCCGGCATTAAATTGTCTGTACTGAACAGGAATATTGTCAGTTATTTTAGGCTTCTCATTTGTGAACATGATAAAGAAAATCTAGAAGCTACATATGTAAATGACTATTGTGATTATTTCAATCAAAACAGTACGCATGAAACAAAAACTCTTTTTTGTATATTAATCTATCTGTACTATTTGTCAGAGTGTGAAGAACTAGCTTCAGATACGGACAAAGATTTTGCTAAGCATTTTTTAGCTAATAACAAAAATAAAATATGCGATAAAATGTATGATGATAATACTATTTTGCTAAACACAGAATACATCGAAAGTATATATAGCATAATCTCAAATTGGGAACTAATGAAACCTAATGAAGCAAAAAGAGTTATTATGGGGTTTGTTATTGACAAATTTTTTGTTTATTACTTACTAGAAAAAAACTATATTAGTAATACGAAGGAAATACTCAAAAATATTATTAGAGAAAATTATTCTGGATTTTACGAGATTTATTTTGGTAGCAGTAATTTAAAAAGAACACAACAAGAATATTTCAGATTTCTTCAATTGTTTTATGATGATAAGCTCACTTGGGATGATTGTTGTTTACGCATTAATGATTTTAAAGAGATTTTTATTGCGCTATATAAAGAACATGAAATACATTATAACAATATGGTAGATAGCAGCCATTTTACTATTGGAGTTAAGCATATTGCTGAGCGAATATTTGCAAACAATAATCTGTTTAATGCGTGTGAAACTGCTAAGAAAAACAAGAGTTTTAGCATTGATATTTTTGAAGTAATTGACAATAGCTTTATCAATAGTAATTTAAGCATCATACAGTACTTTGAAAATGATTTGAGGATTACATATATTGACAAACTACTAGATTGTTTTGTTAATAACATTAAGATAAATACAGTTCAAAAAAATCAACTAGACATATTGGGAACTCTTTATGATGAGGCAAATAATAACAACGTAAATATTGATACTATAATTGGCTTTAGAAAACATCTTCGGGATAAAAATATTAAAAAGTTTATGTTATCTCAAGAAAAATGTGTAATAATTAAATCGCCTAAACACCAAAATTATAATATTTTTGTGGATAGTAAGAAAATGTTCTTTGATGTAAAAGAATGTAATGTTAGTATTGCTCCTTTAACAGATGATGAAATTTTAAGTCATGTAAAAAAAGATAATGACAAATATCTTGCTCACATAACCAATAGTATATATCTACCATTTGGCAAAGAAGAGGTTTTGGATTATTTCAAAAAGACGAAATCCAAAGTAGTTCTTGACATGAAAATAGAGTATGGAGTTACGGAAGATATTGTAGGTATAGGAGTAAAAATAACGTAGATATTAGGATGGCTCTAAAAATAATAGGACAGCAATAACCGCATCCTTGCATATACCATAACCCCACAAAAATATGGTATAATAACTACAAATATCTGCACTAACCCTTTCACACTCCCCATTCAAAAAACAACGCAGAACCAAACGGAGGGCTTGCCATGAAACAGTTCGATTTGGTGGTAGTTGGCAGCGGCGCGGGGCTGATGGTGCTTGAAGAAGCGCTGAATCAGGGGCTTCGCTGCGCCATCATTGAAAAATCAAAGTTCGGGGGCACCTGCCTGACCAAGGGGTGCATCCCCTCCAAGATGCTCGTCTACCCCGCTGATTTGGTGCGCGAGCTGCAGTCGTCCGAGCGTGTGGGCGTTCAAACCGGCCCGCCGAAGATAGACTGGCAGACCATCTCCCGCCGCATGTGGGAGCAGATAGACCTGCATAAGAAGATTGAGCATAACCTCGGTCACATCCCCGGTCTGACGGTATATAAGGGCACAGGCGCGTTTACGGGTACACACAGCATGACCGTGCGCTTTGCGGACGGTTCACCCGACGAGGAGCTTTCCGCAGAGCGGTTTGTAATAGCCGCAGGCGCACGCACCATGGTGCCGCAGATAGCGGGACTCGACGACGCGGGCTATGTGACCTCCGAGCGCTTTTTCGGCGACAAGTTCCCCGCGACACCCTACAAAAGCCTTGCCATCATCGGCGGGGGAACCATTAGCGCTGAGTTTGCGCACATCTTCTCGGCGTTCGGTACCAAGGTGACCATCATCGAGTACGCGAACGAGCTAATCGCCAAGGAGGAAGCCGAGGTCAGGGCGTTTGTCACGGCGCAGTTTGTCAAGCACGGCATCGATGTGCTCACAGGCAGCGTGGTGGTGTCCGCAGCCGCTCAGGGCGGGACAAAGCGCCTTACCGTGCAAAACCGTGCGACGGGGGCTATGAGCACCGTCGACTGCGAGGAGATCTTTGTCGCCGCAGGCATTCGCTCCAACGCGGACTTGCTCTCGCCCGAGTGGGCGGGCATCGAGCTGGACGACAGGGGCTGGATTATTACAAACGAGTATCTCGAGACGTCGCAAAGCCACATCTTTGCGCTGGGCGATATCAACGGCAAATACCAGCTGCGCCACAAGGCAAACTACGAAGCGCAGGTGCTCACGCAAAACCTGTTTGGCGGCGAGAAGAAGGCGGTAAGCTACGACGTGGTGCCGTGGGCAATCTTTACGCACCCGCAGGTCGCCCACGTGGGTATGACCGAGGAGCAGGTAAAGGCACTGGGCGTGCCCTACGCGGTCGCGATGAACCATTACTCCGAGGTGGTGGGCGGCAGGTCGATGGGCTACCGCAGGGAGGATGACGACAACGGGTTTGTAAAGATGCTTGTGTGCGAGCAGAAAAAGATCATGGGTGTGCACATCGTAGGGCCAAACGCCGCGGTGCTGCTGCAGCCGTTTGTGTACCTGATGAACGCGGGGCACAAGTGCAGCCCAAACAACGCGGCGCTGCACAACGCGCAGGAGATCGGCGGGCTGCGCATTATGTGCCCGCAGATCGGCACCTACGTCCCAATCTTTGACTCGATGGTGATTCACCCGTCGCTGAGCGAGCTTACCGCGTGGGCACTTGAAAAGCTGGAGTGGCATGACGGCGTGCAAAAGCCGTAGCCGACAATACGACAAAAGACCATCCGTTGCGCGGGCATCGGATGGTCTTTTTTAGCGGGGGAAGCTATGCCGCAGGTTAAACAAACAGCCGCGCCACCGTTGCAAACACAAAGCACACCACAACGCCGATGGCGGTGGGTAATAAAAACGCAAGCGCCGTCCATTTGAGGCTGCCCGTTTCCTTCTTAATCGTAATCAGCGTGGTGGAGCACGGCCAGTGCATCAGCGAAAACAGCATGGTGCTAATCGCCGTCACCCACGTCCAGCCGTTAGCCACAAACAGCTGCTTCATCTCGGTAAGGCTGTCAAGCTCAAGGATGCTGCCCTGCGCCATATATGCCATGATGATAATCGGCAGCACAATCTCGTTGGCGGGCAGTCCCAGAATAAACGCGATGAGGATGACGCCGTCCTGCCCCAGCAGCCTTGCAAACGGGTCTAAAAATCCAGCGCAAAGGTTCAATACACTGGTATCGCCCACAACGATGTTTGCCATCAGCCAGATGACAAGCCCCGCGGGAGCTGCCACCACCACCGCGCGCCCCAGTACAAACAGCGTGCGGTCAAGGATGGAGCGCAGGATTACCCTGCCGATTTGTGGCTTGCGGTAGGGCGGCAGCTCCAGTGTATAGGCAGAGGGCAGCCCCTTAAGTACCGTTTTGGAGAGCAGTCTTGTTACGGCAAACGAAACATAGATACCAAGCCCCACCACGGCGGTGAGTAAGGCAGCGGATAGTACAGAGGGGAATAGACCGCTCTGCGCCCCCACAAAAAACATCGTCAAAAGCGCAATGAGGGTGGGGAACCGCCCGTTGCAGGGCACAAAGTTGTTGGTTATAATGGAAAGTAGCCGCTCGCGGGGCGAGTCGATGATACGGCAGCCGATTACGCCCGCCGCGTTGCAGCCAAAGCCCATGCACATGGTAAGCGCCTGTTTGCCGCACGCGCTGCACTTTTTAAACGGCTTATCAAGGTTATAGGCGATGCGCGGCAGGTAGCCAATGTCCTCCAGCAGGGTAAAGAGCGGAAAAAAGAATGCCATAGGCGGCAGCATAACCGATACCACCCACGCAAGCACCCGGTACGCGCCCAGCACCACTATACCGTGCAGCCAATCGGGCGCGCCGAGGGCGACAAAAAGGTCGGTCAGTCGGTCTTGCACCCAGAACAGCCCGTCGGAGAGCAGCTGGGACGGGTAGTTTGCCCCGGTAATGGTCAGCCAGAACACAAGCGCAAGCAGCCCCAGCATGATGGGGTAGCCCGCCCACTTGCTTGTTAACACGCGGTCGATCTTACGGTCGGTGGCGTTGTACTCCTTCGTCTTGAATGATACCACGTCAAGGCATAGCTCCTCGGCGGTAAGTACCAGCCCCGCCACCACCCGGTCCTTCAGTTGCTGCCCGTCTATGCCGTTTGATGCAAGCATGTCGTGTGCCTGCCCAAGGGCAAGGGTCAGCCGCTCGTTTTGCAGCAGGTCTTGCCCCACAAACGCCCTGACCTCCAAAAGCAGCGAGGGGTCGGGGTCAAGCAGCCGCAGGCTCAGCCACCGGCTGTTTAGCTTTGTGCCCACCAGCTCCCGCACAACAGGCTCGACGATTGCCACCGCGTCCTCCACGGGCTTTGGGTAGCGAACCTGTAACGGGCGGCGGTTTAGCTTGCTGTCTATGGCGGCGTCCAGCGTACGCGTCAGCGCCAAAAGGGTTTTCTTTTTGCGCGCGATAACCCCTACCACCGGCACACCGAGCTTTTGGGATAGGGCGGGCAGGTCGATAGTGATGTTCTTTCGTTTGGCTTCATCCATCAGGTTAACGCAGACGATAACCGTTTTTGCGATCTCCATCGCCTGCAAAACAAGGTTGAGGTTACGCTCTAAGCAGGTTGCGTCGCACACGACAATAACGGCATCCGGCTCGCCAAAGCAGATGAAGTTGCGGGCAACCTCCTCCTCGGCGGAGTGCGCCATCAGCGAATAGGTGCCGGGGATATCGACCATCACATAGCTGTGGCTGCGTGTGGTGCAGTATCCTTGCGCGTTTGTAACGGTTTTGCCCGGCCAGTTGCCGGTATGTTGGTTCATGCCCGTTAAGCTGTTAAACACCGTGCTTTTTCCTACGTTTGGGTTACCCGCAATCGCAATCACAAGGTCATCCGCAGACTGTTTTTTCACTACGAGCCCCGAATCCACGGCTTTTATGCCCATAGCGCTGTTTGTAAGACCCATCGCACGAATCCTCCTTAACAGGTACCCACCAAAATGTCATTGCAGTCCTCCGAACGAATAGCGATAACGGCGCCGCGAATCAAAAAGGCGGACGGGTCGCCGCCCGGGCTTCGCCCAAGGCATTTGACCTCGGTGTTTTCTATCAGACCAATGTCCAGCAGCCGGCGTCGCATACTGCCGGTGGCGCGAAGCTCTTTGACGTAAGCGCGCTCCCCGGGCTTTATTGTGCTTAAGCACTCCAGTTGGCTCATAATAAATGCTCCTTTAAAATAGACTTAGTTTAGGGCAACATTGTTGCCTAGTGCATCATATTCCATGCCCCCACAAACATGTTACGGTAAAAGTAAAGAGGTGTTACGGATGAGCGACCCCAAGGAGTTCTACACCCTAAAGGGATACCAGGCTCAAACCGAGGGTGAGCTGACCGCCGCCATGGAGGATTATCTTGAGATGATATGCCGATTACTCAAGCAAAGCACGGTCGTGCGCATTGGGGAGCTTGCCGCAAAGCTAAACGTCAGCCCGCCCTCCGTCTCAAAGATGATAACGCATCTCAATGCCACAGGCTATATCCATGCGCAAAAATACGGCTATATTGTGTTAACCGATAAGGGAAGAAAAGCGGGGGATTACCTGCTTTACCGCCACGCCGTGCTGCAGCGATTTTTATGCATGCTCAACCAATCCGAAAACGAGCTGGAGCAGGTGGAGAAGATAGAGCACTTTCTGAATAAAAAGACAATCGAGAACCTAAATGCCCTCACAAAACGACTGGAGACAGAGTTTAAGTGGAAAGAAAAGGAATAGAGTAACCAGACAGGATATTCCCGAACATATGACAAACCCCGCAGTTGCAGACGCAATAGCGGGGTTTACTTATTATACTATTTGATTTAGCGCATCGCAATGAATAGAGAGCTATTTGCTGCTGTAGGTAGTAACGCGAAGCGTTTCTCCCGTTTGCAATAATACATTTTGGGGCAATACCTTACCAGCGGTAAAGATCAAATCCTGCAGCAAAATGGGGGGGCAGTCTGTCAGATCCGTAATGGGTGCTATATATGGTCCGCTGTACACCCATGTCCGATTGGGGACGAAGGTAAGGTGGCGCACGTTATCAAAAACGCCGTGATAGGTTTTTGTTTCTGAGGAGGACATATCCTGCCCGAACACGAGCTGGTCGCTCTCGTCAAAGAATGCTTGCGTTACAAGGCTGTCATCTCGCTTGTTTTTACCCGTTAGATTCTCTGCGATAATCATGCTAGACCCGGAAACGGATGCCATCTTTGCCTCCTCCGCATTCGGGTAGATAATCTTCACCTGGCTGCTGATTAACCCAAACTCGTCATATGAATCCAAAACAACAAGCTGAGCTGATATGGATTTAGTTTCCTCCGGACCATAAACCCAATAGCCCATCCGCTGATACCAATGCGTAATGTATTGCTTAACGTCCGGCAGCTCTATCACCATTATCTTGTAATCATCCGACAAGGGGGCAAAGTAGTCCTTGTCTCTGGCGTTTTTCGGCACAAAGTCGGGCATCGAAACAACGGGGATCGTTTCCTCGGATACGACGTCTGCACAATAACCCTTCTCGTATGTCTGCTCGTAGCTGCTTGCCTTATAGCATTCATACCCCTCAATCAGCTGACGGATGTTTTTGTGGCATATTTTAATCGAAAATCCGTTATCGGTAAAGGCGGCGTCGCCGATATTGGTATCTCCTTCATAATCCCCCACAGCGGTAAAGTAGTTTAGTCTGCTTTCCCTACGGTGCTCGTCAATTTCGGTATACTCATAAAGCCCGGCGAATGCCTCGCCCCATTTCCCCTCAGCGTCACTAACCCGACCGGTTATCTGAAGCCCAGGGCTGTTTTCGTCCTGCTCCTGATAAAAGTCTATATGAACCCCCGCAGATTCCTGCAAAAACTGTTTCGCTTGCTTGTCGGTGATTCGAAGAATAACCACATCGTCACCGCGAAAGACAATCTGCGTTTTGCTACTTTGACCTGTTTCATGAATACAATCCGCTAGGTTGCCCTGGGCAAGCAAGGCGTGCTCATAACCGTCCGTGAAGCTGATTAAATCGACTTCATACGTGTCACAATCCTTCAGCATGCCACAGATGCCCGCCTTTTGAATTGTCCAGGTCACAGCGTTCCCCTCAATCTGTTGGGGAAAGTCGTTGCCTTGCACCCACCATGCGGGCTGTTCCGTTTCAAAATTGCCTTCCGGGTACATCTGCCAGTTTAAAGCATCTGCGTCCAATCGGTAAAGCAGCTGGTCGTTTGAGATAAACCGAATGTTAATACTGTTGTTTAGCTGATAATTGCCGTCGCCCGTAGATTG